>QHYN01000041.1 GCA_003224145.1 Acidobacteriota bacterium
GTTTAGGACTCGCTCCTCTTGAGCCGGAGCGAGGGAGAACAATTGTACGCTACGTCATGCAGGACAGCTCGTCGCACCGTCCCCGCGCTTCCCCTTGCAAAGCCCCGGCAGAGCCTGACCCCGTTCGTTTGTTCTGTTCGAATTAGCGGCGGCGTTTGGTATTCGTGAAGTCGAGGGAACTGACGGCTGTAACGCCGATCAGCATGAGGACAGCGGCAAGCAGGGCATAAACGATCAACGGAGTCTCCCGATCTATCGATCGGGGAAAGTGCAAGTCCATCACCAAGCTGTAAGATACCTATATCTCAATGATTTGCGATTGGTCGGGCGTGCCGCAATGCTGCCAGAACGGGACAATAGCTGACACGATTTTCCTGCACCCAGGGTACTGGAACTGCCTCCCTTATGGCCCTTCTTGCGGGGGGCTGATTTTTCTTGGCCGAACCTAGCTCTTGCTCAGCCGGATCGACCCATCTCCCGTGTGGATGGTCAGCATCTGTCCGCCGCCGTTCATCTTGCCTCGAACTTCCGACTTACTGAACGTGCCTTCAACCGTCACAGGAATGCCTAGACTGATGTGCCCATCCCCGGTCGTGGCATTGATGTCCGCCTGAAAATCAGACGGGAGGACAACGTCCACGCTGCCGTCTCCTGTGCGCAGGGTCCAGTTCGTTGCCATTTTGGATCCGGGAAGCACCCGCGTATCCACGCTGCCGTCTCCCGTCTTGACATTCAGCGCCTCGAACCGCCCTACCAGCCGGATATGCCCGTCGCCGGAGTCCGCTTCGACCTTCCCGTCCAAGTCGCGGGCTTCAATCGAGCCATCCCCTGTGCGCAGCCGGATGTCCCCTTTCAAGCTGTCCACCGTGATACTGCCGTCGCTGGTATGGAGATCGATGGTGCCGTTGAGGGAATTTGCCTTTACCGACCCGTCGCCCGTATGCACATTCACCGTTCCATTGACTGAGCTGGCTTCGACAGAACCATCGCCCGTATCCACCTGCAAATCGCCGTCCCGCGGCATGCGTACTTCAATGTGCAGTCTCCTGGAATTGTGGCCCCAGTTGAAATTGATTCCCCAATGGCCGGTGATTCGGGCGACAAGCTCCACCTTATCGCCATCTTGGCGGGCATCCACTCTGAGATTTTTGCCCAATTCGTAGCCCTGGTACTCCACCTGAAATTCAACCTGCTTGGAATCCGCCGACGTCACACGCACGCTGCCATCATTGGTTTCTACTCGTACGTTTGGGCGTCCGGACACGGCAAAGGACTTCGTAACCTCCTCCGCGTGAGCTGGTGGGGCAACGAGCGCAGCCGCGAGCAAACCGGCGCAGAAGATTCCCAGCCACATGGCAATCTCGGGGCGGCAGAGTAATTTCATAGTTCGTAGCCTCCGTTCCAAAAACATCGGAATCCCCGACGATTCAACGTCCTACCGAATGATACGAGGCTTTGGCAAAAAATGTTCCCAAACGGAAGCCATCCATCAAAGCTCGCGTTGACTCGCTAGCCGGACCAACCTAAGATGGCCTTTACTAAGCAGGTCCAGCCTCATGATTGGCCAGACTCTCGGCCATTACCGCATCCTGGAGAAAGTCGGAGCCGGAGGAACGGGTGTCGTCTACCGCGCTCGCGATGAGCAGCTGGATCGCGAAGTTGCTGTGAAAGTCTTGCATTCGGGCACTCTCAACGATGATACCGCCCGCAAACACTTCCGCAAGGAGGCTCTGGCGCTGGCCAAACTCAACCATCCGAATATAGGAACGGTCTACGAGTTCGACACGCAAGAAGGCGTCGATTTTCTCGTGATGGAGTATTTTCCAGGTAAAACACTCGCCAATCAGCTCGTTGGCAGAACGCTTCCGGAAAAGGATGTGATCGCACTCGGAATTCAGATTGCCTCCGCGCTTGAGGAGGCACACGAGCACGGCATAGTACATCGGGATCTGAAGCCTGGCAATATCGCCATCACCACGAAGGGGTCTGCCAAGGTATTGGACTTCGGCCTGGCCAAGTTGCTTAACCCGGCAGAGGAAGGACCGACCGAGGTCTGGGCCGACTCCCAAGCCGGCGCGGGCACGCTTCCGTACATGCCCCCGGAGCAGCTCCAGGGCCAGCGCGTAGATGCGCGCGCGGACATCTATACCATTGGCGCTGTGCTCTATGAGATGGCCGCCGGACGTCGAGCCTTCAGAGATGGCGTCGTTACGCGCCTCATCGATGCGATCCTTCATCAGCCCCCCATTCCCACTCGCGCATTGAATCCCCGAATCTCGTCGGAGCTGGATTCCATCATCCTCAAGTGTCTGGACAAGGACCCCAGCCGCCGCTATCAATCAGCCAAAGAGCTTCTCGTGGATCTGCACCGCCTGCAGCCGACCTCTTCTGGAAATGTAGCCTTGCCCGTACAAGTTCCCTTCCTGCGCGGCGTTAAGAAATGGATCGTATACTCGGTGGCCGGATTCTTGGCGGCCGCAGTAAGCCTGACGGCTCTGAACACCGGGGGTTGGCGTGACCGGCTGCTCGGCCGCACCCGCGCGCCACAAATTCGATCGCTGGCCGTTCTGCCATTTGAGAATCTTTCTGGCGACCCCGATCAGGAGTACTTCGCCGATGGCATGACGGAGGCCCTGATTACGGACCTCGGCCAGCTCCAGGCACTGCGAGTGATTTCCCGGACCTCCACGATGCGCTATAAGTCCTCGCAGAAGCGGCTCGACCAAATCGCGCAAGAGCTCCATGTCGATGCCATTGTGGAAGGTTCGGTATCGCGCTCCGATGGTTTGGCTCGCGTCACAGCCCGGCTCGTTTACGGCCCGACGGATACGCAACTCTGGTCTAGAACCTACCAGAGGGACCTGCAAAATGTCTTTGCCCTGCAAGCAGACGTCGCTGGCGCGATCGTCCATGAAATTGATGTGACCCTGACGCCTCAGGAAAAGGCGCGCCTGGCAAAAACGCCTTCGGCGAATTTTGCGGCGCACGACGCCTACCTCAAGGGTCGTTACCACGTGCATCAAGGAACGGAAGATCAGCTGCGGGAAGCTAAAACGTACTTCGAGGAGGCCATTAGGATCGACTCCAACTACGCTCCTGCTTACGCGGGCTTGGCCGACTACTACTGGTTAACGAATGAACTGTCGCCTCGAGTAGCAATGCCGAGAGCGAAGGACTACGTTCAGAAGGCTCTGGCACTCGATGACGGCCTGGCTGATGCTCATGCGACACTGGCCACCATCAAATTCTATGGTGATTGGGACTGGCTCGGTGCGGACAGAGAATACCGGCGCGCGATCGAATTGAACCCCAGTGACGCGGAAGCACACCGAGTCTATTCTGGCTTCCTGTCGGAGATGGGGCGGCACGATCAGGCTCTGGGTGAGATCCGGACCGCCCAAGAACTCGAGCCTTATTCCGCTATCACCACTCTGAGTGCGGGATGGGTATTCTACTACGCGCGCAAATACGATCGCGCCATCGAACAATGCCGCACGGTTGTGGACTTGGATCCGCATTCCATGTCCGCGCGTGACTGCGTCGGGTCCGCCCAACTGGCGTCCGGGGCCTATGACCAGGCTATCGCCCTGTACCGCACCCTGGCGACGTCTTCCGGTAATGATCCCCTGCGGCTGGCGAGCCTGGGATTCGCGTATGCGCTATCCGGCAAAAAGGCCGATGCTAAGAAGGTTATTGGGCAACTGAACGACGCGTCCAAAATTCATTACGTTCCGGCGTCTTTGTTAGCGGAGATCCATGCGGCCTTGGGCGACAGGGACAAGGCATTTTCGTTGTTAGAAAAGGCTTACAAAGAGCACGATTCGTTCTTAGTTCGGCTTAAAGTCGAACCCGCACTGGACCCGCTGCGCTCGGACAAGCGATTTGAAGAACTCCTCCACCGAATGAGCCTTTAACCTGCAGAAAATATTCATCATGCTTGAGAGCAGCTCTCCGCACCCGGGAGGCGCCTGCCCGCGAGCCACGTGGTTGTCACTTCGTTTTAGGGGTATTCCTGCGTCAATTGCGGCAGGGCAGAAACTACCATGTAGCTCAATTTCCCGTGAACGAGCGTGAGCACCCAGTCAGGATCGTCCTTTGGGTTTTTTGGGTTATACGAAGATAGCGTCACCCACGGACCAGCTACTTTTACGGGTTTCGAGAAAACCTGGTTCGCGTTGATGAATTTCACGAATCCTTTCGGGTCTTGGAAAAATTTAAGATATTCAGCGTTGGATACTCGCAGAACAGAGATTTGAGGGTACTTGTCCGCTTCCTCCAGCTTCCAAACCTTTAGCACCTGCACGCCGTCTCGTAGTGTTTCCCATTCCAGTGGAGCCAGTTTCTTTTGCTCCGTCTGCTGCGCGTTGGTTGGTCTGCTTGGGAGCAAGAACAAGACACAAAGAGCCAATAGAGCTGCGAATAGGATTCGTTTCATGGTTTTTCCCCTTTAGTCAAATTGACGGGATTCGGAGGGACCTTTGGCCACCTTGTATATCACCCGGACGGCAAAGTCAACAATCTAACGGTTCGCTCTCGCGGCATGCTTCTTGCGCACGGCGCCAGGCTTGGGTCGCAGCGCTGCCAGAAATTCTTCCGCCAGCAAAGTATTGATGACATTCTTCTTCTCCAGCCACCCTCGCCGCGCCATGGTTACCCCATACCGGATGAAAGAAAGGTTGGTGGTGTTGTGCGAGTCCGTCGAGATCACCACGTTCACGCCGCGCTCCTTGCACATGCGCAAGGAAACGTCCTTGAGGTCCAGGCGGTCCGGGTAGGAGTTGCACTCCATCGCCACTCCGTGTTTCGCGCACGCTTCCAGCACCTTTTCCATGTCGTAGTCGAAGGGATCGCGGCGCAGCAGCAGCCGCCCGGTGGGGTGGGCAATAATCTGCGTATAGGGGTTTTCGATGGCTGCCAGCAACCGTTCCGTCATCGCCGCGCGGTCCAGATTCATGTACGAATGAACCGAACAGACCACCACGTCGAGTTGTGCAAGAATCTCGTCGGAATAATCCAGCGAGCCGTCTTTCAGAATGTCGACCTCCGCCCCGGCAAGCACGCGGATTCCCAGCTCTTTCTCATTCATCGCGTGAATCTTCTTGATATGTGCCGCGGCCCGTTTTTCGTCCAGCCCGTTAGCCACGGTGACCGCTTTCGAATGATCCGTAATCGCGATGTACTGGTGGCCCAGTTGGCGTGCGGCTTCGGCCATTTCCTCAATCGAATTCTTCCCGTCGCTGGCGGTCGTGTGCATCTGCAAGTCACCCTTGATGTCCTTCAGCGTCAGCAAATGCGGCAGCTTGTGGTGCTCCGCGGCGGCGATTTCCCCGGTGTTTTCGCGCAACTCGGGCGGGATGAAATCCAGTTTTAGTTTTGCGTAGATCTCCTCTTCCGTGCGGCCCGCAACGCGCCTTTCGCCCTTCAACGTCGCCAGCGCGTATTCATTGAGCGTAAGCCCCATGTCGTTGGCGCGGCCGCGCAGCGTCACGTTGTGCTCTTTCGAACCCGTGAAATACAGCAGCGCCGCTCCGAAATTCTCTTTTTCGAGCAGCCGCACATCCACCTGCAGTCCGTTCTCCAGTGTGAAGCTGACTTTGTTTTCCCCGTGCGCCAGTTTCTGTTCAATGCCCGGATATTCCAGGATGTGCGCGGCGAGTGCGTCGACGTGTTTCTGCGACGTGAAGCCATCCGCCAGCGTGACCAGCAGATCTAGGTCCCCCACGGTTTCCTTGCCGCGCCGCAGCGAACCCGCGGGCGTCACCGAATCCACTGCTTTTCCGGCCTTCTCGATGTGTGCCGCGATGGCTAGCGCTGCGGCTTCCGCCGTGTGCACGAGAAAGCGGCCTGAGGACTTCTTGAAAACTTCCACCGCCCTCAAAATATTTTGCTCGCTCTTTTCGCCGAAGCCCGCCAGGTCGCGCAGCTTTTCTTCTCTTGCGAGTTTCTCCACAGCTGCCACGGTGCCAGCTTTGAAATTCGACCACAGGAACGCCACTTTCTTCGGGCCCAGCGACTGCAGTTGCAGCAAATCCAGAATCGTGGCGGGATACTTCTTCAGAAGTTTTTTTCGCAGGGAGTAGTCGCCGGTCTTTACGATTTCCTGAAGATGCTCGACCATGCGCTCGCCAATTCCGGGAAGCTCTTTGAGTTTTTCTGGTTCTTTCACCAGTTGCTCGATCGACTCCGGCAGGCTATCGATCAATTCCGCGGCCTTCTCGTAACTGCGGTACCGGCCGATGATGGCCCCGTCGATTTCCAGAAGCTGTGCGGTTTCGCGCAGGATACGGGCGATCTGTTTGTTGTCCATAGCGGCCCAATTATAAGCCCGATTAGTTTCCGAGTGCCCGACGACTCGCCCGAACCTCGTCTTTCGCTTTCTACAACGCCGTTTTGAACCTAGCCTTACTAAGTTCCGCCATCTTAAGAGTCGACCGTATCCCTTCGTGACGCGGTCACTTGATTCCGTGACCCATCTCACAGTCTCCCGCAATCAGAGGGGAGATACTTAAGTTTGAGGCTTCCCCCAAAAGCCTGTATGATAGAATCAGGATCCGTGAGACGATCACTCATTTTCGCGTTGGCGTTGAGCCTCATAGGGCCGGGACCGGTACCGCTTTCTGCTTGTGCACTACTTACGTCGAAGCTGGCTGAATGCGCGACGCCAAAAACTCAATCCCAATGCGACCAAATGAACATGGACGAGAGCGGCACTCAACTCGTCGCAGCGCCGGGCACATCCTGCTGCGTTGTCTCTAAGGCTCCGACCCCACAGTTACAATACAAGGTATCTGATCTTTCTTTGGCGGCACCCATCGCGGTTCTCGACTCAACGGGTTGCACTCCCCGCATTCAGCGCCTGCCGCCAGTCCTCATCGTACAAGACCTCTCACCTCCCTCGGCTCAGTCCCTTCTCTGCATCTTCCTGATCTAAGACCATCCTAATCGCCCTTCGGAGTGCGCACGTGTGTCTCCTTTTGTGCACAGGATTCGCAAGCTCATGGCGGAAGCCTCTGAGCCCAGCACGGGCAAAGGCCCCGTGACGTGAAAGGACAGCTTATGAAGTTCAGTTACGCTGCGGTTTTTGCAAGTCTTCTATTTCTGTCGGTGAGCACGCTAACGCGGGCACAAGAGGCACTTCCCCCTAGCCAGCTTGCGAAGCTTGCCGACCTTCTCACCGAAGCCGAACGCAATAATCCTCAGATTCAAGCGGCCCGACATGCCTGGCAATCCGCGCAGCATATACCAACGCAGGTCTCGACACTCCCCGATCCGCAATTCGTCCTCCAGCACGTGAGTGTCGGTAGCCCTCGCCCTTTCTCCGGCTACACCAACAGCGATTTCGCTTACGTGGGCCTCGGCATCTCACAGGATCTTCCGTACCCAGGAAAACTGCGTCTTCGCGGTGAGATTGCCAAAAAAGATGCCGACGTGACGCAGCAGAAATATGAATCAGTCCGCAGGTCTGTTCTCGCGGAGTTAAAGATGACCTACTTCCAGTTGGGTTATCTCGCCAAGCGGCAAGCGATCCTTGAAGGAGACGGAAAGTTACTGCAACAAATCGAGCAGGCGGCCGAGGCCCGCTATCGAAGCGGCATGGAAAATCAACATGACGTGCTACAGGCGCAGATCGAACGTACCAAGCTACTGAGAGAGATCACCAAGGACCAGCTAGAAGCCGGGAAGATTCAAGCGGAAATCAAGCAGCTTCTCAACCGTACGCAATCCTCGCCCGATATCGAGACGGCTGAGCTCTCGGAAAGCCTTGCCGGCGGCACCTATGACGAACTGCTGGCGGCCGCGAAAACCAACAATCCCGAAATCGCGAGCGCACAACAAATGGTCGAGAAGCAGCGATTGCAGGTTGACCTAGCCAAGAAGGACTTCTATCCAGACTTCAACCTTCAATATATGTGGCAGCGCACCGACCCCACGCAGTTTCGCGCCTACTACATGGTGACGCTTGGCGTCCGCATTCCGATCTATCGTGGCCGACGCCAGCGGCCTGAACTAGCGCAGGCGGAGGCGGATCAACATCGTGCGAGAAGCGAATATGAGGCGCAAACACAGCAAATCGCCTTCCAGCTTCGCCAGCGGTTCCTGAGTGCGGAAAAATCGGAAGAACTCCTCAAGATTTACCGCGAAGGATTGATTCCACAGGCGCGCGCAGAGCTGGAAGCCGGCATGGCTGCCTATCAATCGAACCGCCAGGATTTTCAGGCCTTGCTCGCTTCCTTCCTCGACGTGCTCAAGCTCGACGAGGAGTACTGGCAGACGCTTTCAGAACACGAGATGGCCTTGGCTCAACTCGAAGAAATTACCGGATTGTCGCTGCGCTAAATAACGCAGCTAGGGAGCAACATCATGAGGAACTATCGAAAAGCATTCTTCCTTGCACTGGTGGGGAACCTAGTCTTCCTTGGCGCGCTGGCAGGAATTTGGTGGAGCGCTCGAAGGTCCACCACACCGCGACACGCAGCAGGCTCCGCGCCCAATGTTGCGGCGCAACTGGCTCAGAGCAGTTCTCCTAGTTCGGCTCCGCCCCCGATGGAGACTCCTCTCGCACCCGTCCAGCTTTCCGCTGAGCGATTGCAATCCATCGGCGTCATGTTTGGAACCGTTGAACGGAAGCCGGTGCAGGATGAAATTCGCGTGACTGGGAACGTGGCCATCGACGAAACACGTTTGTCCTATGTGCAGACGCGCTTCTCGGGGTATATCGTGAAGGTATTTGCCGACGCAACGTACAAATACGTTCGCGACGGACAGCCGCTTTTCACAATCTATAGCCCGGAGCTCGCCGCCGCCGAGCGCGAGTACCTGCTCGCGAAGCAGAACGCCCAAGGTCTTTCGCAGAGCACTGTGCCGGGTGTGTCTGCCGGATTTGCGTCGCTGCTCGCTGCATCCGCGGATCGTTTGAAGCAGTGGAATGTACCGCAGCGCGAAATTGACCGGCTCGAATCTTCCAGCCAGGTGCAGCAAGAACTCGAAATCGATTCGCCCGTTTCGGGCTACATCACCGAACGTCACGCTCTGCCGAATCTGACTTTCCAGCCAGACACCCATCTCTATACCATCGCGAACCTCTCAACTGTCTGGGTCTTCGCGCAAATCTTCCAGAACGACCTAGGACGCATAAGGGTCGGAGCACCGACCGCCTTGAGCGTGGACTCCTATCCGGGAAAAACATTTCGAGGAAGGGTCGATTTCATCTACCCCGACGTGGACACGACCACGCGGACGGCCCGAGTACGCCTTGTCTTTTCCAATCCAAATCTTGCGCTCACGCCTGGAATGTACGTGAACGTAGTTTTGCAGGTGCCGCTCGGCAACCAGCTCGTAATCCCCGTGGGTGGTGTTCTGCAGTCAGGGACGCGACAGATTGTTTTCGTGGACCGAGGCGCGGGTTATCTGGAGCCACGCGACGTGCAATTGGGACCTCAAGCAGGCGACCAGTACGTTGTCCTGAAGGGTTTGAAAGCCGGCGAGCGGATCGTCACCTCTGCGAACTTCCTGATTGATTCGGAAAGCCAACTACAAGCGGCCGTCGGTTCCTTCGTTCCTCCTCCGCCGGGAGCAGGCGAGGCAGCCGCAATGAACGCTCCCACAACCCGACCGGCGCCTCAAATTGAATTGTCGACCGCGCCCTCCACACCGCGTAAGGGAACAAACCTGTATCGGGTGAAACTCGCGACCTCTGATGGTTCCCCCATCACTGGAGCCCAGGTGAGCGTGCGCAGCTACATGCCTGGCATGCCGCAAATGGGCATGGCTGCGATGAATGTCGTAACGCCCCTGAGTGAGAAGGGCGGCGGCATCTACGAAGGCCAAGTGAATCTCGACAGTGGCGGCGCGTGGCAACTCACCATCACAGCGATCAAGAACGGAGCAGTCCTCGCGACTAAAAAGCTGAGCGTGAATGCCGAAGGGGGAATGTAGCGATGATCTCCCGCGTGATTGATTGGTGCGCGAGCAATCGATTCCTCGTTTTCACGGCGACCTTGCTGCTGGTTCTGGCTGGCATCTGGTCGCTCAAGAATATTCCGATGGATGCGCTGCCGGACATTTCTGATGTGCAGGTGATTGTGCACGTTCCTTGGGAAGGCCAGCCGCCGAATATCATTGAAGACCAGGTCACCTATCCGGTCGTCACCACGTTGCTGGCCGCCCCTCATGTGAAGGCCGTTCGCGCGCAGACAATGTTCGGAGACGCATACATCTTCGTCGTCTTCGAGGATGGCACCGACCTCTATTGGGCGCGTTCACGTGTTCTCGAATATATCCAGCAACTCCAGGGAGTCTTGCCGAAAAACGTTTCCCCGATGATTGGTCCCGACGCCACAGGTGCCGGTTGGGTGTACGAGTATGCGGTCATTGACCGCTCCCACCAGCACAGCCTCGCAGACTTGCGCAGTCTTCAGGACTGGTATCTTCGCTATCAACTCGAAACCGTCCCGGGTGTTTCAGAAGTCGCCTCCATCGGAGGATTCGTTCGTCAATATCAGGTAAATCTGGACCCCAACAAGCTTCGCGCCTACAACATTCCGCTCTCAATGGTGATCGACCGTGTCCGCGACAGCACGAATGAAGTCGGCGGTCGAGTGCTTGAAATGGGTGGCGCTCAATACATGATTCGCGGCCTAGGCTACCTCCGTTCGCTCCGAGACCTCGAAACCGTGCCCGTCGCTACCAAGAACGGCACGCCGGTTCTCGTCCGCGACCTGGGAACCGTCACCTTTGGTCCGGATATCCGCCAGGGTGTCGTCGAGTGGAACGGCGAAGGGGAAACTGCTGGCGGAATCATTGTGATGCGGTACGGAATGAATGCCCTTAACGTGATCGATGGTGTTAAGAAAAAGCTTGTTGAAATCAAACCGTCGCTTCCCTCCGGTGTCGAGATTGTCTCCGGTTACGACCGGTCCGGATTGATTCAGGCGTCCATCGAAACTCTACAACGCGATCTCCTCGAAGAAGCCATCATCGTCAGCTTCGTGACCATTGCTTTCCTGTTCCATTTCCGCTCTGCGCTAATCCCGATCCTGACTCTGCCCATCGCGGTCCTGGCGTCCTTCATACCCATGTACGTTCTGCATGTCAGTTCCAACATCATGTCCCTTGGCGGCCTGGCGCTCGCCATAGGTGTGCTCATTGACGCAGCCATTGTGATGGTCGAGAACGGCTACCGCCACTTGTCGGAACACATTGCGACAACGGAAGCCAAACTGACAGAAAAGGAAAGGCGGCGCATTCTGATGGGTGCGGCGAAACAGGTTGGCCCGGCCATCTTCTTTTCGTTGCTCGTTATCCTCGTGTCGTTCCTGCCGGTATTCCTTCTCGAAGCACAAGAAGGTCGCATGTTCCGCCCGCTTGCGTGGACTAAGACTCTCTCCGTGGCATTCTCTTCGATCCTCGCCATCACGCTCGTTCCCGTCCTGATGGTCATTTTCATTCGCGGCCGTCTCCGACCTGAATCTAAGAATCCATTTTCGGGGTGGACACAGGCCTTGTACTTACCCGTTCTCCGCTTGTGTCTGCGGTACCGCAAGACGACGCTGCTTCTCAACCTCATCTTTTTGGCAGTCACCGTTCCGCTGGCTTGGCGCATCGGCAGCCAGTTCATGCCACCGCTTTACGAAGGTTCCTCGCTCTACATGCCAACCGCCCTTCCCGGCATCTCGATCACACAGGCCTCGGCGCTGCTCCAGATACAAGACCGTATCATCAAGTCTTTCCCTGAAGTCGAAAGCGTTTTTGGAGCGGTTGGCCGTTCCGACAGCCCCACCGACAACGCCCCACTCGACATGTACGACACCACGATCATGCTCAAACCACGCGAGCAGTGGCGTGCTGGCATGACCTACGAAAAGCTGATTCGCGAGATGGATGAGAAGCTTCAATTCCCAGGTCTAACGAATACCTGGACCATGCCTGTACAAAACCGGCTCGATATGGAACTAACCGGAATCAAGACTCCGGTGGGGCTGAAGATTCAGGGTCCGAATGTACAAGGTATCCAGCAAGCGGGTGCTCAGTTGCAGCAGGTTCTTGGCGGGATTCCCGAACTACGTTCCATCTTTGCCGAACGCGTGGCAGAGGGCTTTTACATAAACGTCGAGGTCAACCGCCCCGAAGCAGCCCGTTATGGACTTACCGTGGCAGATGTCCAGCGCGCGGTGACGTCTGGTATCGGCGGCGAGAACGTCGCCGAAAACATCGAAGGACGCGAACGCTATCCCATTAATGTGCGCTATAGTCGGGACTTCCGTGATGACATTGCGCAACTAGAGCGGGTCGTTATCGCCACACCCGCTGGAGCTCAGATTCCCATTTCAGAAGTTGCGAAGGCCTACTTCTCTCGAGGGCCAGCTATGATTCGCGATGAGGACGGCCTACTAACGGGCTACGTCTATCTAGACCTCGCAACGAAGGACTACGGGGGATTCGTTGCTAAGGCTAACCAACTCCTCAGCGAAAAACTGAGTCTTCCCCCGGGATACAGCTACAAGTGGTCCGGAGAGTACGAATTCGAAGTCCGCGCCAAAGAAAGGCTGAAGTTCATTGTCCCTATCGTATTTTTCGTGATCTTCTTGTTGCTCTACATGGTCTTTCATTCGCTTGCGGAAGCTGCTGTCCTCATCTTCCCGACGTTTTATGCCATGACTGGCGGCCTGATTCTCCAGTATTGGCTTGGCTACAACTTCAGCGTCGCCGTTTGGGTGGGCTACATCGCACTCTTTGGAATCGCCGTGGAGACCGGAGTTGTGATGGTCGTCTATCTCCATGAGTCACTCGACAAGCGCCTCGCGTCCGGTCACCCGCTCAAGCACGAAGATATTGAGGCCGCCACGATCGAGGGTGCCGTACTGCGCTTGCGCCCGAAGCTCATGACGGTGACGGTGGTTCTCGCCAGCCTCATCCCAATCCTCTGGGAAAGCGGAATCGGTTCGGATGTCATGAAACCCCTCGCTGCGCCTATTGTCGGCGGCATGATTACGTCGACAATTCACGTTCTGATTTTGGTTCCGGTTTTCTTCGCGGTGATGAAGGAGCGGGCGCTTCGAGCTGGCGGCTTGGGCATCAAGACAGGCGCGGAATAGAACTGGAATCAAGAAGAACAAGACTGGAAACGAGTGCACTGCTAAGTACGGTCTCTCCCTTGCTGTCAATAAGTCCCGTTGTGGGAAGTTGAAAGCTCCATTGGCCTTGCGGCGGCTTGCGGGCGGATGACGGGGGCACCCGGAAACTGATCCCCTTCCCCAATCCTTGCCTCCTTACCTCCTGTGCCTCCCTTGCCTCACAAAATGGCCGGCAGAAGGGCGCTTCTGCCGGCCGCACCATGGCGAACTTCTTCTTCAGTTGCTTGGTTTCGAGACGTTGGCAGCCTGGGGACCTTTCGGGCCTTGAACGATCTCAAATTCCACCGGATCTCCCTCTTGCAAGGTACGGTACCCGTCGCCGGTGATGGCGGAATAATGCACGAATATGTCCGGACCATCATCGCGCCCGATGAAGCCGTAACCCTTGGAATTATTAAACCACTTCACGGTTCCTCGCACTTCGATTGGCCTCCTGACTGAAACTTCCAGATGTCCCATGCCGTCCCTTAGTGGCGCTAGAAAAAGATCCCTAACGCCGTTAGAGATACAAGTTGCGCGGAGTGTATTTCGGAACGGGATGCCGAGTCAATAGGGCAAGTGGCTTGCTTACTAGAAAAAAGTAGGCTTATACCCGCCATAAAATCGGTTCAATGCGAGTACGTACGGGAGTTGCAGTCTAACGCGCAAGGAAGCGCAGGTAATACAAAATTCCTGCAATAGTTTTCGCGTCGCGCAGCTTTCCCTTTCGAATCATCTCCTCGAGTTGCCTGTGGTTATAGGCACGGGGAATAATTTTCTCGTCCTCTTCCGGCTGCGCCTTCCCCGGAGTTAGTTCTTCCGCGAGCAGCAGAAACATTTTTTCTTCCAAGAAGCCCGGGGTGGGGAAGAACTCCAGAAAAATCCGGAAGCGCTTGGCGCGGTACCCGGTTTCCTCGATCAGTTCGCGCGCCGCGGCTTGTCGTGGATTCTCGCCGGGATCCACGCGCCCAGCCACCAATTCCCACAGGTACTGTCGCGCAGCGTAGCGGTATTGCTGGATGAGCAGGATGCGCCCGTCCGGAAGCACGGGAAGAACCACGACCGAACCCGGGTGCGTGATCATTTCCCGCGTCGCTCGAACACCGCTCGGCTCGATGACCTCATCGCGGCGAATCCCGAACACCGCCCCTTCGTAAATGACCCGGCTGCTGAGAACTTTTGCCTTTGGGGGCTCTTCTGTAGGGGCGGGCTTTAGCGCGTCCCTCTTGTTTTTTTTCCTCCGAACGCTGCCTGAATATTTTTTCATTTTTCCTCGCGACGGTTCGCACGACATCATATCGTGAAACCCAGAATCCTCACTCTTCTGTAGGGGCGCAGCATGCTGCGCCCCAGATCTGTCACCGCACGTCATTGCGAATGGTCGTGAGCGAAGTTCGTCTTTCTTCTAAGCCTGAGCTGAACACTCCGAACTGAAAACTGATAACATCTTGTCGATGCCCATCAACACCATCATCGTGGACGACGAGAAGCCCGCGCGCGAAGAGTTGGCCTACTTGCTCAAAGGTTTTCCGGAGATCAACGTCATTGGGCAAGGGAAGAACGGCGTGGAAGCCGTTAACCTCATCAAAGAACACTCGCCGGACCTCGTCTTTCTGGATGTCCAAATGCCCGGGCTGGATGGTTTCGGAGTGCTCAAAAAGCTGGTCGAACGCAAGATGAAAGTGCCCCATGTTGTTTTTGCCACGGCGTTCGATCACTACGCGGTGCAGGCGTTTGACGTGAACGCGGTGGACTATGTTTTGAAGCCGTTCGATAAGGCCCGGATTTCCAAAGCAATTCAGCGGGCCCGGCGCGAGATCGAAGCACAGACGAGCCCCGTGGAGCGGCTGGAAAACCTGGTCAGCCAATTGGGCGCGGCGAAGCAAACGTCAACGCCGCCCGTGAAAATCATCGTGAAAACCCAGCAAAAGTTGCTGCTCGTGGATGCGGAGGACCTGATCTTTGCCTCCATCGAGCGCGGAATGATTTCCGTGACCGCGAAAGACATCGAAGGCACTTCCAATTACCGCAGGCTCGAGGAATTGAACGCCGCTCTTGACTCCGATTTTTTTTGGCGGCCGCACCGCTCGTTCCTGGTGAATATTCACTACATCAAGGAAGTGGTGCCGTGGTTCAAGTCCACCTTCATGCTCAAAATGAACGACAAAAAACAAACCGAAATTCCGGTGAGCCGCTCGCAAATCAAGCGCATGCGCGAACTCTTCAAGCTGTGATCCATGGAATACACAACGATTAAAAGGTCCGCTCGGGCCGAACAAAGCAATTGGCGACGAGCCCAGACGAAAGGCGTGATGCTTCGACTTGCTATATTCGTCCTTGTTTTGTTCACGACGCATTCGCTGGCATTGTGGCTGCATCCGTTGGGCCCGCACAGGTTTTTCTGGAACCTAAGTCTTGGCGGATTAACTTTCGCGGTGATTGTGAGCCTTTTGCGGTCGCACCTCAAGGGAACACCTCCTCAGGCTGAGAATCACCAACTCACACATCACAAGTTGTAACGCAATACTTGACTTCATGAATCTGGTCGGCACAATTCTCGTTTACACCGGTCTCCTCGCGTTGCTGGTGGGCGCTATTTCGGTTCTCCACCCTCTCAGATTTCTGGGAATTGCCAGCCGAACGTTTGGGCTTATCGTATCCCTGTGCGGAGTGGCTCTCTTCTTGATCGCCATCAATCTGCCGGCCAGTGAGGAAAGAATCGCGCTGCAACGGACTCACCTCGACGATTTCGTGCCGGCCTATCAATTCAGTGAGTTTCATTCGATCCGCATCAACGCTCCGCGGCAGAAGGTGTTCAGAGCGATTCAAGAAGTAAGTGCGGACGAGATTTTTCTCTTCCGAACGCTGACCTGGGTCCGGCGCGGTGGCCGCTCCGGGCCGGAGAGCATTTTGAATGCGCCTTCCGGCAAACCGCTGCTGGACGTGGCGCTGCGGACGAGTTTCATGAAACTGGCGGAAGAACCGGACCGTGAGATCGTACTGGGTACGCTCGTGGCTGCTCCCCAAGGAACGCGATTGAAGAAAGATCCTACGCCGGACGATTTCAAAGCACTCCATGCACCCGGGTTCGCGCTCGCGGCCATGAATTTTCGCCTGGAGTACGCAGCGAACGGGGAAACCGTTTTGACCACGGAGACGCGCGTCTCTGCGACCGACGCGTCCGTGCGAAAAAAGTTTGGCGCTTATTGGCGCGTGATTTATCCGGGCAGCGCACTGATCCGCGTGATGTGGTTGCGTGCGATTCGGCATCGAGCAGAACTAATGCCTCGTTGAGTCCTCCGGTAAATATCTTGGCCTTGACAAAGCGATTACTACTCTGGTAGAATTACTCCCCTAAAGTACTGCGCCCCGACCAAGTCGGGGCTTTTTCTTTTGTTGGGGCACGATATCGCAGATTCCGGGCAGCAGCCGGAACATCGTGCCCTTCTCGTACCGCCGGCATCCTGCCGGGGCTTTTTCTCCGTTTTTGTATCGCGCCTTCAGCGTTGCAAAGTCTCCCAAATCTCTCAAGCGCCAAAGCGGTATCCCCGCGCTCTCCACTCTGGATCGGACCATGAAAACCAAAAAACCCAACGCCGCACAAATCTGGAAACAACTCGAAGACCTGCTCGTTCCCCGGCTGCGGCTGTCCATCACGGACCGCGCCGTCTATTCTCATCTCCTGCGGCATAGCCGTCTAGAAGGAAGGGCCCGCCTCCGGTTCTCCATTGCCTGGCTCGCCCGCGGTGCTCGCCTCTCCACCAACCCCGCCCGTTGGGCCGTGCGCCGTCTTATCGCCCATGGCGTTTTGCGCCTGGTCGAACGCAGCAAAGCCGGCCATGTCGTCGAGGTGCGCTTGCCCGACGAAATTCGTGCCACCCGCCACAAGACGACCCGCCGCCGCGACGCCAGGCCCCTTCCTCGCTGCCTCGACTTCGAGGAGGACTTCCTGAAGAACAGGGCTCTGCGCCACGCCATCCATGTGCGAGAACGCGGACGCTGTTTCTATTGCCTGCGTCGCCTTACGCCTTTGATTCGCTGCCTCGATCACGTTGTCCCGCGCGTGTCCTTCGGGAGCAATTCCTATCGCAACCTCGTCTCCTGCTGTTTGCAGTGCAACTCGCAGAAAAGGGATCGCTCCGCCGGAGATTTCCTCCGCTGGCTCTACCGCGAGCGCCGCTTGACCGACGCCGAACTCACCGCCCGCCTCCGCGCCCTAGACGCCCTCGCCTCCGGCAAGCTCCCGCCTCCTCTCCCTGCGCTCGCCAATCCGCTCCCCCGCAAGGGCCGCCCGCCACTTCACCCGCTGTGAATTCCCGCGCAAATCGTTTTGCAGTACATAGCAATTATGCGATAATCAGAACTCGGGCGATGGAGACAAGTGACCGGCGAATTTACGATTGAGTACGTCGAGCTACCGAACGGGCGGACCCCGGCTCGAGAGTTCGTAGACTCGCTGGACGACAAGGCAGCCGCCCGCATAGATGCCTTCATTGATCGCCTCCGCATCTACGGCAACCGGATGCAAGGAAAGTTCGTTAAGAAACTCACGGAGGACATCTTCGAACTAAGGGTTAAGCAATTCGATCGGGTTTTTCGGGTCTTGTTCTTCTATCAGCCGGGCATGCTGGTCGTGATTACGTCCGGATTTCAGAAGAAAACCGAGCAGACACCGCCGGGCGAGATTACGAGGGCAGAGCAGTTAAGGAAGCTCTGGGTGAAATACCGAAATCGTTACACAGGATCGCAAAAGGAAAGAGAATCGATCCTGAAGGAGTTGGACTTATGAAGCAAACCGTCAAACGCGACCGACACAGCGAATCTGTCGAGCAGCGTGGCCGCAAGAGTGCAACCTACCGGAAGACCTTCGCGCGCACCCTGCACCAAATTGACCTGGCCATGCTTGTCCGCGAAATGCGCGAGGATGCGGGGCTCACTCAGACTGAACTCGCTAAGAAGGTCGGCAGCACCCAATCTGTGATTGCCCGCCTTGAAAACGCCGAATACACGGGCCATTCGCTCAAGATGCTCGAGCGGATCGCTACGGTCTGCGGTATAGCCCTAAAGCTCCACGCCGAAAAGAAGCCTCATTTCGACCGCGAAGTCGCCTTGGTATAGTCCGACAATGCCCGGGCCTGGCCCGCTCGAACTTCTTCCCAACCGCCCCGTCTTCTGCTTCCCGCCTAGCCGTGCTATTCAGCCATTTTGGCCAAGCTGTAGAGGCGCGCTTTAGCGCGTCCCAATTTACTCTTGGGCGAGATAAGTTGGAACGGCACTAGCATCGCGTGTACACTCGACGCGATGGATTTTTCGCTGAACGATCACCAAAAATTGATTCGCGACACCGTCCGCCAATTCATGGAAACGGAGGTGCGCCCGTTCGTCAAGGAGATGGAGAAGCAGGAAAAATTTCCCGCCGAAGCGATCCAAAAACTCGGCGAAATGGGCTGCTGCGGAATGCTGGTGCCGGAAGAATGGGGCGGGCCGGGGCTGGATACCGTTTCGTATGCCTTGATGCTGGAAGAAGTGGCGCGCGTGTTCACGGCGATGTCCACGGCGCTGGGGGTGACGAATTCGGCGGTGCAAGCGCCGCTGCTGCTGTTCGGAAACGAGGCGCAGAAGAAAAAATATTTGCGGCGCATGGCCACGGGAGAAACGCTCGGCGCGTTTTGCCTGACGGAACCGGCGGCCGGTTCGGACGCGGCAGGCATTCAGGCGCGCGCGACGCGGGAAGGGAACGCTTACAAGCTCAACGGAACGAAGACGTGGGTGACGAACGGTAACGTCGCGGGCGTGCTGCTGGTTTTTGCGAAGACCGATCCGGCGGCGGGCGGGAAGGGAATCAGCGCGTTTTTGGTGGAGCCCGGGTTCCCTGGATTTCGCGTGGGGCGGCACGAGGACAAAATGGGCCAGCGGTCATCGCCGTCCGTGGAAATTCTGCTGAATGATTGCGTGGTGCCGGGGGAAAACCGGCTGGGGGAAGAAGGGCAGGGGTTGAAGATTGCACTGAGCGCACTGGATGGCGGGCGGATTGGGATTGCGGCGCAGGCGGTGGGGCTGGCGCAAGGGGCGCTGGAAGAAACGGTGAAGTATGCGAAGCAGCGCAAGGCGTTTGGGAAGTCCATCAGCGAGTTTCAGGCGATTCAGTGGATGATTGCCGATATGCAGACGGAGATCGAGGCGGCGCGCGGGCTGACTTATTACGCGGCGTGGCTGAAGGACGCGCATCCCACGAAAGTGGGCGCAAGCGCTTCCAAGGCAAAACTTTACGCGAGCGAAATGGTCAATCGCGTGGTCTATAAGGCAGTGCAGGTACATGGCGCCGTGGGGTACTCGCGCGAGACGGACGTGGAGCGAATGTACCGGGATGCGCGCGTAATTACCATTTACGAGGGGACGAGCGAGGTGCAGCGGATGATCATCGCCCGCGACCTGCTGGAAAAAACGGCGAGGGTTCAAGATGTCACCTTGGCGTCCGCTGGGGTCGGCAGGAAGTAGTGCATCGCCGCTCGGGCGGCGTCTTTATTGTGATGTCTGCTGTCTTTGAGCGAGGTGCTACGTGCTGAAGATGGCCATCCCTCTCGTCCATGTGTCGAACGCGGCTGCTGCGGAGGAGTTCTATTGCAAGCGGCTCGGCTTCCGGCGGGAATTCGCGCATCGTGCGAATGAGGCGATGCCCGATCCCTGTTATATGGGGATCACGCGCGACGGGATTTGGATGCACGTTTCCTCGTTTTCCGGGGACGGCGTTTCGGGCGGGGTGGTCAACCTGATCGTTGAGAATGTGGACGCTCTGCACGCGGAATTCGTGGCAAAAGGGATCCCGATTGCCGTCAAACCGGTTGACCAGACGTGGGGAACGCGGGAAATGTACGTAAAGGACGCCGACGGCAACAGTATTTGGTTCATCCAACCGTGAGGACTCCGCCTCTTGAGAACTAGAATTTCGAGAGGGATAAGGGCCAAGACAAGAAGGAAAAGAACCGGTCTGAAGACTGGCCACTACAACAGCAAAGAGGAGAGGCGTTTGGAGACAGGGGATAAGGGGAAGAAAGACGGCGGGGTAAACCCGCCGCTACACAAGAGCAGGGTGTTGAGCGGGATGCGGCCGACGGGGCGGCTGCATATCGGGCATTACTTTGGGGCGCTGCAGAATTGGGTGCGGCTGCAGAATGATCCTGCCTACGATTGCTTCTATTTCATTGCGGATTGGCATGCACTGACGAGCGATTACGCGGATACGTCGGCGGTGGCTGAGAACACGCTGCAGATCATGATCGATTATCTGGCGGCGGGGCTCGATCCAAAGAAAAGCGTGCTTTTTCAGCAGTCGGTGATTCCGGAACATGCGGAGTTGCACTTGCTGCTGTCCATGGTGACGCCGCTGGGGTGGCTGGAGCGGGTGCCGACGTACAAAGAGGCGCTGGAGAACGTCAGAGACAGGGATCTGCATACGTATGGATTCCTCGGGTATCC
>QHYN01000042.1 GCA_003224145.1 Acidobacteriota bacterium
GAGCCCAATATAGGCGGTGTTGTTCATGTGAAGCTGCTAATAGACATCCCGGACAGGTGGGGTATTCTCACAACCCACAAGAGGAGGTTCGGGATGAAGAATCAAGTGAACGAGCAGATCCAAGAGAGGAAGGTGAAGGCCAGGCTGCGCATGCTACAGCATGCGCAGCGCGTGAGCGGCAACGTTAGTTTGACCTGCCGGTTCTTTGGAGTGTCCAGAACGCACTTCTACATTTGGAAGAAGCGCTATGAAAAGAATGGTTTAGCCGGCCTTAGGGATCAGTCACGCAGGCCACACCACATCCGGTATCGCATTCCGCCCGAAATTGTCTCGCTGATCCTCCGTATTCGAGAAGAACGCCGCTACGGCGCCATCAGAACCAGCTTGTATCTTCAACGGCACTACCACGCATATGTATCGCCAACGACCATCTTTAAGATTTTCCGCCGTCACCGTGTGGGCCACGTTTCACTGAAGAAGTACCGTCCTGGCCCTAGACCCACAGACGCACCCCTGCAGGTCCCGGGGCGCTCTGTTCAGCTCGATGTGAAGTTCGTTCCGCGTATTGGAAGAGCTCGGCAGCGCTTTTATCAATTCACAGCGATTGATGAAGCTACGCGCTTTCGCGTTTTGCGCATCTACGACCACAACAACACCAAGACTGCCATCGACTTCCTTAGGGAAGTTCGTGAGCATTTTCCTTTCGCCATCCAAAAAATCCAGACTGACAATGACTCTTCGTTCGGACCACAGTTCACCTGGCATCTTTCCGATCTAAGCATTTCTCATCGACACATCCCTCCCGGACGTCCAGAGGCAAATGGCAAGGTAGAGCGAAGCCATAAAACAGATTCTGAAGAGTTTTATCGAGGAAAATACTTCCGGCACAAAAAAGATCTGACTCGAAAACTCAAGAAGTGGGAAGCAGAGTACAACGAGGATCGACCGCATCTAGCGCTCAAGGGGAAGACGCCCGCTGAACGCGTTCGCGAACTCGTTCAGCCATCCAAACCTGTGAGGGATCTATCTTGACTAATACACTTCCTCTCCTCCATGCCTCCCGCCTCCTGCAATGCGAAAATCATCTACACTGGATTTAGGGAGCAATCTCGTCCTACTGGTCAGTGGCTCCCTAGTCGCAGGGCAAAAGTGGTGTAATGTCTGGACAATTATGGGCCCTGTACCAAAACTGTCCTCGATACCAGTAGCAGCAGACTTTCGATTTCCCTACCCTTCCTCTCGTGTAAGGGCTAGTCAGAGCAGTAGTTTCCGGCGGACCCCCACCCCGCTCCAGCCTTCGAACTGACCTAAGCCCAGAGGAAATAATGGGAGCGGGAAAAACTCAAGCATCTCACCCGGTTTTCGCATGTAAACCCGCCCTTACCTTGCTCCGGAGGCAAGGCTGTATGCTTTTGGTCGTTGTGGCCCTCGCGCCTCTGTTGCTGCTCAACGGTTGCGCGGGCTTGGTTAGTGACAGCAGCAGCACCAATCCGCCGCCCTCTACCCTCAGCATTACGAACGTACGAACCGCATCCACTACCACCTCGACTTCTCAGATTGTTTGGACAACGAACGTCCCGGCGGACTCAGCGGTTGCTTATGGGACGACTTCCTCCTACGGAATCAGCACACCCGTCGATTCCACCATGGTCACGAGCCACCAAGTAAGCCTTTCTGGCTTGTCCGCGGGCACCACATACTATTACCAAGTTAGCTCCACGGACTCGAAAAGTAACCGCGCAAAAGGCCCGGGCAAGTTTAAGACGCCCGGTTTTAGCATTTCCGGGACGATTAGCCCTTCCGCCGGAGGAAGCGGGGCGACGTTGACGCTGACTGGGGCGGCGAGCACGACCACGACAGCGGACAACTCGGGCAATTATGTGTTTGCTGGATTACCGAATGGGACGTACGGGGTTGCTCCGAACCACGTAGGTTATACGTTTAGTCCAAGCAGCCAGAGTACGACGGTGAACGGGGCCAATGTCACAGGAGTGAACTTTACGGCGAATCCCGTGTCGGTACCGCCGAGCATCACGAGTTTGAATCCGGCTTCTGGCCCGGTGGGGACCTCGGTGACGATCACTGGAACGAACTTCGGCTCGACCCAGGGAACGAGCACCGTCAAATTCAATGGCACGACCGCAACGCCGACGAGTTGGAGCGCCACGAGCATCGCAGTGCCGGTGCCGAGCGGCGCGACGACCGGGAATGTGGTGGTGACGGTAGGCGGCGTGGCGAGCAATGGTGTGACCTTCACGGTCATGGTACCCCCGCCGAGCATCACGAGTTTGAATCCGGCTTCCGGCTCGGTGGGGACCTCGGTGACGATCACTGGAACGAACTTCGGCTCGACCCAGGGAACGAGCACGGTTAAGTTCAACGGAACGGCGGCGACTCCGACGAGCTGGACCGCATCGAGCATCACGGCACCGGTTCCCACAGGGGCGGCCACGGGCAACGTTGTTGTGACCGTTGGCGGCGTTGCCAGCAACGGCGTTAACTTCACGGTTACGACTGGGACCGTGAGCCTGCCGATCAAAGTCAGTTCCAACGGCCGGTATCTTGTTGACCAGAACAATGTCCCTAGGTTCATGCTGCTGGATGCGGGACATCACATCGTCTGTGCGCTCGCTCAATCGAACTGGAATACCTACTTCGCTGACCGCCACGCGAAGGGCTATACGGCCACGGACCTGTTCAGCACATACGCTTCGGGGAATTGCCCCGCGAGTGGAGCAGCCAAGGATGGAACACTTCCCTTCACGACCGGTAATAGTCCTTCGACCTACGACCTCGCGACTCCGAACAACGCCTTCTGGTCCGAGATTGATACACTACTCACCGACGCGGCGAACAACGGTCTCATGGTGGTTTTCAATCCGCTGATTACGCAGAATTTTCTAGTCACGTTCCAGAACGCCGGGAACACGAAGTGCTTCAACTGGGGAGTCTACCTTGGTAACCGCTACAAGAACTTTGCGAACATCATCTGGTACAACGGAAATGACTTTCAAAGCTGGCAAACGGCCTCCAATTTAGCCCTAGTCAATAACATCATGTCGGGAATCAAGTCGGTGGACACGAACCACTTACAGTCCATTCAACTTAATTACCAGCGGTCCTACTCGAATCAAGCTGCTGGCACGCTCGCTTCTAATTTGACTCTCGACGCAGTCTATACTTACTACGAGGTTTATGATTACGTCGGCCAAGCCTATGCAAGTTCGCCAACTCTCCCAGTATTTCTCTTGGAATCGAACTACGAAGGGGGTAACAACACCGGCCAATTATCGAGTCCGGCGAACGCTTTCATCCTCCGCCAAGAAGCCTATTACGCGGTGACGAGCGGGGCGGCTGGGACAATCTGGGGCAACGAGTCAGTAAATCACTTTGATACGAACTATCCGGGAAGTTTAACAACAACGGCCACATTGGAAGCTAAATACCTCCCGCAGCTTCTAGCTCCTTACGCATGGTGGAATCTTGTCCCCGATACGGGGCACGTTGTAGTCACATCAGGGTACGGCACAGCCGCGCCGAATAACCTGAATATGTACAACGCGACCTACGCTACAACTGCCTGGATCACAGATGGTTCGTTGGCGATTACATATACCCCCGTTGCAACCACGCTAACCGTCAATATGGCGAACTTCTCGAAGCCGATGACGGCCTCCTGGTACGACCCGACGACCGGCAATTCAACAGTGATCGTTGGCTCGCCTTTCCCCAATAGCGGCTCCCAGAGCTTCACGACGCTCAGCACGGTGCACTCTGACGGAACACACGACTGGGTCCTGGTCTTGCACTAGGCCTAAGGCACACTGCTTCTAAGCTACAAGCGCGATCCGCCATCTAGATTGCAGCGCAGACAACTTTGCATGGTAGAGTGTCGCCGAGCGAATGTGCATGGTAATTTGTGGCAAAGTTTTTCCCTCGATCTAGACCAATCCCGGAGCGGGTCCAGCTGAAAAAATACCCCTCTAGGCCCAATTCTTCATGCTTTCCTTAAGATGTTGACATGTAACGGCTTAGCTAGACCCTGCGCCTCACTAACCTGCCTCCCCGTCTAGCCCCGCTCCCTCCACCTGGCCGCTAATTTGCTCCCTTTGCTGAGACAGTCTGCGGTTAACCCAACAGGGGTGTATTTGGGAGGAATGGCTCTCTATGAAGGCAGTAATTCTCGCCGGGGGTTTTGGCTCCAGGTTAAGTGAGGAAACCCTTGTCAAACCGAAGCCGATGATCGAGATCGGTGAGAAACCCATTCTGTGGCACATCATGAAGTTGTATTCCTTCCACGGAATCAATGATTTCATCGTTTGCTGCGGCTACAAGGGCCATATCATCAAGGAATACTTCGCAAGCTACGTCCTGCATATGTGTGATGTGACCTTCGAGATGCGCGACCGGAAGATGAGCTTCCTGAACAATGGCGTCGAGGCTTGGAGAGTCACTCTCATCGATACTGGCGAGTCAACCATGACCGGCGGTCGCCTGAAGCGTGTACGCCATCTTCTTGGCGACGAGACATTTTGCTTCACGTACGGGGATGGGGTGAGCGACCTCAATCTCGGCGACCTCATCGCTTTTCATCGTCAACAGGGAGGTCTTGCCACCCTGACTGCGGTGCAACCTGCCGGCAGATTCGGTGCGTTCAGCTTGGACCATGAGCAGACCGTGATTTCCAGTTTCAAGGAAAAGCCGGAAGGTGGCTCCGGGTGGATCAACGGCGGGTTCTTCGTTCTCGAGCCCAAAGCAATCGACTATATTGCCGGCGATTCTACGGTTTGGGAGCGCGAACCCATGGAGAAACTGGCGCAGGAAGGCAAGCTTCGCGCTTATCGGCACCGCGGTTTTTGGCAGAGCATGGACACCCTGCGTGACAAGATGCTCCTCGAAGAGTTGTGGGCCTCGGGCAAGCGGCCGTGGAAGGTGTGGTAGGTGCCGGTTTCTTATTCCTTCCCGGTGGCAGTGAGCGTTCTGCCTTCCAGTAAATAATTCATTGGATACGGTGTTTTCACTGCGAGCGCGGCTGAATCCATAACCGCATCATACTGGAATCGTCGCGTAGTCCCACCGCGCAAAAGCGCATGGCACTACACGCAGTCATGCCGCTAAGGAGAGAGCGAAATGGAAGATTTTCGCAGGCAAATACTGTTTCTGTGTGTCCTTGTCGGTGGATTCGCGCCGCTGGCCACCGCCCAAGGGAACTACACCGTGACGGACCTGGGCACCCTTTCCGGCTCCAGTTCGGCCAAAGTAGCCGCCATCAATAAGTCCGGCCAGGTCGTGGGAACCTCGGCTGACCACGCTTTCCTCTGGTCCAACGGGGTCCTGACGGACCTGGGCACGCTCGGGGGAAGTGTCAGCACCGCGTATGCAATCAATGACTTGGGACAGGTGGTGGGCCAAGCCAGCACTGCCAGCGGCGAAATGCACGCCTTTGTTTGGGCGAATGGAGTCATGACCGATCTTGGCGTGCCTGGAGAAACGAGTGCGGCTCATGGGATTAATTCGCAGGGCGTAATCGTCGGCATGGAATCTGCGAAGAATGTTCGTGGTGGTGCGGCGCAGTGGACGAACGGGCAACGGCAGTCTATCGGGGATCTTGGCCCAAGTGGCAGCGGGAGCACGGCAATCTGCATTAACGACAAGGGGCAGAGCGCAGGGGTTTCGAGCGGATTTGCGACCAATCAGGGCGTCGTGCGCGCCGTGACCTGGCAGAATGGCGTGATCAGCGACTTGGGCACGCTCGGTGGCCTGCACAGCACGGCCGACGGAGTCAATAATCAGGGTGCCGTGGTAGGTTGGGCGGAACTCAGCGATCAATCCACCGTTGCGTTTTTGTGGCAAAACGGCGTAATGCGCAATCTCGGCACACTTCCGAAAAGTGCAATTCAGCCCGGGAGTGGAAGCCAGGCCGCAGCAGTGAACGGAACTGGGCAGGTGGTTGGATCCTCCTTGAATTCCAGCGGTCAGGTGCGCGCGGTTCTTTGGAACAACGGCAAGATTACCGACCTCAATTCTGTGATCCCACGGACATCCGGGCTGATCTTAACCCGAGCGACGGGTATTAACGATCAGGGGCAAATTGTGGTAGAGCAGCAAACCGATCCCAACGGTCCGACTCGATCCTTTTTGCTGACACCCAAGCATTAGTGGCGTTGTTTTAGTATTTCACTCCTAATGCGCCAGACTCTTTCTGCCTACCTCCTTGTATCCAAAAGTTGGATGTAACAAATCAGTGGCAATCATGTAACCGCTTTGAAATAAACAGCTTACGAGCATATGCCTCGGCTTGCGCGAATTGGAGCAAATCTGGAAACCCATTGGAGAATGTGGGCAACGGTTTTCATCTCTTTGCCGTTCGTCCGAGGCGAAATCTATCCTTGTGTGTGCCCGGTTTTACACTAGCGAAATAAGTGTTGATCTGTCAGCGAGTTATGAGCTGGTCTTCCCGCTGGCGTGGGACGGCCCGAGCGACAGCAATGGCAGGATGATTGCGTCGTACTTTGTGCCTTTACCGTGAGAGCCCATCACGGGTGTGTAACCGAGTAAGGTTTCAATTTCATGCCGACGCAGTGGTTACAGGGAGGATCTAACCCAGGATGAGCACCCAGCCCATCGCTTATCGGTGGTATGCACTCCAGCTTAGGAGCCGTTGGGAGAACTCGACAGCAGCTCTCCTTTCGAGCAAGGGATATGAAACCTTTCTGCCGACCTTCAAGACCGTGAAGGGAGGGCGCGGCCGGTCCACGGAAGCAGTGGCCCCCTTGTTTCCGGGCTATTTGTTCTGCCGTTTTAATGTCTTTGATCGTCTACCTGTCCTTATCACCCCGGGCGTGATCTCTGTAGTGGGAAGCGGCCGCATTCCTATTCCGATCGAGGAATCAGAGCTCAAAGCCGTTCAGAAAATGATTTCCACGGGTCTTCCCCTCAAACCCTGGCCATTTCTAGAAGTGGGTCAGATTGTCCGCATCGAAGATGGAGCGCTAAGCGGGGTTGAGGGAGTTCTGACCAGCTTCAAGGGAACTCAGCGGATCGTCGTTTCTGTTTCGCTGCTCCGCCGGTCAGTGGCATTGGAAATTGACAGGTCGGTGGTTTCCCCGGTTCAGCCGAGACACGCAACCGTGGTTCAACCACGACCGATTCTACCTCTGCTCGAACCGGCACTCGCTTAATTCATCGCTTCCCGCGTTCAGCGATGCGCTGAAAGTAAGAAGCTGGTGATTCGGCGGCAAGTTTGAAGTTGTAGGGAAAAGCGCGCAAAAGAATCTGCTGAAGCACTCTCACGAGGTCTCAAGAAAGAAAGATGGGAAACAGCTACTCAAGAATTCCGGCCCTTTGGGAACTGAGCGGGCTCCGTTCTACCAGTCGTAAGGCTGCATTCGGCTCCATTCTCACGGGGCAACAGGAGATCTTGCAGGAAGAGTCATTCCACACCATGCTGACGCTGGAGCGCCGGCGGGCAGAACGCTCGCGGAAACCATTTGTATTAATGTTGGTAGATGCCAATGCCCTGGTCGAGAAGAAGACCGCGAACCGCCTCCTGTCGCGGGTGACCTCGGTTCTTCTGAAATCCACTCGTGAAACCGATCTGGTTGGCTGGTATGAGAAGGGCGTGGTCCTGGGAGTCATCTTCACGGAAATCTGTCCAGAAGGCAAGAACCCCATCGGCGAGGTACTGCATGCCAAGATCGTGAACGCTCTACAAGGTGAGCTAAGTCACAAAGCCATGTCGAGCTTGGTTATCACTGTTCATCAGTTCCCGGAGAATCCGGGTCAAGATGGAGACAAACCGGTTGCTAATACCAGGTTCTATCCGGATCTCTCCAAGGGAGATGTGAAGAATAGCGTCCCGCAAGTTGTGAAGCGTGTGATCGATGTGGTGGGGAGCGCCGCGTTGCTTCTCATCCTCAGCCCCCTGGTTGGGCTGATTGCGATTGCGATCAAGCTGACATCCAAGGGTCCCGTGATTTTCCAGCAAGAGCGGCTTGGCCAATTTGGATCTCGCTTTAAGTGCCTGAAGTTCCGAACGATGTACACCAACAATGATCCTAGCATCCACCAAGAGTACATCCAGCGTTTTATTGCCGGCCAGCCGGATAGCGAAAACGGCAACTCGGGTAAGCCCGTGGTCTACAAAATCACGAATGATTCCCGCGTGACTCCCCTCGGCAGATTCCTGCGGAAGACGAGCCTTGATGAACTTCCGCAGTTCTGGAACGTTTTGCGCGGGGAGATGTCTCTGGTTGGTCCGCGTCCCTCCCTGCCCTATGAATTTGAAATTTATGAAATCTGGCATCGCCGCCGAGTCCTGGAGGTCAAACCGGGTATCACCGGGCTATGGCAAGTGAGCGGCCGAAGCCGCACGTGCTTCGATGACATGGTTCGATTGGATGTTCGATACTCCCAGTCTTGGTCAATCTGGCTCGATGTAAAAATTCTCCTGGCAACACCCCGCGCCGTTTTGAGCGGTGACGGCGCTTACTAGAACGCCGCGCCATCGTTGGCCCTTCACACCGCACATTTCTGAGGACTCACTCTGATTCGCCGACGGAAAAATACGTGCAATCCGGATGATGGAACACCAACGCACTCACGCTGGCTTCCGGGTCCATCATGAATCCTTCCGTGAGTTGCACCCCGATTTCTTCCGGCTTCAGCAGTTTCCAAATGCCGGCCTGGTCCTCAAGATTAGGACAAGCAGGATAACCGAAACTGTACCGCTTGCCGCGATAGCGTGAAGTGAAGCGCTGCGCCATGGGCATGTCCGGCGGATCGGGGAAGCCCCAGTCCTCGCGGATACGGCGGTGTAGCCATTCGGCGCACGCCTCCGCGGTTTCGATGGCCAGAGCTTGCAGTCCATGACTCAGGAAATAGTAGCCTTCGTTTTTTGCTTTTTCCGCGTGCTCGCGGATCCCCTCGCCGGCGGTCACGACGAAGAGCGCCACGTGGTCGCGCTGGCCGTTCTGAACCCGCAAAACATAATCGCTGAGGCAGAGATAATCGCCCTTACGCTGCCTTGCGAACCGAAACGTATGCAGCGGTCCTTTCGCTCCCGGCGCAAAAAAGTGCAGCAATTCTCCTTCTGCCTCCGCTTCGAAAAATTGCCAGACTGCGCGGATCTTCATAAACGAGGCGGCTTCTTTTCTCACCTCTTCCATGCTCTCGAACAGCTCAACGGCTTTCGAATCGCGCTCGGCAAGATGCTTCTCGAAATCGCCTCGAAATCCTAGGTGCCGCCCATAGAGCATGTAGGGATTGATGTAGCTCCAGATTTCGCGGAGATCGGGTACCAAACGGACCTTGAGGTCCAGATATTGTACGCGGGGGATCGGCAAATCGGTCCGAATGCGCGGCGAGCGCGCTGGCTTAGAAGCAGGCGATATGCTAACCGTGGTCGTAACGCTAAAACCATCTCCCGAAGCAGCGTGGTCACGCAGCACGGTCTCGCGTGTGGCGGGATCCATCAACTGGTTCATCAAACGCAGCCCCGTCATGGCGTCCTTCGCGTAGCACACCGCTTTCCCGTAGCTTGGTGCAATTCTTGTTTGCGTGAATTTCGCAGAAAGGGCCGCGCCGCCGACGAGCAGGGGAATTTCGATCCCCGCATCTTTTAGGTCGCAGGCAGTAGTGACCATCTGCTGCGCGCTCTTGACCAGCAGCCCGGAAAGGCCGATGGCGTCCGGGTGGTGCTCCTGATAAGCCTTGATTAATTCTTCGGGCGGCACCTTGATGCCGAGATTTACAACCTCGTAGCCATTGTTTTTGAAAATGATCTCCACAAGATTCTTGCCAATGTCGTGTACGTCGCCCTTGACGGTCGCAAGAACAACTTTGCCGCGCTTGGCGGTGTCCGCTTTTTCCATGAACTGCTCGAGATGGGTCACAGCCGCCTTCATGGCCTCCGCGGATTGCAATACTTCGGCGACGATTAATTCATTCGCGTTGAAGAGTCGCCCAACTTCCGCCATGCCGGTCATCAGCGGTCCGTTGATGATATCGAGAGGCGCGGTGCCTGCCGCGCGTTTGCGCTCGAGGTCGGCCACCAAGCCGTCGCGCGTGCCTTCGATAATGTAATTCGCAAGACGATCATCGAGTGGAAGGTCTGTGGCGCGGGCTTTGTCTTTTTTCTTGGCGGTACGAAAGTGCTCGGTTACGGCCGCAATCCAGAATTGATTGACGGCCGCGCGCTGTTTCTTGCTCTGCTTGCGCCAGTCCGCGGGGGCGTTGAGCAGCAGCTCGGCATTCGAATGCTCCGCGGGCACGCTCTTTGGCGGGTGCGAAAAGAGCAGGTTTTCCGCGAGTTCGCGCTCGTGCGCCGGGATCAAAGCAAAACGCTCGATTTTCTCTGTATTGACAATCGCCACGTCGAGTCCGGCTTTTGTGCAGTAATAGAGAAACACGGAATTGACGACTTCGCGCGCGCCGGGCGGCAAACCGAAGGAAACGTTCGAAATACCAAGGATGGTGCACACACCCGGCAAGGCTTGCTTAATCAGGCGAATGCCTTCCATCGTTTCAACAGCGCCGCCGATGTAGTTTTCATCGCCGGTGGCGCAGGGAAACACCAGCGGGTCGAAAATGATGTCTTCCGGAGCGAGGCCGTACTTTTCCGTGAGCAACCGGTAGGAACGCTGCGCAATGGCCAGCTTGCGCTCGCGCGTGAACGCCTGCGCCTGGACCGGATCTTCATCAATGCAACCGACCACAACGGCAGCGCCAAACTCGTGGACAATCGGCACGACGCGTTCGAATTTCTCCTCGCCATCCTCGAGGTTGATGGAATTGATGATGGATTTGCCCTGGCAATAGGTCAGCGCCAGTTCGATAGCTGTGGGATCGGTGGTATCGATCATCACCGGCGCTTTCACTTTTCGGATCAGCTCTTCGTAGAACGACGGGATATCTTTCTTTTCGTCGCGCTCCGTGCTCTGCAGGCACACATCCACGATTTGCGCGCCGCCGCGCACCTGGCGCCGCGCAACCTCGCTGGCCTCCTCCCATTTCTCTTCCCCGACGAGGTTCTTGAAGAGTCGCGAGCCGATGACGTTGGTTCTTTCGCCGACGAGCAGCGGCCGCGTGGTTTCTTCCGCCTCGATAGCCTCGATTCCGGAAAACACCGCGCGATGCGATTCCGGCGGCCGTTGACGGGGCTTCTTGCCTTCAGTCATTTGGGCAATCGTGCGAATGTGCTGTTCGGTCGTGCCGCAGCACCCGCCGACGAGGTTGAGCCAGCCATGGTCCACAAATTTCTCGAGCTGCGCCGCGAGGGACGTTGGAGTCTCGAGATACTTACCCTCTTCGTCAGGCAAACCGGCATTCGGATAGCAGGAGATGAATTCGCTGGTGAGCTGGCTCAGTGTTCGAATGTGGTCGGTCATAAATTCCGGCCCTGTGGCGCAATTCATTCCGAACGCCAGCGGCTTGGCATACCGCAACGAAGCCCACATGGCCTCGATCGTCTGTCCCGCCAACATCGAGCCCATCGGTTCGATGGTCACGGAAATAATCAGCGGCACTTGTGTGTCAATCTCTTTCGAAAGTCTCAGGATAGCGAGCAGCGCAGCCTTGATGTTGCGCGTGTCCTGACAGGTTTCGACCAGCAGCAGATCCGTGCCTCCCTCAATAAGACCCCTTGCCTGCACGTAGTAAGCGTCGCGCAATTCCGGAAACGTGGTGCCGCCTGTCACGGTGATCGCTTTCGTGGTCGGTCCCATCGAGCCTGCTACAAACCGCGGCCTCCCGGGCGTGCTGAACTCGTCCGCCGCTTGCCGGGCCAATTCCGCGGCGCCCTTATTGAGGAGGTGCGCGTCCGCGGCCAGTCCGTACTCGGCGAGCACAATGGAGGTGCTGCCGAAGCTATCGGTCTCGACGATGTCCGAACCGGCTTCGAAATATTTCCTGTGAATGTCCAGAACCACGTCCGGACGCGTTCGGACGAGATTCTCGTTGCAGCCTTCGAGCGCGGGACCGCCAAAATCCGCAGCGGTGAGATTGCGCTGTTGCAGCATGGTGCCCATCGCGCCGTCAAGCACGAGGATTCGCTGCGAGAGCAGCTCCCGCAGGGTCTGGGCCGATTCGTTCAGGTTACGCATCCGCCGAAAACCACGCTCCTTGCCGAGTTCCCTGGGTGTTTCGGGTTGAACCGAAGGGAAACCCAGGCTTGCTGACCTTTCATTTTACGCGAGTTTGCGGACGAGCAGAAACCGGGAAGCGTGGAACTAGTGCTTTTTTGGCCCAAACGGGGATTTCAGCGCCCTGAAAGCACAGTTCCCAGGCGTTATACTGCTCTGTGTCTTTAGCAACGATGGAGTTATTCAATCCAAGCCATAAAATCCTTTCGCAGGGAACAAACCTGCCCGTAGGGACAGATCCTGCTAAAATTATCGCCGTAGCGAGGGGTGTCCTGGCTGGTAAGAGCAAGGCGAAGCGCATTCCGCCGATGTCCGCTGGACACAAGGCCAAACGGATCGTCGAGATCTTATTGAAAGTAGTACCCCGGGGAAATGCAGCATAGGCGTCAGTAACAGTTCGTGAACAGGCCCGCCAAAGGTACTTGCCCCTTTGGCCAGTTTTCTCTAGGCTGGCAGATAGTGACTACAAAACGCGCTTCCTCAAAACTAACCGTTTGCATTCTCTCGCCGCACCCGCTGGTGTTGAGCGAATTTGAGCGTATTTTGACAAAAGCGCCATTCAAAGTCGTGGCGCAGCAATTGGAGTCCACCCTGGCGCCGGACTTGCGGAACCTCGAACCGCCCAAAGCGCAGGTTTATGTGATCGATGCCCACGCCGCAAAGCCCGCTACCGGCGCCTTGCTGGCGAATATTATGGAACGGTATCCGGAGTCACGGTTGATCGTCGTGGGCGAGCAGCACAACGAAGGCAACAGTTTTTCGCTGCTGCGGCTTGGCGTGAAAGGGCTTCTCACGTACGTGGAAGCACGCGATCAGCTCATCCGTGCGCTGCCGCTGGTTGCCAATGGAGGATTCTGGGTGCCGCGTCAGCTTCTTTCCGGCTTCGTGGATTCCATTCTCACGGGCCAGGGCCGCAGGCTAAAGACGGATTCAGTAACCAATCTGAGTCGGCGCGAGCAGGAAGTACTCGATTCGCTGCTCGAGAATCTCTCGAATAAAGAAATCGCCAGCAAACTGAATATCGCGGAACGCACGGTAAAGTTTCACGTTTCGAATCTCTTGAACAAGTTCGGCGTGCGCCGCCGCGCGGACCTGATCCTGCTGACGTTCCAGCGCCGGCTTGCTCAGGCTTAGTCCCGCTACGCTGGTCCCTTGGCAGCCTGGCCAAGTCTCCGCTCACCATCCTGATGTATTCTATGACCTTGCGATTTGGCCTGAGTCTGTTTTCATCTCAGAGTGGAGACGAACTCGGTGAATATTCTGGTTACTGGCGCGGCCGGATATATCGGCAGCATCTGTGCCGAGGTTCTGCTTTCGCGCGGAATGAAGGTGATCGCGCTGGATAGTTTGCTGGAAGGGCACCGGGCCGCCGTGCCTCCGGGAGTGGCGTTTTGCCAGGTAGATCTCGGAGATCGCAATCAGATCGAAAGTGTTTTCGTGCAGCACAACGTTGACGCGGTCATGCATTTCGCCGCCGAAGCTCTGGTCGCCAAGTCTGTCAAGGAGCCGAGCATTTTCTACGCCACGAACGTGGCTTGCGGCGTGAATCTGTTGGATGCCATGACCCGCCACGGCGTCCGCAAGTTCATTTTTTCTTCGACAGCGGCGACGTATGGGGAACCCAAAACCGTTCCCATTCCCGAGGATCACCCCAAGGCGCCAATCAATCCTTACGGGAAGTCCAAGCTCATCTTTGAGGAAATTCTAGCCGATTACAAAGCCTATACCGGGCTGCAATACGTAAGCCTCCGCTATTTCAATGCCGCCGGCGCTTCGCGGGAGCGCGGTGAGCATCATCGTGTGGAAACACATTTGATTCCTCGGGTGCTGGACGCGGCCGCAGGAGTATTGCCGCACGTCGATGTTTTCGGAACGGACTATCCGACCTCGGATGGCACCTGTGTCCGCGATTACATCCACATCCTGGACATCGCGGATTCCCATGTGCGTGCGCTTGAAGAAATTGACCGCGTGTCCGGTGAAGCCTTCAACGTCGGCAATAGCCGGGGCTTTTCGATTCTCGAAGTGATTGATGCGGCGGAACGAATCACCGGCCGCAAGATTCCCCGCAAACTCGGGCCGCGGCGTCCCGGCGACCCGGCGGTGCTGGTCGCCAGCAAGGAAAAGCTGAAGCGAACCCTCGGCTGGGAAGCATCCCATTCTTCGCTCGAGGAAATTATCCAGTCGGCGTGGACCTGGAAGCAGGAGCACCCTCGCGGTTACGAGGACGAGGTGCGGGTTTCAGTCTAGTCGCTGAATTTGAAACGGATGATGCACCACAGCGCCTGGATACCGTCCTTCCAGGTGATTTTTTTGCCTTCTTCGTACGTCCGCCCGGCGTAGCTAATCGGCACTTCGTAGATTCGCCAATCGTGTTTAGCGATTTTGGCAGTGATCTCAGGTTCGAATCCAAATCGGTCGGACTTGATTTCAATGCCTTTCAGAACTTCTCTGCGGAACACCTTGTAGCAGGTCTCCATATCACTCAGCTTTAAGTTTGTAGAAATATCGGAGAGCAGAGTGAGGGTGCGGTTTGCCACGTAGTGCCAAAAGTAGTGCACTCGCTGCGGCCCGCCGAGGAACCGCGAGCCGTAGACGACATCGGCGCGGCCGTCGATGATCGGCTCCAGCAATTTCGAATAGTCGCGCGGGTCGTATTCGAGGTCCGCATCTTGCACCAGCACAATCTCTCCCGTGGCCTGCGCAAAACCGCGTCGGAGCGCCGCACCTTTGCCTTGGTTTCGTGATTGAAAAAAGAAGTGCAGGTCGCGAAGTTCGATTGGATCGCCGCCATCGTGCACGGGCGCAAAGTTTTCGCCGTTCGCCTGCCGCGCCGCCATCGTTTCCAGAATCTGGCGCGTACCGTCGGTAGAGCAATCATCGACGACGATCAATTCCTTGCGTACCTCGGTGTCGAGGACTCGTCTCAAGATCTCGTCAATTGTCGCCCTTTCGTTATAAACGGGGATGACGATGGACACTAGCGGGTCGTGGAGCGCCGTTGGATTGTGTCGCCGATGGGCCATGAATGCCGAAGGATTGTAGCGGCGCACCTCCGGCGAGTAAAGGCGAATCCTAAGAGCTGGCAAGCATGGGTCACCTTGCCATTTTGCGCGGGCCTCCAAAGCCGTTATTCTTGTACTAGAGCGATAGATTGCGTCCCGGTTGGGGAGCCGGCGAAGGGTCTCGATGCCGACTTTTTTCATCGAACAATTCGGTTGCCGCGCCACGCAAGCCGATGGTGCCGCACTAGAGCGTCAACTGCTCCAGCGCGGCTGCACGTCCTCATCCGAACCTGGCACCGCCGACTTCGTGGTCGTGAATACCTGCACCGTGACGGCCTCCGCGGACGCCCAGGCCCGCGACGCCATTCGAAAACTGCACACGGCAAACCCAAGGGTTCGCGTCATCGTCACGGGTTGTTATGCGCAACGCGCACCGGAGGAATTGCTCCAGCTCCCGGGAGTGGCCTGGGTTGTCGGCAATTCACATAAGCCGCAGATCCCAGAACTCATCGAAGCGCTTTCTCCACAGCAGAAGTCTTCGCTCTCGAGTGGTTTTCTGCCGGTCTCGGCGATCACACCTGCGTCCACTCCGGCTTCCCGTGACACTGCAGAACTTCTTATCGGCGACATCTTCGAACAGAAGACTCTGCTGACCACGCCGGTCTTTGGCGGAGAAGGGAATCATACCCGCCCTACGCTCAAGATTCAGGACGGCTGTAACTCCCGATGTTCGTTTTGCGTGATTCCGTTTGTCCGTGGCCGAAGCCGCAGCCTGCCACCGGAAGACGTGATTCGGGAACTTCAAAGACTCAGCGAAGCGGGCTACCACGAGATCGTCCTGAGCGGGATCAACCTCGGCACCTACGGCCGCGATCTCTCACCGCGCGTCGAGTTCGAAGATCTGCTTCGCCGCATTCTGGAGAAAACCTCCGTTGAGCGTTTGCGCATCAGCTCCATCGAGCCGATGGATGTCAGGCGCGACCTCGTCGAACTTTTTGCTTCGACCGAGCGCCTCGCCCAGCACTTCCACATGCCGCTCCAGTCCGGCTCCGACCGTATTCTCGCTCAAATGCACCGTTGGTACCGCGCCGAGCACTATGCGCGCCGCGTTGAGCTCATCCGGGAACATCTTCCCCACGCCGCCATCGGCGCCGACGTCATCGCCGGCTTTCCGGGCGAAACCGAAGCCGAGCATGCCACGACGATGGCGTTCATCGAGGCGCTCCCGTTCACATATCTCCATGTTTTCTCGTATTCGAAACGTCCTGCCACGAAAGCGGCCTCTCTCCGCAACCAAGTGCCCGGTGCCATCACGAAGCGCCGTGCGCGCGCATTGCGCTCTCTCGCCGAAGGCAAAGCCGCGGCCTTCCGTCGGTCACAACTCGGCCGCACTCTCCGTGTCCTCACGCTGCGGGCCTCCACAGATCCCGTAGCCAGCCGTACGCCGGCGATTTCAAGCAATTATCTCCACCTCTTGGTGAAAGGTTTATTTCCCAGCAATCGCTGGTTGAACGTGACGGCGAACGCGAGCGAGGGAACTCACCTGCTGGCGGAAGTTTCATGAACTAGTTCCTGCTCCCGGGCGATAGAATCGGGGCACTCGAGCGCGATACCCAGCAGAACTTTCCTGTGATTTCGGAGGGGCCATGGCGTCAAGAGATTCAAGACAGTTTAGTCGTCCGATGCTGATTCTCGACGGCGTCGAGAGGTTGCTCGAAAGAGCAAGCCCTGATGAATTCGGTAAGTCGGAAGAATGGATGCAAGAACTGTTGTTCAAATATCCAGGCCTGCTTCCTATTCATGAAATTGAACCAGCTTTTCGGGGGCTAATTCCCATCGCTCGGGAGCTTCGGACGTCCCGCGGGCCTCTAGACCTCTGTTTTGTCAACCCAGAAGGCAACATCACCTTGGTTGAGACGAAGCTGTGGAACAATCCTGAGGCCAGGCGGCAAGTAGTCGCACAAATCATCGACTACGCGACTGAGGTCTCGCGATGGTCCTACACGGAATTGGTCTCGGCGATTCGAGGCGCAAGCAATTCGAAGGATTCAGACCCCTTGATAAGTGCAGCTCAAGCCGCAGCAGGAGATGAATTCAGCGAAGCGGAATTTACGGACGCTGTAAGCCGGAACTTGGCCGGTGGAAAGTTTCTGTTGTTAATCGTTGGAGATGGCATCCACGAAGGGGTGGAGGGCATGGTCGAATTCTTACAACGCACTCCACAGCTTGGATTTACACTTGGCCTGGTCGAGCTCGCTCTTTTTAAGCTCGGTCTGCATGCAAAGGACGGTTTCTTTGTTCAGCCTCGCGTGATCGCCCGTACCCGGGAGGTCGTCCGCGCAGTTGTTGAGGTACGTTCGAGTGTTCCCGATGTGAGCGTAAAGTGCACCACACCGGAAGCTGACGCCGGGAGAACAGCTACCTCAGGAAAGCGTCCACCGCCCCTGACATTGGCATTGTTCTTGGATGAGCTGCGGAAGAATGCAGGAGAAGATCTTGCTGCGCTCGCCGAGCAAACGATTCAAGAAGCCCCCACGCATGGCCTGTACTTCAATTTTAGAATAGCCAGCGCTATACTCAAGTTTGAGGACGAAGACAGTTCAGAAACCTTTAATTTCGGCGAGATTAGGAGCGATGGCACGCTGCACAGCGGACACTTCAGTCTAAAATGCGTTAGGCTCAAAATACCAAGAAACATCTGGCTGCCTTATTATGACTCCTTGGCTAAGCTAATTCCAGGGTCGAAGTGGCTCCCTTATGAACAGAAAGAGGTTGACGGCAAAATGGCATGGCTGGCTGACGCAAATGGCAATTGGCCGTCAGCTGCACCTCTTCTCCGTAACCGCGAACAGTGGTTCAAGATTATCGAAGATGCCGTGGCCCGAATTCGGCCATTGCTGGCTGATGCCAGCAAATAAATTTTTACCGAAGAGCAAACTGCCCCTATCTATTAGTTCACCGATGACCCCTGTTCGGGTCGACATCTCTTTCTGCGCTGACTCTGTGTTCTCTGCGTCTCAGCGTTATCTTTTCCTCTTCCGATTTTCTATCCCTCGAAAATGACCTGCGCGAGCGCTTGATTCTCCGTGTGCGTGATGCTTAGGGCGATATGCTTGACGCCGAGTTGCACTGCGATTTTCGCTGCTTCCCCTGCCAGCTCCAGCGTCGGCCGCCCGCTTTTCTCGCGCACGACTTCCAAATCTATCCACCGCACCCCGCGCCGCCAGCCGGTTCCCAGCGCCTTCATCCCCGCTTCTTTCGCGGCAAACCGCCCCGCGTAGCGTTCATATTTGTTTTTGAACTGCTCGCAGTATTCGCGCTCTTTTTGCGTGTACAGACGCCGCAAAAACGTTTCGCCATGGCGCTCGATGGCTGCCCGGATGCGGCCCACCTCAGCAATGTCCACGCCCATCCCGATGATCAATTTGCTCCTTCGCGCCCGCATTCGGCCAAGCAGCCCATGTCCGATTATACTGGTAGTGTTGTGACGGCTACGAAAACACTGAAAGTAAAGCGGAGCGTCCGCAAGCAGCGGGACCTCGCGCGGGCTGCGGATGGTTGGACCGAATGCATGGCGCGCGGCTTGCGAATCCTCCAGGCGTCCACTCTGGCGAAAATTCCCTGGCTCGTCCACGGTTTCAGCACGCGGCCCGGCGGTGTCAGCGAGCTGCAGGGCGAAAAAGTCCTGAATCTCGGTTTCGCGGAATGGGACAGCAAAGAAAATGTTCTAGAAAATCGCCGCCGTTTTCAATCCGCTCTCGGAGCAGACGGCCTGACGCTCGTTACTCTCAGGCAGATTCACTCGGATGTCGTTCGACTCCTCCATGCGCCCCTCGCTGAGCCTTGCCGCGGTGACGCCTCCGCGACAAATCGAGCAAGCCTGCTCCTTGCCGTCCAGACCGCCGATTGCGTCCCCATTCTTCTTGTTGATCCAAAAAAGCGCGCCGTCGCAGCCGTCCACGCCGGTTGGCGTGGTACCTTGCAGCGCATCGTCACAAAAACCATCGGCACGATGCACATGCAATTCGGCACGAAGCCCGCGGACTTGCTGGCGGCCATCGGCCCATCCATCGGCGGCTGTTGTTACGAAGTCGGCACGGAAGTTGCTGTCGAATTCAAATCGCAATTCCCCAATGCTTCCGACTGGTTCGACGAATTGCGCACCGGCGACGAGCCCAATCCGCTGCAGTGGCTCAACATGTCGCCGCCCGGCCATCAGCCGCCGCCCAAGAAGGTGCTGCTCGACCTCCGCAAAGCCAACTGCGCGCAACTCCTCGTCGCTGGGCTCCGCCCCCAGAACATTATCGTGAGCGATCTCTGCACCGCCTGCCGCCGCGATCTCCTCTTCAGCTACCGCAAAGAAGGAGCCAAGACCGGCCGCCTCATGTCCGTCATCGGCATCAAGGGTTCCAGCCTCTCTTCGTCGCCCAATGAAAGCTAAAGGCGTTGAGCAGCAAATGATGGTTGCGCTTTATCTCTTGGGTGTTCAAGGTCTCATGGGGGCCTTCGACACTTTCTACTATCACGAATGGAAAGCTCGGCTTCCGGCGCGCGGCCGGAAAGCTGCCCTAGAGTTGATGCTGCATGCCGCTCGTGACCTTTTCTACGCGATTTTGTTCGGCACGCTGCCGTGGTTGTGTTGGGAAGGCGCATGGACAGCCGCGCTCCTCGCGGTGATTGCCGCTGAAATTGTTCTGACGCTTTGGGATTTTGTCGCTGAGATCGCTGTTCGCAAGGAACTTGGAGACGTGTACGCCGGAGAGCGCGTGACGCACGCCATAATGGGAATCCTTTACGGGGCAATGCTTGCCTTGCTGATTCCAACACTCCTCAGCTGGTGGCAGAGTCCGACTGGTCTTGTCTTAAGGCCCTCCCCAATTCCAAACTGGACGCGTATCCTGCTCGCCGCCATGGGCGCCGGTGTCATCATATCCGGCCTCAGAGACTTATATGCAGCTTTGGAACTTCCGGGCGGCTCATGGCCATGGAAGACGAGTCACATCAACGAGCGCTAGCAAGCGGCCGATTTGTTAGATTTGCTCCTTCGCAAAAAAAACGCTGCTGGCGGAGGGCTGATGACCTATCTGCAGTAGCGCCAGTTGCCCGCACGCGGCCATGACGTCTCGCCCGCGCGAATAGCGCACAAAAGCCGGTATGCCTTTGTCATTCAAAATTCGCCGAAACTCCTCAATCCGTTCCCCCGACGGCTCTTGATACGGCAGCTCTCCCGGATTCCACGGAATCAGGTTCACCTTTACGCTCTTCAACGGCGACAGCAG
>QHYN01000043.1 GCA_003224145.1 Acidobacteriota bacterium
ACTTCCCCCGAGGCACCGACCTGTCCGGCTATACGCAAGCGGATCTGGACAAAGTGGCGCTACGGTTAAATCAGCGTCCAAGAAAAACTCTAGGATTTCAAACTCCTGCGAGTAGACTTCAAGAAAGTGTTGCGTCGACCGTCTGAGCCGGCAGCGTTTATCGGGAGTTGGCCTGACTTTGAACACCCGACCTCTGGTTCCGGAGACCATTTCCAGCAGAAAAGCTAACTTGTTGAACGGAAGGCAGAAAGCCCTGCAACCCTCTCAGGTTCAACCAGTTCAGTAGTTGTGGCAAGTTGATTTGAGATGTGGCGAGATGCACCAAGATGTATGAGAGGTCCCCACAGTTGAGGATTCTCAATCTTCTCTCTCGCGTGCTCACCGACCACACTGACGCATGGCCACCTGTGCCGAAAAGCGTCTGCAGGGTTTTGAAATAGACTAGCGGCTATCCTAGGAAGTGGAACTGGTTATTTCTTGGCTAAGTTTTCATAGCGATCTTCTGGAGCACTCTCTCTAGTTGCCGGAAGACCACGGAGCGACCAACCCGGAAAAGTCACTCGCCCCATCTCACATCCGTTTCGCCCCCGAATCCGCCGCGCATATCCAGCACATGGGGGAACCCGGCCACTAGCAGAAGCTCCCCCGCTTTGATGGAGCGGCCTCCTTTCTGACAGCCGGTAATACATTTCAAGTCTTTGCCAAAACTGGCCTCCACGATCTCCACAAATCGGGGATTCAGTTGCATGCGTCCAGACGCGTCGGGCTCCACCACGGGAACATTCTTGGCTCCCGGTACGTGCCCTGCCTCAAACTCCGGCACGGTTCGCACGTCCAGATAGATGTAGTCTTGGTTCGAATCCAGAAGCTCCTTGGCTTGCTCTGGTGTAATCCGTTTGACTCCCATGATCGGCCCCCATGCTATTCGATCTCGACTTCGACATCGGCTCCCGTGACCCGAACGGGAAAGCTCTTCACTCCCCGTGGTGCCGGTGGGGTTAGAACCGAACCCGTCTTCACATTGAAGCGGGAACCGTGCCAGGGACAGATAACCTCTTCGCCTGCCAGCATGCCTTCAGCCAACGGTCCACCCCGATGCGGACATGTATTCTCGATCGCGTAATAGGTGCCACCCAGATTGAAAATGGCTATGCTTTGCCCCCCAGCCTCCGCGAGCTTTCCTGCCTCTATGTCCTCAAACTCTGCCTTGGTTCCGACTTTTACAAACTTACCCATGATGGATCTCCCTTCTGATCGGATTCTATCAGGCAAGACCAAATCATTCCTCTGCTCGCTATTCGCCAGTCGTAATCTTATCGCCGACCTGGGTTGCCGGTGGCTTTCAGCCTAGGAGATATATGCAGTCAGTGGTCTTGGTGGGCCGCAAACAAGAGCTTTCGGCGCAATTCCCAAGGTTCGAATTTGAGGCTCTTGAACCCAGGCCATGACTGGGTCTAAACTTTGCCCTAGTCTCGGGGTGAGGACGGCACAGGTTTTCACCGTTTCCACTGTCGTGGGTTCGGCCGAAGGCGAACGGTGGCAGGCCGGGCCACGTTTCTCACCCCCTCGCAACCTTTCTCCCATTTGATTTCGGAAATCGCGCGAAACCCCAAGTCGTGTCGAAAAGAAATCATTTCTGCACATCCGCTGCGCCAGATACGTCCCTAGTTCCTTCGGAAGCCTCCGTTTGGCATTGCCCGAACTGCGGTACACCACGATGATCGTGCTCGAAAGATTCACTGCTGCGGAACTAAACTCTGACTGTACTGGAAGACCCGAGCGCGTCGGCTGTCTTGCCAGGAACTGGACTCGCCTTGGCCGCTTTCCTAGTCCTCGGATAACGGCGACATCCGGCCCCGGGATGCTTCGTTTGCCCGGGGAATTCCTGCAAGCACAGATAGAAAGCTAATTTCCGCCGGGAGATCGACCGCTGGTTTTGGAGATTGTCGTACACTGAAGCGCATAAGTGTGCCATCATGGATGTGCCGCGTTTGTTGCTCTTTCGAAACCTCTCGATCTATTTAAGAGGTTCACACTTGCGACTGTTTCCCTTTCGGAATGGTGGGTCTTTGTGAGTGATGCGGTTGTCCTACAGTACGTTGGGTTTCAAACCAAAGGAGCGATCCGCGAATACACCTTCACCCTTCGCGGAACCGGCGGCGCATCCTCTGAATATTTTGTGACCATTGCGAACGACGCTTTCGTGGCGCATCGCGTGCGCTATCAGGATGCTCCGGACATCTGCTTCCTCCGGCTTCACCGGGAATTCGCCACCCAGACCGACCATCCTCCCTCCACTCGCTTCTCTGTCACGGACGCAGAGCTGGCCGATTACCAGGATGCCCACGCCCCGAAACCCAAGCCCAGCACCTATACCCACAGGGAGGACAAAGAGTCTTGAGGTCGCCCGCGGCATCTCATTCCTGCAAGCTTAGGAGAACTCTTGGCGCGACCCGTTGAAGACGAGTTTGGCCACGTTCAGCAGCTCATCCTGATAGCTAAGGAGCGCGGCTACCTGCTCTACGATGAGATTAACGACAGTCTGCCCGCAGATGTGCATTCATCGCAGGAAATTGACGATCTCCTGTGCACCTTAGAGCGCCAGGGTATTGAGATCTACGAGGACCTTGCCACCGCAAACGCAACGCGTGCCGCTGCAATCGCCACGGAGGGTCCCGAAGCCGACCCGAAAGAGGAACTCGCCGCCGAAGCTGGCCTTGACCTCAGCTTCGGTGTGGACCCCAAATCCCAGGATCCGGTCCGCATCTACCTCCGCGAGATGGGCTCAGTGCCGCTGCTCACCCGCGAAGGCGAGGTAGTCATCGCCAAGCGCATCGAGCGCGGGCAGCTCGTGGTCATGAAGGCCATCACGCGCTCACCCATCGTCATTAAGGAAATCATCGCCGTGGGCGAAGACTTGCGCAAAGGTGTACGCTCCATCAAGGAAATTGTTCAGTTCGATGATGAAGAGCTCACCGAAGAAAAAATCGCCAACAAGACCAAGCAGACGCTTCGGCAAATTGAGAAAATCGCTGAGCTCTACAAGACCGCGCTGAAGCGAGCGGAAAAACTGGCCAAGACCCCAAAATCCAAAAGGGAGTCCTATCTTCGAGTCAAATGGGCCGCTGCCCGGACCCGCATCCAAATTTCTCTGGCGATACGCGACATCTCTTTCCATTGGCTGGAGAAAAAACGCCTGATCGACAAAATGCGTTCGGCTGTCGAGCGCCTGCACGCCATCGAGCGTGAAGCACGCCGCCTCGAGCGCCGCGTGGACGCCGCCCTGGGCGATGTCGCCGCCGAAGCTCGCAAAGAGCTGCGCGCGCGCCGCGCCGAGCTGAAAGAGATCGAACAATCGAGCGAAGTTGGACTGACCAGCCTCAAACGCACCCTCACGCTCATCCAGCGGGGTGAGGCGCAGGCGCAGCAGGCAAAAAAAGAACTGACCGAAGCCAACCTTCGCCTGGTCGTCTCCATCGCCAAGAAATACACCCATCATGGCCTGCAGTTTCTCGACTTGATCCAGGAAGGCAATCTCGGGCTCATGAAAGGCGCCGACAAGTTCGACTGGCGCCGCGGCTACAAGTTCTCCACCTACGCCACCTGGTGGATTCGCCAGGCCATCACACGCGCCATCGCCGACCAGGCGCGCACCATCCGTGTTCCCGTTCACATGATCGAGGTCATCAACAAGCTCGCTAGGTGCGTCCGCCGACTCGTGCAGGAACTTGGCCGCGAGCCCACTTCGGAAGAGCTGGCCCAGCGGATGGACATGAGCGTCGAAAAAGTGTGCAAGGCTCGCAAGATCGCGCAGACGCCTATTTCTTTCGAGACCCCTATCGGCGAAGAGGAAGACGCTCACCTGGGCGATTTCATCGAAGACAAGGCCGTGGTCTCGCCATCGGATGCTGCCATCGGCCTCAGCCTGAAGAAGACGATGGCCTCCATGCTGAAGAAGCTCAATGCCCGCGAAGAACGCATCATCCGCATGCGTTTTGGGTTTGAGGACGGCAATACGCGCACCCTCGAAGAAGTCGGCCAGGTGTTCGCCGTCACGCGTGAGCGCATTCGCCAGATTGAGGCCAAGGCGCTGCGCAAACTGCGCCACCCATCGCGCTCCAGCCACGTCCGCACGTTTCTCGAAGGTTTTTTGTGATGCATTTTCCTCTATCCAGATTCTGCCCACATCAATTTCAACTCCGCATTTTGGAAGATCTAAAATGAAGAATCAGATCGCGAGACAGGCGGCGCTCGCGGTTTTGCTTTTGTGGAAAATGCCCAGTGACGACGCGGCAGCGAAGGCCATTGCCGGTCTCGACGGAAAAGAATTAGGCGGCGCGCAACCTCAAGGTCAACGAAGCGAGGCCCAAGGGCGAGCAAGCGATGGCTTCAGTGCGTCTGCTCTGTGACTGGCTCGGTCGCGACAGACGGCACAGCGGCGTCCAGCCCTGCTCCGAACCCTTGCCTTATCAGTTTGAGAATTGTGCGCCGATTTTCGAGAATCGTTTTTACCCATGCAAAGCGCCCCATTTGCGGAAAATAAATTCCCCGGAAACAGAGGCGCGCGATAAGGAGGTTGATGCGATAACCCAGCGGCTTGTGATTGAGCGAATCCACTGCCTTTTCGATTGCCTCCGGACTGTAAGAGTTAGCCCACCCAATTCGCACCTCGTTATGAGCTTCGTCGATGCTCATCTTCAACGGCGTATGTGCCATAGCAAAGGGTATGAACTCTTGCCAGTGCTTCGGACGCGTGAGCCGCCCAGCGGCTTCCAGCCTTTTGTAGAGCGGCGTCGCAGGCAGCGGCGTCAGCAAGCCAAAGATTGGCAGCCCCGCAGGCCAGCTGCGAATTTCCTTCAAAGTTCGCTCCGCCACGCCGGGCGCGTCATTGTCCATGCCGAAAATAAAGGACGTGATTGCATAAACGTTGCGCTGGGCGAGCCGCTTGAGCACGACGGAGTACTCAGCTGGCTTGTTAAAGCCTTTTTTTACGGCGGCAAGGTTGGTCGGATCAATGGATTCCATTCCGATGAAGATCCATTTGCCTCCCGCGGCTGCAATCAGATCGACGAGCTCCTCATCGCGCAGCAGATTGGCGCTGATCTGCGCGACCCAATGCACTTGCGCGTTAGCAGCGATGATGTCTCGCAGCAATGATTTTGTGCGCTTTACGTTGATGGCAAAATTGTCGTCGATGAAAAATACGGCAATCTGGCCGCCCTCCTCCCGCGCGCGCGATTTCAGTAGCAATAGTTCGTTCACCACGCTTTGATTCGTGCGAAAGCGGATGGAGTCGCCAAAAAATCCCGTCACCGTACAAAACTCGCATCCGTAAGGACAACCACGCCCGGACTCCACCGGAATAATCCGAAACGTTCCCCAACCAGCGCCCACGCGCTTCAGCAGCGGATGCAATATGCCCGGGAGCAAATTGAATTGGTCCAGCTTGATTTTGTCCCAGGTAATCTCCGGATAAGGCTGCAGGGATGGTTTGCGCTCTTGGCCAAAGTCGTCCACTGGCGCGTAGACATCCTTGAGCCTGCCGCGCGCGGCATCTTCCACGATTCTGGGCCATGTCTCATCGGCTTCGCCAAGAGCAACCGCGTCGGCATGGCGCGGGCCGCCGTCTCGCCCGAGTGCTTCTTCGGCCATTTCGGTAACATGAGGGCCGCCCATGACGACCTTTACTCCCGCGGCGCGCACCGCGTCTGCCATGCGGTAAGCCTTGGCGATCATCCTAGTCATTGCACCGATGCCGACGAGCCCGATGTTTTGTTCACGCACGTAGCGCGCGATACCTTCTTCATCCATGGGCTGCGCGTTGCCGTCAATCAGCACCACTTCGTGGCCAGGCGGAGTTAGTGCTTGCAGCAGAAACATCCAAAGATGCGGCATGAAGTTGCGGGTCACCCCGTTGTCTGGATTGTAGAGCAAGATTTTCATCAAATCCTTTGCAGGTGCAATTTCCGACCGAATTGAACTTGCGATCCCACAGGGCCTATCCGTGCGAGCACGGTAGCTTTGGAGAATTGTGCGATTACTTGACTCGACGGACCGGTTCGCAGCGCGCAGGGGCAGATAAAGACTGGTTCGCGCTGTGGGCAGCTTAACATTCGCGACTTAATTATATGCCCGGTTCGGGGCAACAGAAAAGTCAAGTTCTTGTCGGTATGCACTTTGCCACCGCTGAGGCGCAAAGGCTCCATCAGCACATCCTCCGGATGCTTTGCGGTCTTATTTTTCCTGGAGCATACCTAACACAACGAGCCTGGGCCGATGCAGCCTTTCGTAGCCATTGGCGTTTGCCAACCGATTGTGGGCGGGCGGCCCTGGCCTAGACACCGGATAAAGTCAATTACCATTCCGCCGAACCCGCATCCACTCTTCACGAGCTTCTTGTAGCTTGAGGGCCAAAGAAATGACCGCGTTGAGAAAACGTGTCAGGATAGTGCAATGAAACACCCAAAACAACACAAGCGCGCTCCGCAGACCCATCCATCTGCGTTGGCAGTACCTTCGTATCATCGCATTCTGGTTAAGCATGGCCTGATTGAAAAGACTCTGTCCATCCCCGATGCGTATGAAGTGTTTTTGAAAGTGGGCGCTGACCCAGAAGTACAGAAACTACGTCGCAAGGTAGTACGCGGCAACCAAATGAAACACGTTCCCGCTTTGTATTTGGCCACAGCGATGGCTCTGCAAGGGATGACCAAACAGGAGCTTGAAGCTCTGAAATTGCGGATTGAAGAGAAGCGAGTATGAGCGCCCCAAGACAAGCTGAAGCGTTGAAAAATCGGTGGTGCGATTACCCAGCCTTTGATGTTGCCGGGAGGATTGACTGAGAACCCTGAGCGCCATGCTGGGTTCCGATGCATAGAAATCGCAGCTTGCTTGGAATTGCAACCGGCATCACCGAGCACGATACGCGCTCGGAGCCGTTGAAATCTGCCGGCGAGGATTATTTAGGCATCGTTAACGCCCATTTCAGCCCGAATTCTGCATCGACGATCGATTTTCCGCACGAAAATGGAGCGGGTCCCTGAGGCTTTGCAATTCCCGGTAATAATAAAGTGAAGTAGGGCGTTTTCCGTTGAACCTCAGCTTCTTTAGAAACTCTATTTCTTCCGTGGTGGCCGTTCCGCTGAGGGAACTATCATTAAGGAATTCTTTGAACCCCGGCTCTACCTCTGGTTGGGCAGGTCCCGTTTCAACAAACTCAAATCTCCTAGGATCCCCCGAGGCTATTCTCCGATTTAACACAATTTCCATACCAAAGGTCGTTAGATCGACGTCCCAGGACTCAATCAGTGGATCCAGGAAGGAAACACAGTTTTCAGGCGACAAGCTGAAGATATCCGTGTCCAGGAACTCAAGGAGGGTAACCCGCATTTGTTCATAGCTTCTGGCGGCGAGTCGAGCCACCAAGTGGAGCCAGTTTTCACTGTTCAATTCTTCTTTGGCGACCTTCTTGATCACGTCCAAAAGCTTTTGTGTCACGAGGCGTTCGAGTTCGCCGAAGGGCTGTTTCTCGAAAATCGCACGTACCTGTATTGCTTTGTCGGGTACGCACTTCCGGACAATCAATTCTCGAATTTCTCCAAACATGGGCTCGGGCGGGCCCACCAAGTCTCTCTTCAATTCTTCCCTGCGCTGAAGCCCGGCCAGCTGCGAAAGTCTATCGCTCGGAAACTTCAAAAACTTCGCCATTTTCTCATAGATATCTGTTCGCTCAGGCGCCGGGGGCAATTTCTTGCGAGTCAACAGTTGGGAAATATAGGACTCCGTAACTTCGGCGGCAGTGGCTAGACCTTTCTGCTCAAGCCCCAATTCTTCCAGTCGCCGTTTAATCACCAGGCAAACGTCCACAGTGCTCCTCCACCTGACTTAACTCTACAACTTAACTACTAAAAATAATCTCAGATTCTACTTGACACGTCAAGTTAATTAACCTAATATGGTTAAACGGACTGAGGGAGTCTTCAGAATGACTGAACCAATAGTGGTTACCTGAATCGCCCCTTTGGCATCGAGAACCAAGGAGAGTGTCATGTTTACACGCAGAGTTTCCATGCATCTGAAGCCCAATAGCGTTGCGGAATTCACCCAGAGGATCGAAAAGGACATTCTTCCCCTTCTTCGAAAACAGAAGGGGTTCCAGGATGAAATCACCTTCGTTGCCCCACGGGGAACAGAAGCGTTCGGAATCAGCTTCTGGGACACACCAGAGAACGCGGAAGCTTACAACCGCGAGACCTATACAGAAGTAACGAAGATCCTGGCGAGAGTGGTTGAGGGAACTCCACAGGTTGAAACCTATGAGGTTGCCAACTCGACCTTCCACAAGATCGCCGTCGCCGTAGCAGCCTAGAACAGGCAAGTCTTTTCGTTCGCAGGGGGCGGCCAAGTCCGCCCCCGCCCTACCGCGGCGAAGAGGGAACTCGAAGAAGAAACGAGGTTGCCAATGGTCAGGAAAATCATCCAGTGGGTCCCCATTGACGGAACTCGATGGAGAAACGAGTTTGTTAATGGTCACGAAAATCAGGGAGTGAGTGGCCATTCCAACGAAAAACGACATGAGGAAGGCGGCTTGAAGGACGATCAGTTACAAAGATTGAGTCCAACGGAAATATCTAACCGCCGGCGCCAGGTGCTGCCGCCGAACTGCGCCGGGGAGAAGTGATTACACTGATTAAAGTGGAAGCGATTTTGAATCTTTGAGGTTTCGTGGGAGAAGTTCTAATGAGAATGATGCGCTGTGTGGGCATTTCCCTCGTTATGATCCTGCTTTCAGCTCCTTTAATTCGGGGGCAGGATCTTTCCAAGTATCGGGGCTTTTCGCTCGGAATGAGTTTGCCCGAACTATCAATTCAGGTTGACCTAAGACCGCTCCAGACAAAGCTGATCCAAAAGCACCCAGCGGTAATTCAAGAGTTGACGTGTTGGCCGGGCGGCTCTTCTGACTATTCGCTCCAAGCAGACTCGGTTTGGCAGATTTTCTTCAGCTTCTACAATGGCGAGCTCTTCAGGATTTTGGTGACTTATGATCAGGACGCAATACATGGGCTAACTGCCGAGGACATGGTACAAGCCATCTCGACAAAGTACGGAACTCCAACGAGGCCTGCTGGCGAGATCAGCTTCCCAACGAACGAACTGTATAGGATGACAGAAAAGGTCATCGCCCGCTGGGAAGATTCGCAGTACTCGATAAACCTTGTCCGTTCTAGATTTCTGAACTCTTTTGCGCTTGTCATGTTTTCGAAACGGCTGGATGGAGAAGCCGAGGCTGCGATTGCCAAATCTTCGAAGCTGGAGGGGCAAGAGGACCCGCAGAAAGAAATCAGCCGCCAGAAAAAAGAGACAGACAAGCTGGAAGTGGCGCGACAGAAGAACAGAAAGACTTTTCGCCCGTAATGTTCGTTTAGGGTAACAACGAGCTTGCTGTCGGAATCTTCACAATGGATTAAACGGAGTGGGTGTCCATTACGGCGTTGCTCATGGTGGTGTCATGGCGCCGCTTCACAAGTTACCAAATACCGCTGGACTTTATGGTTTGTGCGGGCTCCGTCTTGGGGGTCCTGGCTTTATTCTTCATCGAACACAAAATAGAGACTCGCTATGCCGTCAATAACAGATTCAACCCCGCGAGTCGAGTCACTGTAAAGGTGCGAGCGTGGCGGTCCTGAGCTTTGCTGTAAACGCAAGCGAGACGCTAATGCCAGACACAATCAAGCCGGGCACCATCCTGATCAAGGATGGCACACTCTTGCCGGAGACCGTACGATTCGAAAGTGAGCCCTGTGTGCCGGGCTGGCGATTAGTCAAGGATCTCGATGGGTGCGGATTGGATCGAAAAATCCGAGAAGTGGGATGGACCTTCTTCTGCCTGGCTGGTCAGCTCGGAGCGACGGTCTTTGGTATTGCTCTAGTTGCTTCCGTAACACATTGATAGAAAAGAGGATTTGGCTCCCCGGGTAGGATTCGAACCTACAGCCTCTCGGTTAACAGCCGAATGCTCACTCGGGTCGAGGGAGCCGACGATCATGTGGTTTATCGATGGATTTCGTTGGGAGCTTGGCGCCCCTCTAGCGCCCACTCAGTACTTCGTAGCCCGAAAACAAAAGACGTTCTGGCCGAGCCGATAAGGCTCGAATCCGCCAGCTATATGGAAACAAAGGAGTTTTGCGGTGCAACCCGGCCTTCTAATGTGTTGAAAGGAAAGGGAGGGAATTCTTAGTGCCCCCTAATTGCCCCCAAGAAATCCGCGGTGGATCTGGGACAAAGTTTCTTTTTAGAAAGAACGTTTCCTCCAACATGTCGGTCAAGAGTTTCTCGAACTTTGCCTGATCAGGATGGCCACCGTATCGCAGTCAATTCAGAAGCCCAGGAGAACAAAGCTCGATGATAGTTTACGAGTACGCGACCATCCGCCCGTTAGCCGATAGGCAGATCACGGCGACCAGCGCAGCGAGCTAATGGGATTTCTCCTTCGCCGCTCGACCGTTACCCATTTTTTCGAACGTGAGATTTAAGATCGGATAGTGCCGCCAATCCTTGTAATCGAAATGCCACCACTCGAATTCGTAGACATCGAAGTCCTCGGCTTCCATCGCGTGGCGCAACAGATCACGGTGCCAACGTTGAAGGGAGGTACCGCCGGCGTAGAAAGGATACGAGCGCTCCGACATTTCGTCGTAGACGCCGGTCATTTCGATGGGAGCGGCTGTCTTTAGATCGTAGAGGGTGAGATCGACAGCGCAACCTCGATTGTGCCGTGAGCCATCTGCCGGATTAGCGACGAAGATGCGCTTGTCCTCGGGGGTGGCATCCCAAAAGATTTTGGTGACGTACCAGGGACGGTAAGAATCGTGGATGAGCAGGCCATAGCCAAGCGGATTCAGCTTGCGGCTTGCTCGAAGCAGAGCTTCGGCTGCGGGGCGCTGCATGTAGGCTTTCGCCTGGGAGTAGACAGGTTCACCGAGAAAATTGCTTTTGGTAGCGTAGCGAATATCGAAATGAATCGTGGGATCGAGCGTAGAAAGGTCGACCAAGTCAGGCTTGAGAAACTCGCCCGATTCATGAGGAGGCTGGGCGGCAAGAGCCTGCCGAGTCAATATGCTGAGAGGCTGCTGGGGACTAACGTGAAAGATGCCGCCTTGGATCGGGCCGAGGGGAAGGCGTTCGAAAATGACGCCGCTGACTTTAACCTGAGTGGCCTGGCCGGAGGCGTCGCGTGTGAAGACGGCTTGCTCTCCGTCGTACAGGCCGGAGTGGGGGAAGTCGAAGACGTCGGAAGTAACCTCGGCAAGCGGAGCGAAGTCGAACCACTCGATCAGCGCGGAGAGCTTGCCGTTTTCCTCAAAAATATACAACTTGTCGTAGTCCCATCCAAATTCGCCGATGAGTCCCTTCCACTGAGAAGGGATGGGCGGGGGCTGGTCCAGGGAAACGCGTTCGAGGAGATGGTCGCGGACGCGAATGCCGTTGGCGACAGGGGTGACCTGTAAGCCGTAGCCCAAGCGGCCGTCTTCGATGAGGGAATCTCCGGATTGGCGGAGCCGTACCTGCACGCCGCCCACGAGCCGGCGAAGATACAACTCGCCATTTGTGGCAATGAGATTCACGGCGGAGTCGCCTGTCCCATATCGCCCTTCCAGCTGGCGAACGCGCCCTAAGGGAATTGCGGATGTTTGGGGAATTCCCGGTAGGGCCCGGCCCTCCTTCGCGGCGAGCATGAGGCGAAGAGCCATTTCAGCGACGTGGCTGGTCACGGCGTTGGAGCTATCCATCGTCGTCACTGCGACCACACCGAGTTTGTCATCAGGGAGGGCCGCGGCTTGGGTGGCGAATCCATAGATGGCGCCGCCGTGCTCGACAACGCGATGGCCGTCGAGCTGAGAAACGTAGAAACCGATGCCGAAGCCCGACTTCTCGCCCGGCTTGGTGAATTGCGGGATCCACATCTTTTCGAGAGTCGCCGCCTGCAGAACGCGACCGTTCGGACCCTGGCCCTGGTTGAAAAGGACGCTCAGGAAGCGGCCAAGATCAAGGACGGTGGAATACATGCATCCGGCCGGGGCCATTCCGAGTTCAAACTTGGGCGCCTGGAACTGAAGCCCGTCGTACGACCACATGTAGGCTTTCGCCAGACGGGCAATCAGCTGCGGTTCGGGCTGGAACGCGCTGTTGCGAAGCCCCATGGGCTCAAGGACGGCATGCCGCAGATAGCCTGCGAAAGGCTGACCGCTGTGCTTTTCAAGAACATATCCGACGGTGGCAACTCCGGCGTTGGAATATTTGGTGTGAGATTCGGGCGGATAGACGAGCGTGGTGTCGTTCAGGCTGTGAACCATTGCCGATAGCGAAAGTTCCGAAGGGTCGAAATAATTCCCAACCGGAGGCTCCCGGAGCAGACCAGCGCGATGCGACATTAGCTGGCGGAGTGTAATTTCCTTGTGAAACGGATTGTGAGGCTGAAAATCGGGCAAATACTTCTGGATAGGAGCGTCCAAGTCGAGTTCACCTCGCTCAACAAGCTGCATGACGCCGATGTCCGTGAAGAGCTTGGAAACCGAACCGATGCGGTAGACGGTTTCGGGGCTGGCGGGAATTTTTTTGTCCGGGTCGGCATAGCCGAACCCTTGCGCCCAAATAACCTGCTGATCATCGACCAGGGCGATCGAAAATGCGGGAAGCTTCTTGTCCTCCATTTCATGCTGAACGAATTTCGATAAGGCCTCAGCAACAGGAGCGTAGTTTCGGGACGGGCCAACGGTTTGTGGGAATGCAGGAGTGGCGCGGCCGGAAGGAATCCAGTGGAAACCGAATGCGGCAGCGGCCGCCAACAGCAGCACAGTGGTGATTCGAGCTAGTCTTCGTGCCATCTCAACCCCTTCCAAAAGAAGTCACGTCGCTGTGGCTACTTTCTCGTCGCAGTAAAGACTCCGTTGGGTTGATGGAAAACGGCCTCCGTGACTTTGCCAGTGTCATCTTTCTTGAATTCCACACTGAAGCCTGCCATTCCCTTGACGTCAAACGCGAGGCCGCGGGTAGGCACGAGTTCGTACTGTGGCTGCCCCGGAACCGTTAACCGCAAGGAATCACCAGCGAGCGCAACCGTGACGGTCATTCCATTCAGGACGCATTCGCCGGTAAGAGTGCGAAGTATGTCCAAGGAGACTTTTTCGGCGGCCCGGGTGAAAAGGATGTCATCTGGTAATCCCGGTTCAAGAGCGACTGAGATGCTGTGGATATCGCCCCGCTTGTTCATGTGGAACTGAAAGAGTTCGCCAGCCGCGGGAGTGTCGGAGTCTTCCGGAATCTGGAAAACATCGTAATGGTAGTAGGAGAGCGCGTAAGGCCCAGTTTGTTGATGGCCAATTCGAGGGCATCGCCCTCCTGTTGAACCTTAATAAGGCCGTATCCAGGATTCTCGTAATCTCCGGCGTAATCTTTCAAATCGTGAGAAGGATGCGTTCCGCGCTCGGCCGCACCGGTTCTTGCTTGTGGGGCGAACGAGACAGCGGCCGGTTGCGAAAGAAAGCCCACAAACAGCGCAGTCCAGCAGCCCGCTCTAGTGCGAAGTTGATCCGCGTTTGCGCATGTGAATCTCTCTGCCGCCATCCTCGAAATGCGTTTCGTCCATGAGCATGTTGATGAGAAAGATTCCTCTTCCGTGGTCGGAGGCAATATGCTCGCCAATGAGCGGGCTCGCCACCTTGGCTGGATCGAAGCCTTCTCCTTCGTCCTTGATGGCGATCAGAATTCCTTTCGTGGAGTCACAGCCAAAGCACACGCGAACTTTTTTGCTCGTATCGCTGTGATTCCCGTGGACAACTGCGTTGGCAAGAGCTTCGCGGAGCGCGGTTTGCACCGCGAATCCGTGTTCGCGGGGGCAACAATTCGTTGTAAGCAGCCGCATAAGCTCTTCCATGACAGGATTGATAGCCTCGATCTTGCTCTCGACGAGGACGTCTACTCCCATCGTTAAGGTCGCGGGATCAAATCCGCAAACTGGCCGTTGGGAGGTGTCCCGGGTGAAGTGGGGCGCCGTCGTGTATTCGGCAACCCCATCGGATTTCGTGAGCTTGAATGTCTGCGCCGGCATAGGAAGTCTCCTCTCAGGTGGCGCTTGCCCGCACCAGTCCTTGCTTATAAGCTGGAGAATTGGCGGTCGTCGCTTGCCTCACCTCAGTAAGCCGAGCCAGGGTGAATGCCGCCAAAGCCAGGAGAATGTCGCGAACCGCGACGTCGAAGAAAGCGCCCATGGTGACCAGGTTTAGAGCAATGCCAACCAGCCACATGGCCGCCACATACGCGCCTAGCCTCGTCCACCGGGTGAGAATGGCAAGCCCCACGATCATTTCGACAACGCCTATCGCGTGCAAGAATGTTCCTGGGTCCACCGGGATCAGGCGCAGCGCCAGAGGATTCAGGTACAACTTCCAGTTGGTGAGAAGGTTGAAGAATTTATCGAGACCGGCGAGAAAAGGTGCAACCCCCAAGCCAATTCTCAGGGCCCACCAGCTCGAATTCAGTCTTTGATCCATGATTTACTTCTCCTTTCACTGGCATAGAGTTTCAGGTAGCGTGTCCGGTTACAGTCGGCCCGGTGTAATATTTGCTGTAACGCATTGCCCACCTCACGACTCTATGGTTTAGAAAGGGTCTAGGAAGCAAGGTGAATGCATGGTTGATCAAGTCTTGACACTGCAGGCGGCTGTAGTGCTTTCAGATGAGCAAGTCATCGAGCGCGTTCTCGCAGGAGAGACAGCGCTGTATGAAGTTGTGATGCGACGCTACAATACGCGACTCTATCGCGTGGCGCGCGCGATCCTGAAGAACGACGCTGAAGCTGAGGATGTGATGCAAGACGCCTATGTCCGCGCCTTTCAGCATCTCGATCAATTCGCGGGGCGCGCAAAGTTTTCGACTTGGCTGACCCGCATTGCAGTGCATGAGGCCCTGGCTCGCGTGCACAAGGCAAAGCGGATTGAGGAGTGGGATGATATGGACGAGACCAAACAAAACAGGATCGGAGCGGCTCAAGTAAGATCGAACCCGGAATCCGAGGCCGCCTCAAGCGAGCTGAGTCGGCTCCTGGAACAGGCCATCGGGAACCTGCCTGAGAACTATCGAGCGGTCGTGATGATGCGGGATGTGGAAGAGATGAGCACAACGGAAACTGCCGAGTGTCTTTCCATTACAGAAGACAACGTCAAAATTCGACTTCACCGAGCTCATGGACTGCTCCGAAAGCAGCTCTACTCGAAGGCGAAAATCTCAACAACCGGGGCTTTTCCGTTTCATGCTGCCCGGTGTGATCGTGTTGTGTCCGCGGTCTTCGCCGTATTGGCCGCTCTGCAGGCGTCGCACGCTAGTAGCGGCCGGTGTCAATAAGACATATCAACAGCGATTTGGCTCCGGGCCAATCGAGCGCCTATGAACATGTTCTGTCCGCCTTCTCGAGTCCGCCTCAGATAAGACACCAAGAATTGTAAGACATAGAAAATAAAGATGTTACAAGCATGGCGCAGAGGGGAGGACTCGAACCTCCGGTAGAGGGTTTTAGCCCGTACAACGGGTTAGCAACCACCGTCTCGGTGTTCGGCCCACGCACGGCAAGACAGGAGTAGGAGGATGTGCGAGGTTGTATAAGATTCTTATTGCCCCTTAGCGCCCACTGAAAACTTCGTCATCTGTAAGGAAAGAAAGGACATGCTAGAAGAGCCGATGGGATTCGAATCCGCCAGCTGTATGGAAACAAAGGAGTTTTGCGGTGCGACCTGGCCTTCTAAAGTGTTGAAAGGAATGAGAGGGAATTCTTAGTGCCCCCTAAATGCCTCTCAGAATTTCTTCATCTCTCCACCTACTCATGCTAACGGGAGCATAGAGTCCCATGGCTCTCATTGCAAGAGGTCGACTTTCCACCTTCAGTGCGATTGGCTGCACGGTGCCAAGCTAAACTGTGCGCCTTTCTGGGCGACGCTAACTGTTTGGGTACCTTCCCCCTTACCGATGGTACGTCCCCGCTAACGTCGCGGAAGCATCAGGAGTAAGAAGGAATGAGCGGAGCGCCGCATTGTTAAGTGGCGCTCCGCTCGCCGGATTGAGTCCGCAGTCGCCTACTACTTCAGCCCGAACTGGAAACCAATCATCGTTCCATCGTTCAGTGTAATCGCGTAAACGTAGGTCTTATTCGTTGACAGGCCTTTCGTTGCTATATTGAAGATCCACTGCTGATTTGTTGGATCCCACCGAAATGCCGTATCGGGCGTCATGGAGTCTACGTTGTCTTCAACGGTTTGAGTGACGGTTCCGCTGATAATCTGGGTCAGGAAGAAATTCTGAACCACGCCGGGCGTCCCGACTGAATTCCCCAGGAAATCACAAACGCGGAACATTGCTGGCACAGGCCGTCCTAGCTTGAAGACGCTCGTGCCGTCGGAGTTGATTGGTTGGAGAATCTGATGACCCGCATTCCCGTCGCAGGTCGTGCCCGCGGGTTCGTATTGCACGCGTTGGATGAGGGTTGCGGATGTGCTTCCGCTAAAGTTGCTGTCGCCACTGTATGCCGCGGTGATGGAATGCGCGTTTACGACAAGCGAAGACGTCGTGAACGTGGCCGATCCCGCTGCACTGAGGGCTACAGTTCCCAGCACCGTCGAGCCATCCTGGAAGGCCACACTGCCGGTGGGCGATCCGGAGCCCGGAGAAACGACGGAAACATGCGCAGTGAATGTGACAGGTTGATTCAGAATCGACGCGTTGACGGAAGAATTGACGGTTGTCGTCGTCGAAGCTCGGTTCACGGTCTGAGTGAAACCGCCGCCCCCGCCGCCCGCGCTGCTGCTGGAGCCGAAGTTGCTGTCCCCGCTGTACTGTCCGGCAATCGAATGCGAGCCTGGCGAGAGTGAAGGAACTGTCAGCATCGCCTGACCGCTACCATTCAGGCCAGCCGTCCCCAGCGTTGTGGCTCCGTCTGTGAAGGTAACCGACCCTGTCGGTGTGCCGCCGCCGGGCGGAAGCGGGCTTACGGTGGCGGTGAAAGTGACGGACTGGCCGGTCACGGCCGGATTAGGCGAAGAGGAAATAGCTGTAGAGGTCGGCGCTTGATTCACCACCTGTGTCAGCACGGGTGATGCGCTTCCACTGAAGTTGCTGTCGCCGCTGTATGCCGCGGTGATCGAGTGCGAGCGAACAGGGAGCGATGATGTGGTGAGATTGGCTTGGCCTCCTGACAATGCGACATTGCCGAGCGTAGTCGCCCCGTCATTGAAAGTCACATTCCCCGTCGGCGTGCTGGAGCCGGATGAAGGACTCACACTAACCATGAATGTGACGGACTGCCCGGAGACGGAAGGGTTAGAGGATGAAGTCAAGCTGACAGAACTGGCCTGCGATGGTGAGCCGTTAGCAATACTCAGCACAACTCGAAATACGTATCAACACGGTTGGATTGAAACGCGACCGTCGAAGAAGCAAGGACTCGTATTTGTCTACCGCTGGCGGGAGCGAAAACCCGACGGCGGCCATGCAAAGCGATCAGAAGTAATTGGTTCCGTCTCAATGCTCAAAACCGAAGCCAATGCATGGAGGGTCATCGAGCATCGCAAGCTTGATGTGAACGCCGACCGATTTCAAGGACACACGGTGACGATCGGAATGCTCGTGAACCGGTACCTCGAAACAGAGCTCGCCGAGGTGCGGCACTCGACCGCCAATGCGTACAAGTCATACCTCAACAGCCAGATCAAACCGCGGTGGGGCAATTATCCGATCTCCAGGGTAAAGCCCTTTGCGGTAGAGCAGTGGTTGAAAGGGCTTGACCTGGCTCCGAGAACCAGAGGGCATCTCCACAATCTCATGCGAGTGCTCCTGAACTGCGCGATGCGTTGGGAACTTACCGAGATCGGCTAGAATCCCATGAAGCTCGTGCGAGTCCGAGGCATAAGCAAACGGCAGCGTGAGCCGATGGTTCTTAGCGTTGCACAATTCCATCTCTTACTTGAAGAGCTCGATGAGCCCTTCCGCACGATGGTTATCCTCGATCTCGCCACGGGGCTCCGCTGCAGCGAGCTCTTCGCCTTCAAGTGGTGTGACGTGCTCTGGGATGACCTTACGCTCCTCGTGCGGAGAGGTATCGTCACCGGAGTAGTAAGCGATGTTAAAACCAAATACTCCAATGCAGGCATCCCGCTTGATCCTGCACTGGCCGAGGTGCTGTTGCGTTGGCAACGCACGACGCTCTTCAAAAATCCCGAGGACTGCGTGTTTGCCAGCCCGTTTGTGGCAGGCAAGACACCCTGGTACCCCTGGGGAGTAGAACGCCGTCATATCATCCCCGCAGGCATTCGTTGCGGCATTGGGCGTATCGGCTGGCACACGTTTCGGCACACTTTCAGAACCCTGCTCGATGAGACAGGAGCTCCGATGAAAGTGCAGCAGGAACTCATGCGCCACGCGGACATCCGTACCACGATGAACGTCTACGGTAAGGCCATGGACGAAAGCAAGCGCGAGGCGCACCGGAAAGTTGTGAGCCTCGTATTGCCTTCGAAGGTGGCTTAATGCCCCTTAGTGCCCCTTGAAGTTTTTGCTATCGGATTGAAAAGAAAAGAATAAGTTAGTGGAGCCGATGGGATTCGAACCCACGACCTCCTCGATGCCATCGAGGCGCGCTCCCAACTGCGCCACGGCCCCACCGAAGAACGTTTTTAAGTCTAGCATAGGCCGCTTCGGAGAGTCCCGTAGGGTTTAACACTTGTCAGCCTAAGATGGGGCAGCCCGGCCCGATCGCGTGAGGACATTCCCAAGACGATCTGCTAATTTCCTGAGACGTATCCATTTAAGATGGGGAAGGGAATTGTCCTCGTGCTCTCTCCGCGCATCCTCGTCAAACGCACTCTCATGATCACGGTGGCCGCTCTCGCTTTGACCTACTGCGTTGACTATCTCTGGTTTCGCATTACGAATGATCCATCCTAGACCCGCTGATCCCCTGGAATCCCTGAAGGCCGTGCGCCTTCTGGCCATCCCCGAAAAGGGCGGGAAGACCAGCTACGAAATCGATCAGCAAAACCCCGAGCAAACCATCACCTGTGCGCGCTCCTTGTTTCCACAGGCGGGTTATTCCCCTTGCTGGTACGTCAAGCCAAGAATCAACCAGCCCATCCCGATGACCATTATTCGAGTTTCGATTGACCGTCTAGAAGGAATAGACTAAACCAACCTCCCATCCCAAATTGCGCGGGGGGAGCATCGCTGAGTCCTTCCGCTCATCGCCTTGGCGAGCCGCAGCGCAAGCTTGGATTACTTCGCGGCGGGCTGCTTGGGAGGGATTTCCGCGTAACCGGGCGCCACCTGCTTGAGATTGGTGTCCACCGCTGCGGTCACATCACCGATGGCCCAGCGGATACCTCCGCCAAGCAAATTCAGGAAAAACTCATTCTTCCAATTCTCCGGCCGGTCCCCCATGGCCATATAGAAGACCCGGCCTCTTCCATGCATCCGCGCCCATGTAACAGGGTAAGGCGCGCGCTGGTAGCACTCCCCCTTCATGCCCTGCGTGTCGAGTGTCAGAATCACGTGGAGGTCGGGCTGGAAATCCTTCAACGAATACCACTCTTCGTTGAACTTGACCGGTGAGCTCACACCTTCCAGCCCGGGAAATTTTGGATCGTTCACAATCACGTTCGCGTCCTGCAAACGCGGCTCGCTCCCATGCACGATGAACTCGCCCCCCACCATCTTCAAGTAGGGATCTTGTTTGTCGCCATGTGCGATGTAACGGTTCGAGCGGTCCGGCGGGTCCGGCAACGGGTGAAACGTGTCGCCTGCTGCGTGCACGCCCACAAATCCCATTCCGTTGTGTATCGCGTCCAGAAGCTTCTGCTTTCCATCCGCAGACATGGGTGGCTTTCCATCCGTTCCCAATGTGGTCAGATCTCCGGTTGTAAAAAATACCACGGCAGCGTAGGCGTGAAATTTATCGCCATCGAAGATCCGCCCGTCCTTGGATGCGCCCACTTGAAATCCATCCTTACCGCCCAGAGCCGTCACTGTATCGTCGACGATGCTGGGTTTTCCGTTGACCCGCTTGACCACGTCATGCTCAAACCCCGAAGATTTCGTGAACACCAGGACGGATTTTTCCTTTGCCCCAAGCAGGCGGCTGGAAAACGCCAATCCCGCTCCTGTCAGAGCCGCGGTCCCAAGAAACTCTCTGCGTCCGGTGATGGTGTTCATGAATCTCCTCTCAACGATGCTGGTTCGGATGCTCGCAGCCCGGAAAGGTCTCGAAGACATAGTCTCCTGTCCAGCCCAGCTCCCGCATGCCGGCTTCCGAGGAGTAATACGCTCCGCTGACCCAGCCCTTCAAATTCTCGAAGTGCTCCTGAAGAGCGAATTGCTTCCCTGCCGTGCGTGAGTCCGAAGAATTCGAATTCACGGGTCTTGCGGAAGCGTCAGTCAGGAGCAAGTTTTTCTGGTTGTCGTCGAGGGAAGGGAAGTTCTTCCCGAAGCGTCTCTGAGCCTCCGCGCTGAGCGCCGTCAGAGATACCACGAATCTGTTTTGGTTCTCGGAATTGTCCACGCTGAGCAGCAGGTCGATGAATCGGTTCACTTGGGCCTTCGTCGAGCCGGGCACGATACTTTCCGCCAACGCGATCAAGCTCTCATCCTGTTCCGCGTTGAGGAAAACGGGTTTCCAATCCGCAGCTCCCAGGTTCTCCGCTTCCTCAAGAACCGCATCATTTCTCAATAATTTACGAATCGGATGCGAAGTCCCTACCAGTGGCCACGCCCCCGCAGCACTCATGCCCGCAAGCAGCCGCTGCACCATCTCCCGACGCGTTAGCTGCCCGCCCGAAGTGGTTCCGTCATGCAGGACTCGCAACGGGTTGCCTTTGCTCATTGCCATTTTTCAGGAAGTGCAATTCGCGCGCCGATGGTATCACTCGCCTCCAACCGCTCACAAGCACCTCTAAAGGGTCGTTCAATTCTGCTAAATTGACCTCCACCGGCACGCTTGTTAGCATGCCGCTTTCGCCGAGACCGTATGCCCGACAAGCCCCATCATTCCTACGACGTGATCGTCGTAGGTTCCGGCGCTTCCGGCGGCTGGGCCTGCAAACGCCTCGCCGAAGCGGGGCTGAAAGTTGCACTCCTCGAAGCCGGCCGCTCCCAGTCCGACGAGAATTTTACCGAGCACAAGCCCGCGTTCGAACTCAAGTACCGCAACATGGCTCCGGAAATCGTCCGCAAGACTCGCCCCATCCAGTCCAAGTTCGACGTCTGCAACGAATACACCCTTGACTGGTTCGTCAACGATCTCGAGGAGCCCTACACCACGCCCAAGGAAAAGCCTTTCGATTGGATGGGCCGCCTGCGCATTACCGGTGGCCGCACCAATGTCTGGGGCCGCGTCAGCCTGCGCTTCAGCGACTGGGACTTTAAAGCTGCTTCGCTCGACGGCTACGGCGAAAACTGGCCGCTCGGTTACAAGGACATTGAGCCCTACTACGATCTCGTCGAAAAATACGTCGGCATCACCGGCAGCGTGGAAGGGCTCGAACATCTTCCCGACGGCCAGTTCCAGCCGCCGGTTCCCCTGACTTGCCAGGAGACTCTCTTCCGCGATCGCGTCAAAGAAAAACTTGGCCGCACCGTCATGCCCACGCGCAGCGCGAATCTCACCAAGCCCCTCAACGGCCGTGGCCCTTGCCATTTCTGCGGCCCCTGCGAACGCGGCTGCATGACCCACTCGTACTTCAATTCCGCTTTCACCACTGTCGCTGACGCTGTTGCCTCCGGCAACTGCACTCTCATTTCCAATGCCATGGTCTACAAAGTTCTCATGGGCCAAGACCACAATCACGCACGGGGCGTCCTCTATATCGATCGCAACACTCGCCAGCCTCACGAAATCTATTCCCGCGTGGTCATCCTCTGTGCGCAGGCTCAGGAATCTGTCCGCATTCTCCTTAATTCCGCTACGCCTCAATATGCGGACGGCCTCGCGAATTCCAGCGGAGTCCTCGGCCATTACCTCACCGCGCATGTGCGCAGCGGCGGCGGCAGCGGCGAGTTTCCCTCCTTCGGCGCGAAGCCTTCTCCGGAAGGTGGCGGTCCGCACAAACCTCTGGGCATCTACATCGCGCGCTTTCGCAATTTACCCAACGCACCGCCCTACAAGAAATTTCTGCGTGGCTTTGGCTACGAGGGTGAATCCTCCACGGAATTCAATTGGGACGCGCCGGGCTTCGGTGCGGCGTACAAGAAAGCCCTTCTAGAGCCGCGCACGCGCATCGAAATCACCGGTTTCGGCGAATTGCTGCCCCGCTGGGACAATTTCGTTGAACTCGACCCTGCCGTGAAAGACGTCTACGGAATTCCCGCCCTAAAAATCCACATGTCCGATGGCGAAAACGAGCGCGCCATGATCCAGGACATGGGAAACTCCGCTGGCGAAATGCTTGAAGCCGCTGGCGCAAAGAACATTCGCACGTACGCGCATCCTTCCGCTCCGCGCTGGGCCCTCCATGAAGCCGGCATCGCCCGCATGGGTTCCGACCCGAAAAAGTCCGTTCTCAATCAGTTCCAGCAGACCTACGACATCAAGAATCTTTTCGTCATGGACGCTTCGGGCTTCCCCTCGAATCCCTGCCAGAATCCCACGCTCACCATCATGGCCCTGTGCGTCCGCTCCTGCGATTACCTCATGTCGGAGCTCAAGCGCAACGCCTTCTGAAGTCGCGCAATTCGCGGAGCGCCTCCAGGTGGCGCAGGTCCCCCCGCGAAACCTTGCTCAGAGTGGATTCGACACAGTTCTGAAGTTTTTAGCGTTCTTGTTTCTGAAGTGAATGCCAAGCGGCCGAGGAACCCAAGCCGCAGTTGCGCGCCGCCGTCTGCGAACTAACCCTTCTGCTTCTGAACTTCCTTCTCTGCTTCGTCCATCCAGCGTTCCAGCACAACCTGGGAATCCTTGTCGATCTCTAGGAAACCCACGCCCGCGCCCATGTTCATTTGCGAATAGACGACCTTTGATTTGGCCTGGAAAAAGTCCTCGCCCGCCAATATCTTTACCAGCACCAGAGTGCCCTTGGGGAAGGGATTCATCATGTCCAGATAGCACCCGTTGGCGCTGAGCTCGCTGACGCGCGAGGCGATGCGCACGTCTGCTTTCTCCTCGATCAGCTCCGCGCTGGCAATGAACGGATATCTCGGACTGCGTCGTCTCTCTTTGTACTCCACGTTTGCCTCCGGCTGGCAGACCTTATCACAAGACTACGATGATTTCCCCTAAGTCTCCGAAACTCTACCAATCCAGCGTTCACCAATCGGCAACAGCGGACGCTACCAAGGTATTTGCCTGCAAACCCACGGCTCTCCACGCTCACCCGACGATCATCGTTAATGCTATTCCGTACAAGGATACAATTCGAATAGCCTTCCCGAAGCGGCTCGAGATAAGATTTTCGCAGATGAAAGACCGAAGAAGAGCGCGCGAGCTGGCCGCGGAATTCATTCAAAAGGGCGACCCCACCGGCTGGTTCGAAGCTCTCTATCGCGAAGCAGAGGAAGGGAAGAGCACTGTCCCCTGGGTGGACTATCACCCCACTCCTCCTCTCGTCGGTTTCTGGATATTGCACCCGCAAGAGACTACCGGAAAGTCAGCATTGGTCGTCGGTAGCGGCTTCGGAGATGACGCGGAGCAACTCGCTGCCTGGGGTTTTCGGGTCACCGCTTTCGACATTTCGGAAACCGCCATTCGTGCCTCCCGAAAACGATTCCCGCATTCCACCGTCGAATATCACGCTGCCAATCTGCTTGCTCCTCCTCCCCATTGGCGAGGGCAGTTCGATTTCGTTTTTGAAGCCAATACGCTTCAGGTCCTGCCCGCCTCCCTACGCCAGCCGGCCACCAAAAATATCGCCTCATTTCTCCCCCCTGGCGGCCTTTTGCTTGTCGTTGCTCGCGGCCGCGAACCTTCCGATCCCGAAGGCCAGATGCCCTGGCCTCTCACCCGATCCGAGATTTCCGCCTTTGCTGTCCACGGTCTCGAAGAGCTCTTGTTCGATATTATTCCCGATCTTGACGAACCTGGTGTTCGCCGTTTCCGCGCCCTCTTCCGTCTTCCCTAGCGCCGTTCTTTAATGCCCAGCTCCTCCGCCCAGAAACGCCGTCACCGCCGCCAGGAACTCCGCCGTCTTCTCAACTGCCGGGACGTGTCCGCACTTGTCGAAGCTCACCAGCTTCGCTCCTGTGATTCCCGCGGCATAGCGCTCACCCGACGATATGGGCAGCAACTTGTCCTGCTTGCCCCACACGACCAGCGTCGGCACCTTGACATTCGCGAGCCGCCCATCCAGCCTCTCCGCGCCGAGCCCAGGATTGCTTAAGATGCTCCGCACGGTATAGCCGTCTTTCGCCGCGAGCTTGTCAGTGAAAATCTTTCGCAGTACATCTTCACTCAGCCAGCTCGTATCGTAATACACGGCTTCCAGCACCGCGCGCATCCCTGCCAGCGAGCTCGGATTCAGATCCGGGATCGGCTTGTCCTGCTTCAGTCCCGCGGCGTCCACCAGCACCAGTTTTTCCACCGGAATCAAATGCTCGCCGCTGGAAATCTCGGCCGCATACAGCCCCGCGATCCACCCGCCCAGCGACTCGCCCACTAGGCTCGCTTTCTCCACTTTCATTTGTCGCAAAAACTCATTCAGAAAATCCACATAAGTCTGGATGCTGTAATCAATCAGCGGCTTGTCGGACCGCCCGAAGCCGATCTGGTCCGGGACCAACACCCGATATGTCTGCGCAAGGGTTTCTGTAACCGCCCGCCAGTCCTCCTTGGGCTCCCCCAGTCCGTGCAACAGCACCACAACCGGCCCCGAGCCGACGTCCCAATACTGAATCGACTGCCCGAACACGGTGATCGTTTTGTCCGTCGGTTGCCCTTGCGCTTGGCTGCACACCGGGACCACCAAGATCGCCAGCAGAAGAGCAAACCCGTACTTTAGCTCTTTCCGCATATTCCCTCCGGTCACTTCCGGGCCCTCTTTAACACACCCGCCGCGTGATTACTACTTTCGCCGCTCCGCACTTCATCAGTTCCTCGTCTCTTGACAATCACTTCCTCCTGGCTTCTGCTTTCTAACCTCCAATCGCTAACCTCCACCTTCGGTTTTATGCTACATTTCTCCCATGCGAGCGCGAACCTTCCTCCTGCGAGGCGCACTCTCTGGCGCCCTTTTCCTCGCCACTCTCGGCCTTGTCGCCGGCTCCAAAGACAAAGAACCTGCCCCCCGCTTCAATGCCACCACCACCTCTGGTGAAAAATTCACCAACGATTCCATCAAAGGCAAAGTCGTTCTCCTCGAGTTTTGGACCACTTGGTGCGGTTTCTGCGCCGATGAAGCTGCCTTCGTGGACAAGATCGGCCGCGAGCTCTCCCCCAAAGGCCTCGTCCTTCTCGCCATCGATGTCGGCGAATCCAAGAAAACCGTCAAGAAATATCTCGACCAGCATCCCCGCGACTGCAAAATTGTCCTCATGGAAAACACCAATCTCGCCGCCATGTATCAAGCCACCGTTTATCCCATCTACGTGGTCATCGATCGCGATGGCTACATCGTCGGCACCCAACGCGGCGCCGGTGGCGAAGAAGCCCTCCGCAGGCTCATCGCCCGCGCGGGCCTCGAATCCGAAGACGATTCCGATTCTGAGTAACATCGGCCAACGCTTCCACTCCAGGCTGTTTCCAACTTGCTATACCGCGCCCGGCGATTGACGGGAGACCTGCGTCCGCCTAAGATTCCGCACAATACTTGCGCATGGAGGTGCTTTATGACCCTGAAAGGGAAATATGCCTTGGTGACGGGTGGCTCGCGGGGCATTGGCCGCGGGATTGTCCTCAAGCTCGCGCAGAGCGGAGCGAAGGTTGCCGTCCACTACTATCAGAAAGAGGATCAGGCCAAAGCCACGCTCGAAAAATTACGGGCAGCCGGGACGGACGGGTTTCTCGTGCAAGCAGACGTTTGCAAGCCCGAAGAAATCCGCCGCATGTTCGCGCATGTAAAATCGGAGTTCGGCGCACTGGACATTTTCGTTAACAATGCGCGCCCGGAGGTTCCTACCTTTTACGATGGACCCATGACCATCTCGCTGGACATGTTCGATTTCGCCATGGATTCGCAAGCCAAGGCATTTCTGGTTGCCGTGCGCGAAGCTCTTCCAATGATGCGCGATGGCGGCCGTATCATCGCCATGACCTATGCACCCGGCGGGCGCTTCGGCAGTTGGCAGCCCTGGGTGGCCATGGGCGCCGCAAAGGCTGCGCTGGAAGTTTTATGCCGCTATTTCGCCGTGGCGCTAGCTCCGCGGCAAATCACCGTCAACGCCGTCAGTCCAGGCTGGACTGACGACAGCGTCTTCAATACTCTGCCCCAAGCGGCGCAGAGCATGATTCGCAACTGGCATGAGGCAGGGTGGACTCCCATGCGCAGGCTTGGTACCCCCGCCGATCTTGGAAATGCCGTGGCGCTTCTTTGTTCATCGGAGGCGAACTGGATTACCGGTCAAATCCTGGACGTGGATGGCGGCGCAGCGCTGATGGATGCGCACCTCCCGCTGGAAATCCAGCAAATACCCCCAAAGCAAGGGCAGGCGGCCTAGCCTGGCTCGCGCGCCGGCTCAGCGCGGCGCTTTTCGGCTGATCGGGAGCGCGAAGCCATCCGTTCCGTCAGGGAAAGCAATATCTTTCGTTCCCTGTCATTCATCTTCGCCAGAGATTGCCGGAGTTCGAAGAGTGCTTGCGATTCGCGTTCAGAATCTCCCCACAACTCTTGCTCATTCTCCCGGGAAAGTTTCAGCGGCTGGGGAGGTCCTTCGCCCTCATAGAGAAGCACATAAAGAGGCATCCCTAAGGCGCGCGCCCACTTCTCCAGTGTTTCGACCCCCGGAACCGTGTGGCCGTTCTCCACGCGCGACAAGTAGGGCTGCACCAGTCCGGTCGCGTCTGAAATCGCGACTTGACTCAGGCCTTTTGCTTCGCGGATTTCTCGGAGCCTTTGGCCAATGAGCATAAGAAGCGCCTACAATAAGCGTATAGGAGTAGTAAATCAAGACCCTTGGCCCGCCGCAAATATGCGAACCAAATCGGTGCGCCACCTCTCCGGTTTTGCGGAGCTCGTGATGCACAGGGCCCTTGCAGGGGCCTTTGACTTCGATGCTTGGATATAGAATCCTTTGGGAGGAATCTAATGCACCGCTCCTTCATTTTGATCCCAGGTTTTCTGCTAATCTCTACCATCGCTCTGGGCTTCAATCAGCCCACTGACGTTGCCCTGGATCGCAAGGGCAACATCTACGTCGCGGATGGCTACGGCAACTCTCGCGTTCTGAAGTTCGACAAATATGGTAATCCTCTGATGGGCTGGGGAATGAAGGGCACTGGTCCCGGACAATTTGATTTGCCTCACACTATTGTGATCGACGGCGATATGGTCTATGTCGGTGACCGCGAGAACGCCCGCATTCAGATTTTCGATACCAGTGGGCGGTACTTGCGCGAATGGCGCCTCGGGCATCCCTTTGGCCTGGTCATCACGCTGGATCACTCAATCTATATGGCCGACGCGATCGCCGGCTGCATTCTGAAAATCGATCACGATGGCAAGGTCGTCGGCGTATTTCGCGGGCCAGAACCGGACTGGGGACCGCATTTCGATCCCCACCAAATCGCCGTCGACAAAGACGGCTCCATCTTCTCGGCCGAGGTCCTTGGCTCGCGCCCAGAAATTCCTTTTTCGTTTTCCTCGCGAGTAGTTCTTCAAGGTCGAGCCCTGTGCTGGTCCTCGAGGTTACGACCATGCTGCCGCTTTTCGAGTCGCCCACTCCATTCGAGGTAATGAAATCGTTAGCCCATGAGCCCTGTCGTCCTCTATTTTTAGACCCACTCTTGGCTGGATTTCGAAATCCAAATGGAACTCGCCGAACTCATTGGTTGTTGCATGCGCCATTGGGCCTTTCTGGCTATGTAACGCCACGCCAGTGTTCTCAAATCTACGACTTGGCTTGGCCACATCCAGAATCTGCCCCTCGAGCGTTATGCGATGGGAGCCTTCTTCGGGCCTAATCCAAAGATCCACGGTGAGGCTCCCGCATGCATAGAGCACCCGTCGGCCTCGAGCCTCCGATGCTCGCAGCCCGGCGGGGAGTGGGTCGCGGAAGCTGTCAAAGATGAGTCGCACCACATCTGCGGCGTATCGAAACGCCCCGGAATATAACAGTGGCTCCAGGCTGCGCCAGAGTTGTTGCACCAGGAGCCTCCGCTCCACGTGCGGGAGTGAATACTGCTCGATCAAATGCCTAATCTCGGGGCTACCGCCTTCCTCGGTGATAACTAGGACGCGTTCCACCAGATTCGGATGATTTTCGTCGATCCCCGAAATGATCTCCGTCGCGGGTGACTCTGAGGATTGCGTGTCAAGTACAATGGCAACGAAATCTTTTTGCTCAATCGCCGCCAGCGCCTGTTGGCTGCTCGCGGCCGTCGTGCACTCACAGCCCTTGCTTCCCAGCAAAATACGAATGTCGTCCCGGGTCAGTGGCTCCTTCCCGACGATCAATACTCTCAATACGCTCTTTTGCTCTGGACCCGCACCCATGGGCATGAATCGCTTAAAGAGCCATGGCCTTTACCCTCAGCAGCGCCTGCCCGGCCCGAACTCCTCTAGCTCTCCTGCATTCTAGCTATGGGCCTCTTGGGTCTTTGACTCAATCAGGTAAAGTACGTAAATCAAAGGGAGCAATAAACCCGGGCATCCGTTCTCCTCGTGTACGTGCTACCCGCCGTCCCTGTCTCTTTTGTAGCGGTGAGCTTACCTCACCGTCCTCCTTCCTCCTTGCAACAGCCGGCCTTGCCCGGCCCCCCGCGCGAACGGGCTACAGTGACCTGGAAAGCGATCGATCGATGGAAAAGGCCCCGGAGCCCCGGATCATGATGGCCAGGGCGATAGCGATGGCCAATACGTGATATTCGAAGCCCTCGCCTCCCTGGGTGCCGGACCAGTTGGCGAAGAAGCCGAAATGACGATGGACGAGAGCGATGGCAACGGCCATGTTACAGGCGATGCCGAAGGCGGCGACGCGCCCGAGGAACCCGATAATCAAGCCGATGCTCCCAAGAAATTCGGCAGCAATGGCGAGAACTGCAAACGGCCAGGGGATGTGCATCTGCTGGGTGAAGAACCCCAGCGTGCCGTGCAGGCCGTAGCCGCCAAACCAGCCGAGCGCCTTCTGCGCGCCGTGAGCGAAAAACACCGCGCCAAGGGCCAGGCGAAGAATGGTCACGACGAAATTGTCGGTGGTGTTCGTGAGCTTATCAAACATGAGCGTGTCCTCCTCTTCGTTATGGAATGATGGCTGGATGGGCCCTACGGATTATTGCCGAATGCCGGTCGGCCAGAGTGAATCTGAGATTTCCCCCTGCTGGCCGAAGATAACGGGAGAATACCACCTTCTAAAGCTCGTCCCGTGCTATTTGTAGGGGCGCAGCATGCTGCGCCCCGGCTTGGCAACCCGGCCACGTTTTGACGGTGCCCAGCACGTAAGTACCGGCTACTTCAATTATGGTCCTTTTTTGTGCCATTCGGCCGCAACGGCCGGGGGAAGGGAATCGAGGCGCGTGAGGAACGTCACCGCCGTCCAGATTTTCTCATCCGAAATGTCCTTCCCGGATGCGTCTTTGCCGAATTCCCCGTCCCACTTGAACATCCCCGAGTACCGCACCCCGCCTTTGATGATCCAGAACAGTTGATAGTCCGGCTTGCGCGGAGGATGGAGCGCAAACACCGTAGGACTGGGATAGAGAAAGTTTTCGCTCTCGCGCTTTTCGCCGTTGTTTGGATCGCCATGGCAGCCCGCGCAATCGCCCTTGAACAATTTCACTCCCGCCATCAAGTTTTCTTCCGTGGGCGCAATCGGATTCGCAAGATGCGGTGCGCGCCGGGCTGCCGCCCGATCGAGCGCCAGATGAGCGAAAGCCTGTTCCAGCGCCGTAGGCGTGGCGTTCGCGTTGGTCGGCAGCCATCCCAGCCACGCCGCCGCAAATGCCCCTGCCGGAAGCGTTACAATCCCCACCACGAATCCCAGGAGAAATTTACGCATAAGCCCTCCCGCGTCCTCGGATAGTTAGGAAGAATTCTTGTCCCGACGAACGAATGACAATTGCAAATCCGGCTGAACTCGTTTAGAAGCTGTGTCCCCAACACAGGCTTCCACTTTTCCAGGCAACCAGGCGGCAGTCCTTCTGCCCGCTTCGACTCCCATGGGTAAAAAACGTTAGCGCGGCTACCCCGCCTTCGGTTTTTGGGGGCGCGCCGCCCCTGTCTCTCCCGGCTGGCCTTTCCTCTTGACTCGTGCCATGCACAACTCGTAGGCTCCCTACTACGGTTCCTTCGGCCCCTTTCGAGTCACGACATTCTAGCGATTACTCGCGGAGGATTCCGATGGGGAAAATCAACTTAGCACGCGTATTTCTCGGTGGCTTGCTCGCTGGCCTCATCATAAATATCTTCGAATACGTCTTAAACGGCGTTGTGTTTGCCTCCCAATGGGACGCGTACATGAAAGCCCTCGGCCGTCAAATGCGTCCTAACGCCATTCCCTTCTTCATCATTTCTGCCTTCGTGGCGGGTATTGGCGTGGTTTGGCTGTACGCCGTAGCGCGGCCTCGCCTTGGAGCGGGGCCCAAGACAGCCGCCCTCACCGGGGCTGCCTACTGGTTCTTCGCGTACGCCATTCCAGACGCCAATAGCATCGCCGCCAACGTGGTCCCGGGGCGCGTCACACTCACTATCAGTCTCATTCTGCTGGTCGCTGTGATCATCGCCTCCGTTTGCGGCGCATGGCTCTACAAAGAGCAGACCTAATCCCTGATTCCCAACTTCGCCAAATCCGCTAGCGACATGCCGGTGCTACGAAGAGCCAGGAGGGCGGCTTCCCCTCAGTGCGGGCGCGTGGTCAGGCCGGCTTGTTTCCAGAGCTTCTCCCATTGCCAGATGCCGTACATGGCTTTGTGGGCGCGGTAGCCGAGTTGGTGGGCCAGCATCAAAATCTGTCCGCGATGATGCGCCTCGTGCGCGAACATGTAAGCGAACATGGTCCCTCCGGCGGGCCACGTTGGCGCCCAACCGTCGCGGGAGAACGTTGCAACGCGACGATTCGGAGCCGCCGAGAGCGCATCCGACAACATGCGCAGGCACTGCGCCGCGCTTCTCCGGTGCGCGGCGGCAGCCTGCTTCATGCTGCAGCGGTGGGGATCGAGTGGCGCCGGACGCTTCAGATGTGGCGCGGAACGCCTCAGCCACTTAAGACGGCAGTTGTGCAGATGGGCGAAGATGGCCGCGATCGTCCGGCCACTGCCTTTTTGACCCGGCGGCTGGGCGCGCCACGCCCGAGGGTCGAGATGGGAGAGAATAAGCTGGTTCATGGCGTCGTTGCTCGCGTAGGTTTCGAGCAGGGTGTCGCGAATCTCGGCCAGCGAAGCGTAGGATTCGAATGTCACCGCGTGGGATTGCCGTGCCATGGAAGCTCTGCGCATTGACCGGGATTTCCGATTTGGACTCCTAGCTCGCGCATCCTAATGCTCCTTCGACCGTCGAGGCAATCAATTTGTGACTCGAGCAGTCCCCATCGAGACAGCTGAGAAAAGGCAGAGATTAGTGGTTAGTTTCCGGAGGGGATACAGGCGGGAGGGCGAGCTCGGTTCCTTTCCTCCGAGCCCTGGTCGTTGAACAGCAACCAAGTCTACTCGGTCAAAGGAGCCGACGCCGTCATCTAATCAGCCACCGTTGGGAGTGCGGGCTAGTAGATGGCAATGCTCCCGTCGAGCAGATGCCCGCTGTTGTTGTAACCGTCGCTAAGGGTGATGCTGAACATCCCCGGCGCCACCAGGGAGCTATCCACAGCAACGATCGTGAACCCTACCGACACGCCGTTATCGGTTCCCAATCCGGTAAGGGTGACACTGTGCGTAACCTCGTCAAAAGTCGCCGAAGTGAACTGCGTGGCCTGGAAGCTGCCCCCTGAACCGGGGTCGCTGAAGGCCGCGCTGTTCGACTGCGGGTTGGAATCGTCGTAATTAAAGGCGAAATTGGCACTGCCGCCGCGCTTGCCGGGTTCGTCGCCCTTTCCGCCTGCTTGGTGAGTGGTGCCCGCACATTTCCCCTTGGTGGAGATGCCCGAGGTTGCCGTCTTTTGCCGCGTGAAGTACGAGACAGACGTACCCGCATGGTTATCGGCATAAGCAATGTTAACCAAATGGTTCGTCGGGTCAATCGCGATCTGGAAAAAGTCGGCAAGGCTGCGGTCGGAGCTGCCAAGGAGGCCACCGGTCGAGATCTGCCCCCTGTGGTTCACGTGGTCAGTAGCCTGGCTTAGGGTGAAAACCGGCGTGATCGCATGGCCGTTGACGGTCTCCGCAACGAAGACGTTCCAGTTTGTGGTCAATGGGACCTTGTTCGAGTTGCCGGCCTGGTCGGCACCATACCACGCGATGGCCACGTGACCGTTGGCATCGGCCGCTACCCAGGGGAACACGTTCGACTTTCCGGCTTGGGGCGTGTTCTGAGTTACCTTGACGGCCGGAGACCAGCGCGTCCCGTGAGTGGGGGAGAACGAGTAATAGATGTTGGCGTTATCCGACCAGGTGGCGTACAGGAAGCCGAACTTGTCTACCGCGAGCGCGGGAAACAGATTGCCGAGGCCGGCGCCGGAGGGACACGTCGAACCCGCCCCGCAGCTGAAGATCTTGGTGTCAGTGAACGATAGTGTAGGACTCGTGAGACTCACGTTCGAGGCCACGCCCACGTAGGCAGCATTAAAAAAGCTGCTGCTGTTCTGCGCGTTGTCCACCGGGTTGTCGGGGCCCACAAAGATCTGGTACAGGTTGCCGTGGCTCGCGCAGCTACTGCGGTCCACCTTGATCTGGCCTGCGATATTGCCGGTAGGAGGACCGACGCTCGGCTCGGTTGCGGCGTCAATCGCGGTCCCCAGGGCATCCGTATAGGTGAAGCCTCCATTGTTCGAGCGTTGCACAAAGATTTGCGAAGTTGTTCCAAAATCGTGGTACTCCATGTAGACGTGATTCGGATCGTCCAGGGCGTCTAACCACATGCGATCGTCGAAGGGAACGCCCGCCGTGGCTGGGTTCGGAGTGCTGAACGTATCCGCACGGTTGGTGGAATGGCTGCCTGTAACTTGTGCTGCGGTCAGGCTGACCACGGCCAGATTTGGAATGTTGGCGTTCATTGGGTCCGGACCGTTCACGGCGACGTCTCCATCGCCTCCTCCCGGCGCCAACCCACTCGTAGTGCAGAAAGTGGTTACGAAGATGCCGCAATCAGGCTGACCTTCGTACTTGAACGGCAGGCTTCCGTCAGTGTTCGGCCCGCCGTCTGCAGCTTGATTCCAGCGCCATAGGTCAAGGCCCCCGGGGACTCCGCGGATGGACTCGACGTAGATT
>QHYN01000044.1 GCA_003224145.1 Acidobacteriota bacterium
GAAAGCAGATCGCGGAAGTGGAATCCTTCACGTTTATCAGCAACGACAATAAATACGAAGTCGAAGCCTTTCTCACCAAGCCCCTGGGCGTGACCGCAACGTCCAAGCATCCCCTCATCGTAAACATCCACGGAGGGCCCCATGGCCAGAACGGTCCGTCGCTCAATTACAAGAACCAGGTGTACGCGGCGCGCGGCTGGGCCACGTTGAACGTGAACTATCGCGGCTCGACGGGCTACGGGCAGAAATTCGCGGACGCCGTCTTTGGCGATCAGGACGGCAACGAAGGCCAGGACGTTCTTTATGGTGTCAGTGCGGCGGTTCGGCGTTACCCGTGTATCGACCGGGAGCGCATTGGTATTGAAGGCGTCAGCTATGTTGTCCAATTGACCGACTGGCTGATCACGCAGACCAACGAATTCAAGGCCGCGGTGCCCATCGCGGGCATCACCAACCTCATCAGCTACAACTACATGACCTATTACAACCAATATGAAGAGATGGAATTCGGCCAGTTTCTGCACCAGGGCAATTTGATGGACGTGGCCTGGGAGCGGTCGGCGTTGAAGCACGTTGCGGCGGCGCACACGCCCACAATGCTAATGCACGGCGAGAATGACAACGATGTGCCCATCGCCGAGGCCGAACAGTTTTTCATTGCGCTGAAAGACGTGGGGACGGAGGCCATTTTCGTGCGCTATCCCCGCGAAGGCCACGGGCTTAGTGAAACCAAACACATCATCGATTCCACGGATCGCTGCATCGCCTGGTACGAGAAACATTTCCCGAAGCCGGGCGCGGAAGGTGTCACGAACGTCCAGCCGTAACGTGGCGAAAAGTAAAAGCCCCGGGCAACCGGGGCTTTCTTCTGATTTCGCAGTGAACTCGCGAAGTGTGGTTTACGCTTTTACTTCGGTGCCCGCGGTGGCCGCAACGGCGGTCTCCTCTTCGCGGCCAGCACGTTTGATGCGGGCAGCCTTGCCCTTCAAATCGCGGAGGTAATACAGGCGGGCGCGACGAACCTTGCCCTTGCCGACGACTTCGATGGAGCTGATGGTGGGCGAGTGCAAAGGAAAGATTCGCTCAATGCCAATGCCAAAGCTGACGCGGCGCACCGTGAAGGTCGCACTGGAGGCCCGGCCCTTCTTGGAGATCACCACACCTTCGAATGCCTGGAGGCGTTCCTTTTCTTTCTCGCCTTCACCTTCTTTGAGGCGGACATTCACGCGGACGGTATCGCCAGCGCGGAACTCGGGGAGGTCTTTGCGCAGTTGCGCTTCATGTAATTTTTGAATCACCGGATTCATGTTCGTGTTCCCTTTTAGACCCACTCAGGCAGGGCCAGCTCTTATGGGGCAAAACCTAATTATACGGACACTAGGGCCATTTTACTAGCAAATTTCACGATTGCATACAGGCGTCCAATTGATTTGAGGCTTAGGATAAGGATTAACCGTTCAAGCGAGCGCGGATGCGGACCGGTACTTGCTGATAACAGTTTGCGCAAAACGTTCCATTTCTTCCAGTTGCGGGCTGAATTGCAGGAGCACCAGGTCGACGCCGGCAGCTTCGAATTGCGCGAGGCGCTCGGCCACCTGTTCCGGTGTGCCGACAAGACCCGACCGCAAGCCGCGGTTCGAAACGGAATAGTCTTCCAGTGAGACGCGCTGCTCCAGTTGTGTTCCGGCAAGCCATTGCTGGTAATTCGCGTAACCCGCCGCGGATTGTTGAACGTCCGTGATGCGCCGCAGCTCGTCCTGCGCTTCGCGCTCGGTTTCGCGCACGATGGCGTACCCGGCGACGCCGAATCTCAGCGGGGGGAGATTGTGCTTTGAGCGGCGTTTGCGCAGATCGGTTATTTTTTCGCGCACGCGCTCCGGCGGGTCGCCATGCATCAGGTATGCGTCGCATTTTTCCGCGATCAGATCTTTTGCTGCAGGGGATTCCCCTCCTGCGTAAAGCGTCGGCCGCGGCTTCGAAACCGGCTTGGGCTCGAGGACGTTATCCTCCACGCGATAATACTTCCCGGAAAATGAGAAATGATCCTGCTTCCACACGCCATCCAAAACGTCGAGCCACTCGCTGGTGCGCGCGTAGCGGTCGTCGTGCTGTTCGAACGTCACGCCGTATTTGCGGGCTTCGTCGGCCCACCAGGAAGAAACCACGTTCAACGTCAGCCGGCCGTTGCTAATGTGATTGATGTTCGCGGCCTGCTTCGCCAGCAGCGCCGGCAGATGAAACGTCGGCCGCACGGCCACCATTAACTCGATCTTTTCGGTGACGGCAGCAAGAGCGGCTGCGGTTGACCACGCATCCAGGGATGCCGCCTCCGGGCCCTTGATGTCGTTCAGGTTCAGCTCCGCGATCAGCGTCACATCGAATCCGATCTGTTCGCTGCGCTGCGCGAGTTTCCTTACATACGGCCAGCTCGTCTCCATGTTTTCATTTTCAACGTTGCGCAGCCAGCCGCCGAACACAGGAAGCCAGTATCCATATCTCATCGCGGTCCTCCCCTCGCCACAACGCGCTCGCTGCGGCCTGCTTCGTGGCGCTGCGCCTCGGCGATCAGAAAATCCGCCAGCCGCGAATAGGGGTTGAAGCCTACGACGCGCACTGGATCGGCGACGAAATTTGAGAGGGCGTTCACGTCGTAGTAAAGCTGCCTTCCTGTTCGTTCATCGATGACGTACTCAACCCCGCCCACCTCGACGCCGGCAAGTTCGGCGATCCGCTCGACATCTTCGATCACCCGCTTTGGCGCCTCATAGCCTTCCACTTTCATCCCGCTCTTCGGCGCGTCCACGGGGCACGCAATGCGCGTCAGTTCCTCGCCGCGCGTGTTCTGGCATATATCTGCGGGGCACAAGTTATAACTCTCGCCCGTCATGTGAATGCGAATCGCGTACAGATACTTTCCTCCCAGAACTTCCACGCGAGTGATAATCCCGTCTCGCGCCGTAAACGCTTCCTGCACCAGCGCCGTCGAATCGATCCCAAAATGCAGCCTATTTCCTTCCACGGCGGCGCGCAGCTCCTCTTTCGAATTAAACCGCGCGATCCCCGCGCCGCTCCCACCGATATTTGGCTTGGTGACCACCGGATACCCAATCGCGTCCGCCGCTGCCAACGCCTGCGACGGATGATTGATCACTCGCGCTTTCGGATAAGGCAGCCCCAGCTTTTCCAGGTTCGAAAGCTGCAGCGCCTTCGAAATTTCGTGCGCGAAGCAGCGGCAGCCGTTCACCACTCTGACGCCTTGTGCTTCGAGATGCGCCAGATAGTTGAGCGTATAGAAAATGCCGTGGCCCAGTCCGCGCTGCCACGCCGAGGGACTCATGCGGTTGAAAAGCAGCGAATATTCGCGTTCGCGCGATGCAACGTCGTAATGATGATGACGCGCATTGACCTTCAGCCAGTTCACGCCGTGCTCATCCAGCTGCTGGAACAGCGGCCGGAACCAGTCCGGGTGTTCATAATAGATTGCTATCGGCCTTTCCAGTTGGTAGCCGCTGCCAATCGTTTCTTTGCTCATGAAACCTCGGGCCTTCCGTCAAAATCGCCCGTTCACCAATAAAAAGGCCGCTCGTCCCGAGCGGCTGGGAATTTTCTCTGGTTTTCCACGTGCCCTAAACCGAAGAACCTCCCTTGCCGCCGTGCCTGCCGCCCGTACAAATGCACCGGCACCGACACGTGCACGCCATTTGCATGTTCATGAACTCACTGATGATTCCGAAAACTTTCGTCATCTGCACTGTGTTCGAGAACTGCTGCCTTCCTTATCGATACTCTGCAGTTCGCTGCCCTCTTAGAACTCTCTCATTTAATCTACGAGGACCGCAAGAGGTTCTCCTTTATTCCCCGGCGAGCAGATCCGGGCGGTTTCGCCTTGTCTTTTCGATCGCCACCTGGCGCCGCCATTTGGCCACTTCCGCGTGGTTTCCCCCGATCAAAACTTCGGGCACCTTCCATCCGCGATACTCTGCGGGACGCGTGTAGTGCGGAAAATCCAGCAGCAGGCTCTTTGTTGCTACTGCTCCACTCCCAGGCTCCAAGGGCCGGGAGGCAGGAGAAGGGCATGCGCTGAACGATTCGTTCTGCGAAGAAGCTTCATTGCCTAGCGCGCCAGGCAGCAGCCGCGTGACAGCATCAATCACGAGCATGGCGGCAAGCTCGCCGCCGCTCAAAACAAAATCGCCAATCGAAATTTCATCTGTAGCCAAATGCTCCACCACGCGCTCGTCCACTCCTTCATAGCGCCCACAGATGAAGATGAGGCGCTCCAACTTCGCAAAACGCCGCGCCGTTTCCTGGTTGAACAGTTTACCGGCCGCGGACATCAGGACGATCCCGGTCTTTGGGGCGAGTGCAGTCGGTTTTGTCGCTTCCCCCACTCCATGTCCAAGCAGCGACTCCACCGCCTCGAACAGCGGCTCCGGCTTCAGCACCATGCCCTCGCCTCCGCCGAACGGCCGGTCGTCCACGGTGCGGTGGCGATCCTTGGTGAAGGCGCGCAAATCCTGAACGTGCACTTCAATGAGCCCGGCCTCCCGTGTCCGCCGTACAACTCCATGTTCCAGAGGCCCGCTGAAAAATTCAGGAAATATCGAGATGAGGTCGAATCGCATGTCATTTCTTCCGGGAATGGAATTATGCACTGTGACGCCTGGCAACGGAATTCCTTACGCTGGATTCAGGTCGCGCAGCCCCTCCGGCAACAGCACGTCAATCCGCCGCGCAACTGGATCAATCTTCGTGCAGATATCCGCTGCCAGGGGAATCAGCAGTTCTCCCTGCGAAGTCCCCACTTCCAAAAGCGGAGTGCCAAATATTTCTTGGCCCGGGAATTGAACATCGCGCACCGTGCCGAGCAAAGCGGGCGCTTCCGCAAACGAGCAAGGCGAGGAGGAGACAACCGGCGGTGCGCTGGGAGTTTCGAACACGGAGCAGCCGATCAAATCCGAAACGAAATATTGCCCGGCAGGCAAGAGCACCCGTTGTTCAAACGGCAGCAGCACTTCGAGCCCGCGAAACTCTTCCGCCTCAGAAATCGAATTCACGTCTTCGAAATGAAAGACCACCTGTCCTCGGTGATTCTGGCTCAACCAGCACGATTTCAGTTCCATGCGTCGCGGTTCGCTCTTGCCGTTCGCATCTCCTACGAAGACTTCCTGCAATTGAGTGAGCCTTTGCGGAAAATCGGTAAGCAGTTCGGCGGCAAGCTCACCTCTATTGCCGCGGGGGCGCAAGATGCGCGCAACAAGCAACCAGCGTGGAGTTTCAGAACTCAATGGAAAATGTGACCCAAATCGGCGGATGGCAGAAACAGCCGCATGAACATCAGTCTTCAAGAATTTCGAGCGTGAACCGCTTCTTCAGCTTCATCCCGCTTGCCCCCAGCAGTGTGCGAATGGCCTTTGCCGTCCGCCCCTGCCGCCCAATGACCTTTCCCAAATCCTCGGGATGCACTCGCAGCTCCAGCACGGTCACCTGCGACCCTTCGACGGATTTAACCTGCACGTCTTCGGGATGATCCACGAGGGCCCTGGCGATGGCTTCGACCAGTTCCTTCATGGGGCACCTCCGCTTGAACGTGATTCTGAACCGGCAACCTACCGCTGGCGCCAGAAGTGGTCAACGACTTACTGGAACAGTGGGGTAACCAACCGCTGTCTCAGTGGAATGGCGTCCCGGCAGGGTGGGGGCGCGCAAATTTCAGGATGGCGGGGCGACCCTTTAAGCGATCTTCTGCTGACGGAGAAAGCTGCGCACGGTATCGCTAGGCTGTGCGCCTAAGCCGATCCAATGCTTGATGCGCTCTGCGTCGAGCTTGATTTCCGCCGGCTTCTTCAGCGGATCGTACGTTCCCACCGCCTCTTTAATGCGGCCGTTGCGCGGCCGGGTCCTCTCTATGACCACCACGCGGTAAAAGGGCTTTTTCTTCTTCCCAATCCTTGACAGACGAATCGTCAACACAAAGTCAGTCCTCCTGAACTCATCCATTCTAGCCTGCCCAGCCGCCTCGCGGCAATCAAACTCTGGATGTGCGATGGGAGCACGGCTTTGCCAGCCCCTCAGCGCGCTGGAACGTGGCAAAGCAAGGGAAGTTCCAGGATCGGCGACGGCGCGGGACGAGGAATGTGCGCATGAGTTACCGTTTCACAAATCATCCGCCGTCTCGGGACGACTCTCTCTCAACTTCCGGGTTTTAGGAGCCTACGTCGGGACCATCTTGCCTCGAATGGCATAGTGAATCAGGTCGCTAAGAGAATGGAAACCCATTTTCATCATGATTCTCGCGCGGTGCGTTTCTACAGTTCTTGCCGTGATTCCCAGCGCCGAAGCAATCTCCTTGTTCGCTTTCCCTTCTGCCAAAAGTCGAATGACCTCCCTCTCCCGCGCGGTGGGCCGGGCCCGGGGTGGGGCTAGCTGTTTGGATTCCGCCGCGGCTTTCAGAAAGCCTTCTAGTACAATTTCTGATACCTTGGGCGTCAGCGAGATTTTGCCGTGCGCCACATCTTTTACCGCCTTGACCAAATGCATTGCCATGTCCGATTTCAAAACGTACCCTCGCGCTCCTGCTTCCAGTACTCGCCGAACCATCTGGTCGGACTCGTGCATGCTCAGGATTAATACTTGCGTCATAACTGCGGCCTCCCGGATCTGTCGAGTAGCTTCGAGCCCGTCCATGTCCGGCATGGTGATATCCAGAATGGCTATGTCGGGTTTTAACCTCCTCACTCTGTCTACTGCTTCCCGGCCATTGCCTGCCTCACCTACGACATTCCAGCCGCGCTGAACCTGCAGGAGATCGCGGATTCCCCGGCGGACCAGTTCATGATCATCCGCTACCACGATTCGTAGTTTCTTCAAATTCTTAGTCATGTACAGGTACCGTTGCCCGCACCGTGGTGCCATTCGTGCTGGATTCGATTTCCAGTTGCCCACCCACTTGTTTCAGCCGTTCCTGCATGCTTTGGACGCCCACCCCGCCGGCGAAGGAAAGGCCTTTGTTTCGTCCTTGACCGTTCCCTGGAATGCCTCGTCCGTTGTCGCTTACTTCCAGCAAGACTCCCCGCGTATTGCGGTCCAGCCGAATTCTCGCGCTGAAGCTGCCGGAATGGCGATGAATGTTCACCAAGCTCTCCTGCATCACTCGGAACAAGGCCATCTCTTCCTCTTGGGCCAGCCGTCCGAAGCCCGGTGCTATTTGCAGGTCAACCTCGATGCCCGTGCGCTCCGCAAAACCGGGCGCGTAATGTCGAATCGCATCCTCTAATCCGGCCTCGTCCAGCAGGGGAGGGTGCAACAGGTAAGAGAGCGTGCGGATTTCACGGATACAGCGGTCCGCCACTGCTTGACACTGCGAGATGGACTTCCGCAACTTTCTGCTCGATGAAGGGGTTGTCGCCTGCAGATGGCCCAACGTGCTCGAAAGTGCTACCAAATCCTGGCCCGTGGCGTCGTGCAAGTCTCGGGCGATCTTCCGCCGTTCCTCATCCTGCAATTGCAGCAGCCTTCCGGAAAGTTTCCGGATTCCCTCTGCCGCCCGCTTGCGTTGGGTGATGTCTTCACTGACTGCCAGCAAACATTGCTCACAGGCTATCTGGATGAGCTCCGCCGAATAGAGCTTGAAACCAATATCGCCCGACTTTGCCCGGATCCGAATCTCACGATTCACGATCCGGCCGTTTTTCTTTATTTCCTCGACCACCGCCGCCCTGTCCTGCGGGTCCACCCAGAGGCCTAACTCAAGAGAGGTACGGCCAATGACCTCCTCCCGGGTGAAGCGGGTGTTTTTTTCAAAGCTTTCGTTGGCGTCCAAGAAGCGCCCTTCCTCGAGTGTTGTTATGACCATTTCAACCGGGCTCGAACGGAACGCCTTGGAGAACTTTTCTTCGGACCTGCGCAGTGCCGCTTCTGCACGCTTTTGTTCGGTGACGTCATGCGCGATGCCGCGAACGACTGGTGAACTCACTCCCTCTTTGCGAAGAGAATTATTGTATTCCCAGAGCCTCACTTCTCCGCTCTTGGCCACGACAGGCAGGAGGCCTTTGGCGAAACCGTCTCGTTGAACTTGGGCAAGATAGGCATCACACAAAGGGCGCGTTTCCGGCGTGACAAAGTCGCGCAGTGGCTTATTCAGGAGTTCCTCCCGGGAATATCCGAGAATCCGAAGGGGAGTCTCGTTAACAGACAAGAGAATTCCCTGAGCATCGTGCGTGCAAATCAGGTCACTGGAATTCTCGACCAAGTCCCGATAGCGATCCTCACTCTCACGCAATGCATCTTCCGCTCTCTTGCGATCGGTAATATCCTCGGTTAGAGCCACGAAACCGGAAACCTTACCATTGCCATCCCATAAGGGAGAGACGCTATTCTGGACCCAGACAAGTTCGCCGGATTTCCTGATATGGCGCTTCTGATAAACAGTGTTGCTGATTTCTCCGACGACGAGACGGTGCATCCGCACTAAGTTTGCGGGAAGATCCTCCGGAGCAGTAATCGACTGGAAATTCATCTTAAGGAGTTCCTCCTCCGAGTAACCGGTAATGCGGCAATAAGTCCTGTTCACTTTGACGAACTGGCCCTGCATATTCGTCATCGAAAACCCCACGGCGGCCTGGTTGAATGCTGCCCGGAGCAGCTCTTCGCTCCGGCGGCCCGCGTCCTCTGCCCGCTTGCGTTCCGTGATGTCCCGTACGGTTCCAACGAGTGCGGTGACATTCCCAATGGAATCCTTTGCGGTGAAACCCCATCCTTCGACCCACTTTACCGTCCCCGAGGGGCAGACGATGCGAAACTGTTCATGAAATTCGTTTGTCTGCTCCAGAAGGGCAAGCTGTGCGAGCACTCGCCGGACGTCCTCGGAATGGATGATTTCGCGATAAGAAGTAGGGTTTGAATAGATAGAGGCCAGGGGCCGCTCACAGATATGCTCGAACGCGGGGCTTACGTAAATGACTCCCAAAGACCTGGGATCCAAGAGCCAAAAGATCTCTTCGATGTTGCCCGCCATTAACCGGAATCTTTCTTCACTTTCGCGCATAGCATCTTCCGCGCGCCTTTGCTCCGTGATGTCAGTGTCGATCATCAAGACATTCTGGGCGCTGCCATCCAGACCCCTCCCCAATGCCCAACGGCTCGACACGATGATCGTTTGTCCATCGCGCCTCCTCTGTTGAAGCTCCCCATCCCAGTATCCCGTTGCAAGAAGCTTGTCGATAATTTCGTTCCGTGGCCGTGCGAAATTCGTCTGCAGCAGATCATGATCGAACTGGCCGATTGCTTCCGCTTTCGACCAGCCATACATGCGCTCCGCACCCTGATTCCAGAGCAGATTTTTTCCGTCGATCGTCTGGACCTGAATCGCATCTTGAGAGAGATCCAGGAGAGCAGCTTGTTCGCGCAGAATCGTCGCTTGTCTTCCCAATTCCTGGTTTGCAGACCGGAGATCATCGGGGCTGGGTAAGTTAAGAACTTGGGGAACGACGCGAGTAAGCAAGATGGCGGTGGGTAACGAGGCAAGAGCTGCGATTACCTTCACTCCACCGGAGATCCAGTAGACGGGGATCCAAAGCGTCACTACTTCCATGAGATGGGTTGCTGCACAGGCGGCGATGAACGTTCCAAAGCATACGAACATCCAGTCAAACGGAATATTTCGCTTTTTTCTCACTAAATAGATCAAGGCGAGAGGAATCGAGAAATAGGCAATGGCTATCAAAGTGTCGGAAATGCCGTGTAGCCAAATAAGAAGCGGCTTCCATTGGTAGCAAAAACCGTGGGGCATGAAACCCCTGGAGGAGAAGAACTCTCGTAGCTCGTTCATTGGTATCCTCCTGCTTCCTGGTGGCGCCTTGGGGCAAATCTATGCGTATGGACCGGAGCGGTGCGGTACAGGTATTTACAGTAACGTAGATAACAATACTTTCCGATGGACGTACGTTAGATAAGTAGACACAGAAAGTCAATCCTGAACGGCTTTGTCTGGTCGCCCCGGCTGCCCGTCTTGTAAGGGAACTAACGTACGTAGACCTCGGCATTGCTATTCGGCGGGCAAATTTCAATCATGCGCTCACTTGGATCGACTCTGGGGTCTACTTTCGTCTTCATTTTCGCGCCGCTGGCTCAGGTCCGCGTCGCCCCTAGAATCGCACGGCCACAAAACCTCAAGAGAAAGGAAGTCACCATGCTAAATCCAGCTTTGCGTGCTCAGGAAATTCCCAACTTGCAGGATTTCCTGGCCTCCACGGTAAGACATGTGAAAACGCTGCACGCTACCCTCAGCGCCGTGATGACGGATGTTGCCGCAATCCGAAGGACTCTCTTGGAAGAACCCGAGGATGTTCTCCAGTATAAGAGCAATTTGCTCGCGGCGATCGAAACGGCCAAGCCGCTCGTGAACGAAGCGTTGCAGTCTTACGATGAAATGATCCGGCAGATACAGGGCCTTAAGGAGTGGCGAAACTAATCCATCGGAGGCGTAAGCCTCTTAAACTCTTTGGCGGTAGCCGGAAGCTGGCTCTTCCGTCAATCCCTCTTCTCGCGCTTTTTTTGCCTACTTATCTTCTCCACGGTAAACAGAAGCAGATTTCTATCCACTTCATTCATGCGCGACAGGCATTGCTGCAACTTCCTCAAATAGCGTGCCTCTTTCCCCGCTGATCCCCACAATACCTCGCCGGACGTTGGTCGTACACTTGTCACCGGGGGCTCGGGCGGTGCTTTTCCGTCATACAACAATTGATACAGCGGCATCTCTAATGCCCGCGCCAGTTTTTCGAGTGTTTCTACCGCCGGGACCGTATGGCCATTCTCCACGCGGGAGATGTAACATCGCAACAGGCCCGAACGCCTCTCAATCTCTCCTTGTGATAATTGCTTGTGTTCTCGCACGCTGCGGAGCCGTTCGCCAATGATCATGGATATCCTCCGCTTCCAACTTTCCAGCCAGGCCGCTTTCCCCGCCTGAACCGTTTGCTAAACTCTAACTCAACTGGGGGATAAGCGTCGAGCATTCAACCTTGCGCCAGGGGAGCTTGACTAGCCCAACTCCCAAAACCGCGGTCCATTTCCGTTCGGCCATCGTGATTCGATTCCTCCAGGCGTGCTGATAATCAAAGTTCGTATTTCCCGCTCAATTTGAGATCGTCTTTGAGATAGGTAGTTTCCACATCCGGATACCCTCTTGCGCCCCTTGGACGAGCAGCACTCCATCCGGACTGATCGCCAGGTTTCCTGGCCAGGCATCCGGTGACACCAACACGGCAACAGGATGCTTCTGCTCCAAATCGAATAGCTGCGTGATTCCTCCTCCCTTCGTGAGCGCCAGCAATTTTCCGTCTGCGGAAATGTCGGTTCCAGGTCCTCCAGTGCTAGGAAACGTGATAGAAAATTCCAGCTTCCATGCCGCCGTATCCCATACCGAGACGCGCGGGTAGCCGATCATAACGCCCGGTTGTCCTTGCACCATCATGGGATTGCTGTCTTGCCCTACTGTTATCAACCAGCGTCCATCGCGGCTGAAGAATAGTTTGACCACAGCCAGTTTGTGCGCGGGAAGGCTCTGCAACTTCTGTCCCGATGTGGCGTCCCAGATTTCCACGGTGCCGTTGGCTCCCCCCGTGGGTTCGGCGATCCACTTCCCATCCGGGCTGACGGCCATCGCCAGAGAGGAGGCCCACACAACCAGTGGCTTTTCCTCGGTAGCGAATTGCCATGACCACACATTGCGAATTTTTTGCGGCGCAGATTTTGCCTCGCCAAAAGCGAACCAGAATGCCGGGAATCCGTTTTCTTGCGCAAAGCTTCCTGCTTCCTTCCACGTTTGCGTGTTCCAGATTTTCAGCGTCTTTCCCGGAAACTGTCCGCCCGGATTTGCCGCTAGCCATTTGCCGTCCGCGCTGAAGACGGCGCGGTTCACCGGCGCATCCGTCAGCGTAACGATTTCCTTTCCGTTCGAAACGTCCCACACGCGCAATTCGCCGGAGGTGGCCGCGAGTAATTTTCCGTCCGGGCTGAACGCTACGCTTTGCACCGGGCTCTGGCCGTACAAAGTCACTTGCTCTTTCATGCTGGCTAAGTCCCAGACTTTAATCGTTCCGTAGAAATAAGAACCCGCAGCAAGCAGCTTCCCATCCGCGCTGTACGCGGCCGTACCCAGACCGTAGCCGCCGCCAGGAAGCGACTTCGTGATCAAACCGGTAGCCGTTGAGACAAAATCGATCGCGTTCGAATCGCCGTGCGTAATGGCCATTTCCTGGCCATCGGGACGAAAAATGACGCGGCTTGCATTCTGCGGCGTAAGGTCGTGGACGCGTTTTCCGTCGCTCAGATTCCACAAAACCGGATGGTAAGTTCCGGCGTTATCGAAGCTCGACATCCATCGCCCATCCGGGCTGATCGTTGAAGCAATCACGGGATAAGTCTTCTGCACTTCTCCGGAGGCAAGATCAAAGATCTGCACTGAGCCCGAGGGGTCGTCGTCATCGTCCGCGCCAACTGTGCCCGCTGCGATCAGCCGTCCGTCTCTGGTTGGCACAACGGTAGTCAAAAAATCCCACTTTGTTGGGATCGTGCGCAAGCTCTTTCCGGTTTCTAGGTCATAAAAACCTATGGCCGTTTCGGTCCCATCTTTCACACGCTTCTCGACGGCGACGATCAAAGACTTGCCGTCCGCGCTGTACTTGACCCACCCGCCATAGTAATGAATGCGCCGCGGATGGATGGCGTAAAGCATCTTACGGTTCTTCAGGTCCCACATTCTTATGGCACCGGAAACGTCTAGTGAGGCAAGGCACGTCCCATCGTAGCTGAAAGCCAAAGACTCGATGGCTCCTTTGTTGAAGGACCCCGGCGCAACCACGTCCTTGCGGCCGCCGAATCGAAACTCCTCACGGCCCGATGACAGATTCCATACGACAATCGCGCTGTCGTTGCCCCCGGAAGCTAGCCATCTCCCGTCCGGGCTGAACGCCAGTGCTTCCACCGGCGCGCTATGCCCCACTCGCAGAATTCCGTCTGGTTTGCGCGCGTCTGCTGGCAAGGGTTCCTTAGGCGGGACCTGCGTCGCGCTAATTTGCGCCGGCGCGAGCATTACCTGCGCTTGCGCCGGGCCCGGAGGCGGTACCGGAGGCTTCGCCTCTGCCTGCGGAATTGGCGCCCCATGCAGGCTGCACGCTATGTCCGAAGACAGGAGGATCAGCGAAAGGATTCCATTTCTGATCATGGGTGACATTGCGATTTTCCCTGCTGGACACGAGGAAACCGTGACATCGCGGTTGAAAAGTGTGCCCTATTCAAATGATAGGCGGATTTCCTCTGGTCAGTACTCAAAAGGTGTATGCCGTCGCGTATAGTACACGCATGGTACGCGAACAGAATTTGTGAACGCGGATCGGCTGAATGTTTGAAGCAGGACGCGTGATATCCTTTTGCCCGCGCTCGGGAGGCCTGGTGAATCGAACTTTCCACATTTCCGTTCTCGCTCTATTCACTTTAGCCGCAGCACCTCACGCGCAGGCACAAACCTCAGAAGCTTCGATGGAAAAGAAAATCGATGCGCTTTTCTCGGGTGCCACTTCTCCCGATGCGCCCGGTCTCGCCGTGCTGGTGCGTCAAAATGGCCAAACTGTGTTCGAACGCGGTTACGGCGTGCGCGATCTCCGAACGAAATCGAAAATCGATGCGCGCACGAATTTCCGCCTCGCTTCTTTCACCAAGCAGTTCACCGCCATGGCCGTCATGCTGCTCGTGCATGACCGAAAAATCCGTTACGACGAAACGCTCACGGAAATCTTTCTCGATTTTCCTGCTTATGGGAAATCGGTCACCGTTCGAAACCTCCTGAATCACACTTCCGGCCTGCCTGATTACGAAGATTTGATGGACGCCGCGGAAAAGGCAAAGGGCCCGATTTGGTCGCCCGAAAAACAGATTCAGGATGACCAAGTTCTGGAACTGCTGAAGAAGGAAAATAATGGAAAATTTGCGCCGGGAACCAGTTGGTCGTACAGCAATTCAGGATACGTTGTCCTCGGCCTTATCGAGGCAAAAACTTCGGGAAAGTCGTACGGCGAATTTCTGTGCGAACGCATTTTCGCTCCACTGAAGCTGAGTCACACGATCGTCTATCAAAAAGGGAAAAACGAAGTCATGAACCGCGCGTACGGCCATTCCAAAGAAAAGGAGAATGACGTCCTCAAGGAAACCGATCAAAGCTCGACTTCCGCCACGCTCGGCGACGGCGGCATCTATTCGAACCTTGAAGATCTCGCCAAGTGGGACGACGCTTTACGCAATCATACCTTGCTCAGCGAAAAGGAAATGCAGCCTGCGCTGGCTTCCGTGAAACTGAACGATGGCTCCGAGCCCCACTGGCCGGCCGAGCCCGGCGGCGATAATCTTCATCCCGGCAAGCCCGTTTCCTACGGATTCGGCTGGTTTCTCGATCCCTACGAACGCCATCAACGCATGTGGCACACGGGAACAACCATGGGCTTTCGCACCGTGATCGAGCGCTTCCTCGGCAAAAACCTCACCATCATCATTCTCGCCAACCGCACCGACCTCGATCCGGAGAAACTGGCCTTGCAGGTTGCAGACATTTTTCTTTCTACGAAAAACTGACAGTTTTGTCACGATGCTCTCTTCGCTGCCACTCAGGATAAGCCGGAAAGCTTGCCGAGGCCCTTCATCTTGCTGCGCGCTGCCAGCGCCCCGTACTGCTTCATCATCGTGCGCATTTGCAGATACTGCTTGACGACCGTGTTGACGTCCTGCACGGACGTGCCGCTGCCTTTCGCAATGCGCTTGCGCCGCTTGCCGTCAATGACGTTGTGGTCGCGCCTCTCTTCGTTGGTCATCGAATTGATAATCGCTTCCACTTGCTTGAGTTTTTTCTCGTCCACGGTTGTGTCTCTCGGCAAATTCGCAAGCGGCCCCAGCTTCGGCAGCATATCCACGATTTGTTCGAGCGGTCCCATCTTACGCACCTGCCGGAGCTGGTCGCGAAAATCCTCAAGTGTAAATTCCGACTTGCGCAGTTTGCGTTCGAACTCTTCCGCCGCTTTTCGGTCCACGGCCTGCTCGGCGCGCTCGATCAGCGACAGGATGTCGCCCATGCCCAGAACGCGCGAGACGATGCGCTCCGGATAAAATCCTTCGAGCGCGTCGTATTTTTCGCCCAGGCCCACGAACTTTACCGGCGCGCCGGAAACTTTGGCAATACTCAGGGCCGCGCCGCCGCGCGCATCGCCGTCAAGCTTCGTCAGAATCACTCCCGTCAATCCCAGCTGCTTATGAAATTCCCCCGCCGAGCGTACCGCGTCTTGACCCATCATGGCGTCTGCAATAAACAAAATTTCGCTGGGCTGCAATTCTTTCTTCAGCATGCTCAGCTCGTTCATCAACTCGTCATCGATGTGCAGCCGGCCCGCGGTGTCCACAAGAATCACATCGCTCGCTGATAGCTTCGCCTCTTTGATTGCGCCCTTGACGATTTCGAGCGGCTTGTCCGTGCCGGTTCCCGGCCAGATTGCCGCGCCCACGGCCTTTGCCACTTGCGCGAGTTGCTCCCGCGCCGCGGGACGATACACGTCGGTCGAAACCACCAGCGGCCGGTGCCCGTGCTGCGCCAGCCATTTGGCAAGCTTGCCCGTGGTCGTTGTTTTTCCCGAGCCCTGCAGGCCAACGATCATCCACACCGAAGGCGGCCGCGATGCAAACAGCGGCTTCGCATGTTTGCCCAGCAGTGCCGTCAGCTCATCGCGAACCACCTTCACCACTTGCTGGTCCGGCGAAAGCTGCAGCATCACCTCGCTGCCGATCGTCTTCTTGCGGATGTTGCCGAGCAGCTCTTCGGCCACGCCCACGTTCACGTCTCCTTCGAGCAGCGCTTCGCGGATTTCCGCAAGCGCCGCGTCCAGGTGTTCTTCCGTGAGCTTGCCCTGCCCGCGCAGATTTTTGAACGCTCGTTGCAGCTTCTCGGTCAGGTTCTCAAACATGATTCGTGCGAATGCCCCACGAGTCTCCCCATCAAGGATAACAGTTCAATGCGCGAGAACACATGACTCGCACGGCTCAGGCGCTCAGCTCATCCTCGGTGAGAGAGCACAGCCACGTCTGGTTGATTCACGGGAATGAGACTCAGGGATCGTCGTCGGAAATGGCCATGCTCTGCAAACAGGCCGCAACTTGCTGGAGCTCCTCGGCTGAATAGGCATAGATTTCGATGGTGGCAAGATAGTCTCCCGCAATGGTCTGCACCATAGATTGATAGACATGCACCGAGCCGACGCCGCGCTCGAAATCCGCGCGCACGAACGGATGTTTGTTCACGTGAAACTCGGAAGCAGGGCCGGTGACCTTCAGTCCGGAGACAGCGGACATCTTCTCCACCATCTGCTGAAAAGTATCCAGATTGACTGAATCCAAACGCGACGGCACCACGTTAATGCGGATGGAAGGAATGACCATGTGCTGCCCGTCCCACTGCCCCTTTCGTGACGCATAGAAAACAGTCTTGGGAACCGACAAGTTCAGGGAATTGGCGAGTTCTGGGTGTTGCTGCAGGATCGCCGCTTTCGCAGCGAATTCGGTGCGGTCGTTCGTGGCGTGCAAGACTTGAGCGCTGGCGGCAATCCATCCTTGTGGAAACTGGAAGGTCATTCCAAGCGCAGCATTCTTGTAAACATTTCCCGAAACGACGCCGCCTTCAATGCCGGGAAGCGCCGCTGGCGAATCCGAATCCGTCTTCGTACTTTCTTTTGCGGAAGCACTGGCGCCGGAGGCACCAGCAACAGGTGCCACCGAAACAGCGGAGGAAACCGCAGGGCTAGCGCCCGGGCCCGAAGCAGCGGGCGCCGAAGACCCATCAACGGCGGCAGCCGCTGCCAGCTTGGGATCGGAGTCGCGCTTCAATGCTTTGTTGATGGCGTCGGCGAGGTCGCCCGAGGTGTTCTCGCTCAGTCCGGACTGTCGGAAGCGGATGACCCCATCTTTGTCAATTACGATAAACGTGGGGAAGGACTCGATCTTGAATGCCTCAAGGACTTCATCCGACAGATCGATATAGTCGGGCCAATCCATGTGCTGCGCCTGAATGAATGTTTTCCAGACCTCTTCGTCGTCGTCCGAACTGACGCCCACCAATTGGAACGGTCTTCCGGAATATTTCTTGTTCAGATCGCGCAGGATGGGAATCGATTCGCGGCACGGTGGGCACCAGGTGCCCCAGAAATCCATGAGCACAACCTTGCCGCGAAGCGCGCCGTTCGAAATCGTCTGATTGTCGTGAGTGGTAAACGAAAACTTTGGCACAAACGGGGTGCTGGCACGAAGCGGATTGGCGATGACCTGTCGGGTCTCTGCCGCCGTGGCGGGTTTCGCATTCGGCGACGAAACATAGATGTTCAGCTCCGGAATGCCCTCTGCATCGCGTTCCTGACGAAGGAGAATCATCCCAAGGTCCAGATGCGTGACCGCATTCGAGGGATCCAGCGCCAGCGCCTGGCGCAGCTCCTCCTCAGCTTCTTTAAGCTTCTTGTCTGTCGGCTTTCCGGCCATTTGTGCCAGCAGTCCGGCGCGAAATTGCAGCGCTAGAACGGCGACGGTTTTGTTGTCGCCGGCAATTTTGATGGCCTTTTTCGTGTCATCGAGAGCGGACGAGAAGTCACCGAGTTTTCGCTCGATCGAAGCGATTTTCAGGTACGCCGTGGCGGAAGAGTGATGCGATAGCTTGTCCGCTTTGTGATAGGCATCCAAGGCCAACTCGTACTTGCGCTTGGACTGGAAGAGATCGCCCTGCGATAGAGCTTGGGCCGCGGGATCGGAAGATTCCTGCGCGGCAAGCGGCAGACTGGAGAAAGAAAGAAGAACGAAACATAGGGCGGTACGACACATGGGAGGTCCTCCTGACCGTAGGAGCGATTGCCGGAACTATACCACCTTGGGAATTGGCGCGGGAGTGCCCTAAGTCCGAAATGCGCGGCATTCAGGTCGAGTCCGGCGAGTCACAGGGCCGCAAGAAACCTAACACGATGCCGAATGCGTACTTCACTCTGGATTCCTTGCGGAGTAGTATCGGGTTTCATGGCCAAGCAATCCGACGAGAGCGAATTGACGCGGAAGAATCCACACGAACCGGCTTCAGAAGAAGTCGTGCTGGACATTGTGGATGAAGCATCGATGGAGTCCTTCCCCGCGAGTGATCCGCCTGCCTGGAATTCCAGTGGTTCGAGGCCACGATCGCTGACGCGCAAGGCCAGGGCCTAACTACAGATAGCGTGGCGTGCGCATTTTCAGGGTCAAAAGCTGAATTTGACGCCGAGTTGCGCGGCAAAGGGAATCCCCACGGTCGTGCCGAGGCCGAAGAAATCCCCCAGCGCTCCCGCGGGTGTGCGCAACTGGCTCAGGCTGGTGATCGGCTTTGTTTGTGTGCACGCGGGATTGAGGCAGAAGGCCGTGGCGTTGGCAAGATTGTTCACCGGTGTGGGAAGCGCCGAAATGTCCGGAACGTAATTGTTGCCGGGATTCTGCCGGTTGAACAGATTGAAGAATTCTGCGAAGGGACGCAGCGTGAATCGCTCGCCCACGGCAATGTTCCGGCTGAGGCGCAAATCCACTTGATAAAATGGCGTACCTCGGAATTCGTCCAGCGTGGTCTGCATGCCTTGGACCACCGCCCGGTCATTGGCCACTCCGTCCCCATTGACATCGAACGGCGTGGTCATCGTGAAGGGCCGAGCGCTTTCGAATTGCGAGATGGTTGACGCCTCAAGTTTCCAGGGGAGTTGCACCACGCCCACAAGTACGAGGCGATGGCGGATGTCTTCACCAGAAGGCCCATGGTCCCTCGGACCGAACGGATCGTGCACGTTCGAGACGCCATTGACGTAATCGAACAGCTCTCCGACCGTGGCGCCCCACGTCGTCGCGTGGGCAAGCACGTAATTCGCCGTCAGTTCAAATCGGTGCGAGAAGCTGTGCTGCAACTGCACCGCCAGCCCGTTGTAGATCGACCGGTTGTCGCTGCGAAACAGCGAAAAGCCCGGAAATTCGTAGCGCCGGTATTGGTGCACGCCCTGCTGGTGTTCATAAGCGACGCTGACCCGCCAAGCGTTTCGAAAAGCGTGCTCGTATCCCGCGCTCGCCATAAGCGCGTACGGCGTATGGTAATTGGGATCAATGAGTGCGCCCGGACCTGTGCCGTTCTTGAGATTCGAATTGTTCACCGCAGTGAAGGCGTCCACCCATCCGTTCTGCGCCAGGTCGTTGTAGTAGAGGCCCGCGCCTGCGCGAAACACCGTCGTGGAAGACCCGTGCGGCGAATACGCAATCCCAAGACGCGGAGCAACGGCCTTGCGATAATCGTGCGGAATGCCGGAAACCACTCCATTCCCGGCAAGCGCCGGATTAACGCTCTGGTCGTGGCCGGAAGCGATGAATAAACCGAAGGTCGTGTCGTACCGCAGTCCCGCATTCCATGTCAGCGAAGGCGTGAACCGCCACGAATCTTCGGCATAGAAGCCGAGCCGCCGGATGCTCTGCGAAAACGAGCCATCGAACGGGCCGGTCGTGTCCACGTCTGGACAATTCGAATCGGGATTCGAAGATGTGCACGTGGCGAGCACGCCGGGATTCGAAACATAAAAGCTGGGATCCTGCGGATAAGTGAACACCGTTTCCAAATTCCCGGCGAGCGCACCACGCAGGACCGGCTCATGAATGAGATTCACTCCGAAGCGCACCGTGTGTGGGCCGGAGACGCGCGAAACGTCGTAGCGGAATTGGTATTTCTGTTGGTCCCGCTGGATGGGAAACGCGGCGATGGCGGTGGCGAACTGGTTGTCCCCAAATGTCTCAAGGCCCGAAGTGGTACGGAAGCTCACGGTGAACGGAAAATTGAACGCCTCCCCGAGCGCCGAGCTGCGCACTTTCCTGTGGTGAAAGCCGCTCGCTTCCAGCGTGAGCGTGCCGAGCCAGGAAGACGAAAACTGGAACTGGTTGTTCACCAGGACGTTGTAATAGTTCGAAGTTGTTGTGGCGCCCGTCGAAGGCAAGGCTCCTTGCTGCAGGAGATCATTCTGCGTGTGGTTGCGGTCCAGCGAGCCGCGGACAAACCATTGCGATCGGGAAGAGTGCCTCCAATCGGAGCGTGTGGAGAAGAGCGTGTCGCGGAATGGCGCCGTCACGGAGGATGGAATTGCGCCGATCGAGGTCACGTTGGGAAGATCTCCGGCGGCGGCCATCTGTGCTAGCGCGTTGAATTGCGAAAGTGAGGTAACGCTGTAAGCCACGCTCGCGTCTTCGTCGATGTATTCATAGGAAGTGAAGAACCACAATTTTCCTCGCCGGATCGGTCCTCCGAGCGCTGCAACACCGTTCTGGCGGGAAAAAGGCTGCTTGGGGTTGGGCTCCGGGTTATCGAGCGTGTTGCGTGCGTTCAGATTCCTGCCGCGATAGTAATAGGACAAACTGCCGTGCCAGTCGTCGGTGCCGCGCCGCGTCGAGATGATCACGCTGCCGCCGTTCGTCCGCGAAGTGTCTGCGCCGAATTGCGACGTTCGAACCACGAATTCCTGCATGGCTTCGGGTGAAT
>QHYN01000045.1 GCA_003224145.1 Acidobacteriota bacterium
ACCATCGCGCGGTTTTTGCCCAAGTCGTATTCTTCCACCCGGTTGATTTTTGGGTTGTAGAGGAAAAGCGAATCGCCGGTTCGCAGAATCGTGCGCGGATCGGGCTTCGTGATTTCGATGCGCATTTTCGCATCGCGTCGCACGAAAATGTGCCCTGTTTCCGTCGATGTGTCTTTCACCACGGCGGTGTATTTCACGTGCTCGATGTCCGCTGTGAGCGTGTGGAAGTCTTGCGCGGACTTGTCCATCATCCCGAGCACGCCTTCAATGGTCCAGCGTCCGTTCGTTTGCGCAAGGAGCGTTGGAAGCTCACCCACAGAGCAGCACAGGGCCCCGAGTGCTAACAAAAGAATCCGGCCTTTCAAACGCAGCCTCGACCGAAAGATTTCCTGCCTCATCCAGCGCCTCGAAATCCTAGCATACATAGAGGGATGCGCGAATTTGCCGCATCGTTATCTGGGGACGGAGTTCCATCGCCACCGGGCCTGAAGTTAATGGCGGATTTCTACCTGGTACGCGATCACCGCGCCCTGGTCGTCGCGTAAAGGCTCGATTTTGGCGATCGAAAAATTTCCATTGCGCAGTTGCGGCAGCGCTTCTTGCAGCGCGGTGTGCAGGTCATTCTGGAGCGCCAGTTTCGTCGGTGGCGCCAGGATCCGCGCGTCGACGCGGTACGTCTGCCGGTTTCCCTCTTGCGAAATGAGCTGCACCTGCCCCGGCGCGGCTGGCTCTCCGCTTTCCGGCTTGTCGTGAAACCAACGGCGTGGTGTGGCCAACACGAAAAGCAGAATCAGGATCACGGCGACATCGTATTGCCACGTGCCCCGTTCGTACGACCAGAAAAACGTCTTGGACAGGATTTGGCCCAGGCTTGCCATGTCAGTCTGCGGGCACGCCGTCGACGATTATACCGTCGCGCATGTGCACCACGCGATGGAAGTACGTCGTCGCCTCAGGGTTGTGCGTAATCATCACAATGGTCTGGCCGAGATCTTTGTTCAGTTGCCGCAGCATCTGCAGCACAATCTCCGAGTTTTTCGAATCCAGGTTTCCCGTGGGTTCGTCGGCCAGAAGAATTTTCGGCTCGTTGATGATGGCCCGTGCGATCGCCACGCGCTGCTGCTCGCCTCCCGAGAGTTCCGAAGGCTTGTGATGAAGCCGCCCCGCCAGCCCGAGCATCTGTGTCACCACGTCGAAGCGGTGGGGGTCGAACCCGTCGCCGTGAATGAATTGGGCGATGGCGATGTTGCCCTTGGCCGTCAACGTGGGAAGAAGATTAAAGCGTTGAAAGACGAAGCCGATCTTGTGGCGGCGCAGTTTGGTGCGCGCCGCGTCGCTGAGTTCCGTCAGGTCGTTGCCGTCCACGAGAACTTTGCCGCGCGAGGCCTGCGCCAGCCCGCCGATCACATACAGCAGCGAAGACTTGCCGCAGCCCGACGGTCCCATCACGGCCACCGATTCCCCGGGCAGTACCTCGAAGTTCACGCCACGCAAGGCCGGCACTTCCACCTTGCCCGCGCGGTAGAGCTTCCACAAGTTTTCCGTCCTGAGTATCGGCTCCACGCTCTTTTTTCCCTGGAATAGTAGCCCTTCGGTTGGTTCTGTTATTGTAGCTGCGATTCCCATCCGTGCCTAGCCATACCGCGCACTTCGCGGCCCTTTCTCCTCTTCTCTACGACCTCGGTGTGCTCCGCGTCCCGCCAACCCTGTTAATCGTACGACAGCGCTTCCACCGCGTCTTTCCGGCTCGCCATCCATGCCGGGTAGCTCGCCCCCAGCATCGCCCCGGCCAGCGCAATCCCCGTCGCGCGCAAAATCCATTCCGGGGTGATCAAAATCGTCAGCGTGGGGAATTTCCAGAGAAAACCCGCGCGCACAAGATAGCTGAGTCCGACGCCTGCACCCACGCCGAGCAAACACAGCGCCGCGGATTCGGCCAGCAACGCTCGAATCACAAACCAATGGTTCGCGCCCAGCGATTTCAGGACGCCAATGTCCCGCGTGCGCTCAATCACCGTGGTATACATGGTCAGGAAAATGACCAGCAAACCGATGGAAATGGCCAACAGGATCATCGAATTGATGAACGCTTCCAGGCCGGGGATATTCGTCGAAGTCATCAGCGAAAGGTAGTCCTTGAGCGGCCGAACGGTGTAGCCGGGAAGGATATGCCGGATATTTTCCATCACGTCATCCATATGCTCGGGCCGCGTGCACTTTACGAAAAAGATGGTCGCCTTGTCCCTTGCGCCCACCAATTCCTGCAGCGTGGCCAAGGGGACAAACAGCCGCGAGCCCTTGCCGTGCTCCACGATTCCCGCAACATGCCAATCGTGATCAAAAATCCGGTAGGTCTGCCCCGGTTGAATCTTTTTCGTTTTGGCCGCAATGTCATCCACGAGGATATCATCCGGGCCCTCCAAATCGTTTCCCTGGAGGAATACAAACCCGCCGGACACCGCCCGGAAGCTTTCCGAGTCAATTCCGTAAACGACCTCAACTCCTGAAGTGTTGAACTGAAAGAGCACCGGAGCAACGGACTTCACGTACTTCAGTTCCGCAAGTTTGTCGCCGATCTTGATGGGCATGGGCGCGCTGCCGAAAGCAAACAGGAACGATGCGGAAGGAGGCTGCACCATGATGTCTGCTCCGATGCCTTCGATTCGCTTGGCGGTTTCCGTGAGCAAGCCGTTGGTCAACCCCACGATCAGGATCACCAGCGCGACCTCGACGGCGATCCCCATCGCCCCGATCAACGTGCGCATGGGGCGGTGCAGCAGGTTTCGAAGGATCAATTCACCCATCATTGCGGCCTGTTCTCCGCGGCGTCCCCGACATGGACCAGCTCCGCGCCGGCGGGCTGCTCGAGCTTGAACCGTTCGGCAGGGACTTCCTCGTTCAGGGTTACTTTCGTCACCTGCATTTCGAGCTTGTAATCATCGTGCGGTCGCTCGATTCGAATGGTCCGGGGAAAGGAACTTACGCCAACCGCCGGCGGTGTTGGCGTTGCCGTGTTTTGCCCCGCAGCGCTGTCGAGCGGTTGCCAATCGGCGAAAGAAACATCCGAAACCAGCGATCCTTTCGGTCCGAAAGTCTGCATGCGGACGACTTGAAGATCCGCCCGGTCAAACCAGATTTCCCGCAGGACCTCCACCTGGTAGCCCCCACGCAAGACGGTCAGCACGTAGTGCCGCCCTTTTTCGTCATTGAATTCCTTCAACGTCACTGCCTCTTCCTTGCGGATTTCTGGCCAGAGCAGCGCGTCCAGCAGATGCTGCGGCCGCAGATTCTCGATCGGTTTAGCACTGTTCCGTTCGACCGCAACCGGGCCAACCAGGAACTTGTTCTTCGAGGGGATCGACACGCGGAAAGTTTCGCCATCGCTGGCCATATCGAATACCGTCTTTCCAATCACCGGTGCCTGTCCGATCATGCGAATTTCCGCTGGACGCGCCGCCAGAAGAAATGCTTTCACCTCGTGATACTCATCGATGACACCGCTGTATTTCGAGCCTGCGGTGGGCTTCAGCTCCACCGTGGCATTCAATGTCTTTGTGCTCCGGGCGATCAAATTGTATGCGTCGAGCAATTCCTCGCGCGTGGCGTCCTTCGCCACGGGTATCTGCGCCGGCGGAACCACGGTATGTCCTTTGACAGCCCGGCCCTCGCAGCCGCTGGAAATAGCCGCCAGTGTCGTCAGGAGCAGGCATCCTTTCCCTAGTCGCATCAGTCAGTTTCGCTCGCTTTTGTAGAAATCAAGCAATCTAGCAACCACTTGGATACCGTCATCAAAGCGGATGGCATCGGCAGGTGTCTTCAATTCGGCCGCGCAATTTGGATGGCAAACCGCTGCACCGCCGGGCGTAAGCGGCGGATCACTTCGCTGGGCCAAAGCGATTCGCTCAGCAGTGTGACCCAGCCATCCTCCGGCTCGCAGATCGCACAAAATGTATAACGTTTGTAAGCTAGCTGGTAGGCATCCAGCCCGCGCTTGGAGAGTTCACCTTCTAACACCTGATCGTCTGTCTGCGCCGAGCTCCCTGCCCGAATTCCAAAGGTCTCGCCCTCGAACCGTTCGAAAAGTTGCCGCAAATCCTCCGCGCTTGGCGTCGGGAGGACTACGCAGCGCCCGGCTGCTTCCCGGTACTCCATTTCGTGTAATCGGCAGAATTCCCGCACGCGATCGATGTGGCTGAAAAAATCCACTACAAACGCTTCCGTTCCCGCCAGCGCCGGAAAAATCTCCGACCAGATTTCCGCGGCTTCTTTGCCCCGCACCGGCTCGTGATTCTCTGTTTCCACCAGTTCGAGCCCCACGGCCTTCACCTCGTTGCCCAAATCCAGCGCCTGCACGTCCAGAGAGTAAGTTGGCAGCTTGAACGCGCCGCTCTCCATCGCCGGAATCCCCGGAGTGCTCATTCCTCGGACTCCGCCTCCGGAAACTTTGCTCGAAACTCGGGCGATTGTTTCCGTACGTCCAGCCAGTCAAAAAATGCATCCGGCGTTTCCAGCCAGATGCGGAACCAGTTGGCAATCTCCAATTTTTCCTCGCGCTTGTGCGGCTCCACTTTGTGGCTCCGCGAGATCATTTCCGCGCGGCGCTTGCCGAGCCGCGCCACTTCCAGAACACGGTGTACCGCAGCATTTTCTCCGTGCGCGCGGAACTTTCGCATCAGCTCGTCCAATCGCATGATGCTGACCTCTGCATCTTCCAGCGTCTTGAAGTGCAGCAGATCTTCAAATTCCTCTTCGTACTTTTCCTCCGCTTCTTCCTGCAATGACAGCAGGACCTTGTGCCCTGCGTCTTTCAAAACATCCGCAATGTAGTCCGACCCGGTTTTGCCGGCCTCGCCGTGTTCGGCCAGCAGCCGCCTCCGCAGCTGGTCGATTTCCGCCGGCGTCCAATTCTGCGCGTTGATTTCCCGGGCGGTTTCCAGGATCAGCGCCTTCTTGGTTTTCAGATCCTGGTTCATCGGGCCTTGCCTCGGTGCTGCTTGTTCGCATGGGGGGAAGCTTTGCCATGTCGCTTTTTCGCGCTGGGCGGCGGCGGTGGTGGCGGAGGAGGATCTGCAGGAAGGCCCGCCAGCAGCCGATGGTACTTCACCACATTTTTGTTGTGTTCCTCCAGCGTGGCGCCAAAAAAGTGGCCGCCCTGCGTATTCGCGACGAAATAAAGATAGTTGGTCTGCGCGGGGTGCACTGCTGCGAGCAACGATGTTTCACCCGGATTGCCGATCGGCCCGGGCGGAAGGCCGCCGTGCTCGTACGTGTTGTACGGCGAATCGAAACTCAGGTCCTTCCCCGTCAGCGTTCCGTTATATTTCCCTAGGCGTTCCATCCCGTAGATCACCGTGGGGTCGCATTGCAGCCGCATCCCCTTTTGCAGGCGGTTTTCGAACACACCGGCCACCAGCGGACGCTCCTCTTTCTTGGGTGTCTCGCGTTCCACCAGCGATGCCAGCGTCACTTCCTGAAGCCGCTGCCGGTGGTCACATTCGCCGGTTTGTCCATCCGCCGCCGACGACGCAATCCGCTTCCACTCTTCTTTGAACTTGTGCACCATTTGCGCGGTTAATTCACTTGCCGCGGGATGGCGCGGAAGCTCATACGTGGCAGGGAAGAGAAACCCCTCGAGCGTCTGTGCTCCCGGAGCGAAATCCCGAATCAGCGAAGGATCCCCGGCGGCGTAAACGAAATCGGCAGCGGGCATGAACTTGCCTTCTTGAAGTTCGCGCGCGATGTCGAACATCGTTTCGCCTTCGCGCACCGTAAACGGCTGCTCATACACTTGCCCGTTGGCCATCTTCCAGAAGACTTCGCGCCCCGTCATGGCATGATCGAAGAAATACTCTCCGGCTTGCAAAGTGCGCTTGGGATGCCGCCGCGCATAAATCTCAAACGCCAGCTTGCTGCGGATCACACCGTTTTGTTTGAGCAGATATGCCACGTAACGGCGTGAAACTCCATGCGGCACATCCACGAAGATGCCGCCGGCCGCGAAATCCTGGTACGGTTGCGTCATTCCGTACCACATCCACGCCGCCCAACCCCCGGCCGCCAGCACGCCCAGAAGAATAACAATCGCCAGAATCTTCAAACTGCCCCCACGAACTCACGTAAGTTAGAATCTCAGGTTTTTTCCGCTGGTTGCTCTTGCCGCTCCAGATATTCCTTCAAAATTACGGCCGCTGCCACCGAATCCACGGTCACTTTCGATGGCGCTTTTTTCTTATTTTTTGCTCCGGCTGATTTTTCCTCGTGCATGAATCTTCCTTGCGTTTCCTCCAGCAATCGCTCCGCTTCCCAGGTGGTCAGCCGCTCGTCCATCATTTCCACAGGCACGCCAATCTGCTTTCGAACGCGTTGCGCGAAGCGCTCCGCCTCCTCCGCCATTTCACCGCGCGTGCCGTCCAGCCGCAGCGGCAGCCCCACCAAGATTTGCCTCACGCCGTGCTCGCGCACCAGCTCGCGCAGCCGCCGCATATCTTCATTCCGGTTGACCCGTTCGAGAGTGCCCAGCGGCCGCGCCATCCGCGCATTCGAATCGGCAATCGCCAGCCCCATCCGCGCCCGCCCGTAATCAATGCTAAGGATTGCCCCTCGTGCGAACACATTTGGTTCCCTCGAATCCCTTGCCACAGATCCAGTATACCGGGAAGTCGTCGTCCGAGAATGTGATGCGCCTTAAATGACGCCTGTCGCGCACTCTGATTTTTGATTCGCGATTGGATATTACGGTTTGCGGCCGCGGGCACCGGATTGCCAGGCGTCCCAGTATCCGAGGATTTTCATTTGCTGGTCGAGGCCCGTTTCCTTGACAAGGGTGTCAAGTTCAGCGCGGGTGAGGCGCTTGCCGAGCGGCTCCGTGCGGTCGGCGATCCCCCAGGCGGTGAGCGCGGCGATCACCGTGTGCAGCTTTAGTTCGCGCATATCCACTTTATCGAGCGTGTCCGAGGCGGCGTGGTAGTTCGGCAAGTAGTTGGCCTCTTCCTGATTGGCAACGAGCGTGGGCACGCCTTCCAGGAGAAAATCGAAATTGTCAGTCCCGAACGAAGCGTCGTACGTGTGCTTGTTAGCACCCCAGGATTCGAGCGGCTTGAGGACTTCACGCACGCCGGCTTCGAGGTCGCGGCGGCCGCCCAGCGAATATCCCGTGACGCGGCCGATTCCCGAATCAAAGACAATCACTCCGCGGATTTTGTCGAGCTCGGCGCGATGCGCTTTCACATATTCAAACGAGCCCACCGTGCCTTGCTCCTCGCCACTGAAAAGCACGAAGCGAATGGTGCGCCGCGGCAGCAGCCCGGTGGCCTTGATGGCGCGCGCCGCTTCAATCACCAGTGCCGCGTTGCAACCGTTATCGAGCGCGCCCGTGCCCAGTTCCCAAGAATCCAAATGCGCTCCGAGAATGACCACTTCGTCCGGCTTCTCGTAGCCACGAATTTCGCCGACCACATTTTCCTGCTCAATCGGCCCGCCGACTTTGTTGGGCATGTCAAAATGCACGCGCACCTTGCCAGGATACGCGGACACAGTGCGCGCCAGCCGCTTCGCGTCTTCGCGCGCCAGGACCGCCTGGGGAATCTTGTCGATCTCGCCCGCCAAAGAATTTGTGTGACGATAGAGAAGCAACCGCTCACGCGCGCCCATCCACAGGATTGCAGACGCGCCGGCTTTTATTGCTCGCGCAATGACGTCTGGCGGCCGCAGATATTCGTTGAAGAGATCGGTCCAGGTCGATCCGATGTCGCCGTGGACGAGCAAAATGGCGCCCTTGAGCGGGGCGGTCACTCTTGCGAAATCATCTTCGGTGCCATAACCAATGTCGACGACATGGGCCTCGATTCCGCCCGCAGGTGTCGCCGGCGACCAGCCCGTCGATTTCAGGCGGATAGGAAATTTCACCGGGGCCAGTAGTTCGAGCCGGCTGTCGCCTTCGTGCCAGGTGACGGGCAGGGTGTACCTCTCGGTGTGGACGTCGATACCGGCGGCGCGGAAGGCGGCGACGCCCCACTCGACAGCTTTAGCCATTTGGGGCGTGCCAGTGACGCGGCCGCCAATTTCGTCAGTCAGGCGGCGGAGGTTTTCCTCCATTGGAGAAGGGCTCATGATGAGCGGCAGAAGCTTGGCAGCAACTTGCGCGCAACTGGAGGCGTCCGCGGCAGAGCAGGCGGCTTGGGAGCTTTGCGGAGCGGCCAGAGGATCCTTCTTGGTGGGAGGCAGTTGAGCAGCCGACGGAAAAGAGCCGACAAGCAGATAGAGAAGCAAGGAGATAAGGGGAAAAACTCTGTGCCGCATGAGGTGGCGCTCCGCCATGAGATTACCCTGCCGCCGAGAGCATGTGCAGGGCAGGTGCGGGCGGATTATAGCGCGGGCGGGGAGTCTTTGAATGGCTGGTCTGGCGGATGCTGACTCGCGCGAACAGCTCGAGTTCCAGAATGCGAAGAAGGGGGGTAGTACACCCCCCCATTACATGCATGAATGTGAAAACAAAGGGGTTGCAAAATGGGCAATTCGTAAGTACATGAAAAGAAAGGGGCGACAGAGTGTTGGTCAGCGTCGATGGGTGACCTAGAGAGGAAAAAATGGCAGGTCAACCTAGGTGACACCCGGCAGTTTTTGTAAAAGCGGATTCTAAAGGGGTTACAGGTGTCACGGTTTGTAAAAGCAGATTCTAAAGGACTTACGGTGACGCGTTTTTCGTCACGGTGACGATCCAAGAGCGGAGAAGGAAGCAAAGAGATGCGGATATAAGGAGAAAGATCGAGAAGCGGCGGCGGGCAGGAATTTTGCTTGCGAAACACGTGGAAGATTATCATAGGCGTACACGCGCTGTCAATTTATTTTCTGGGCATCATTCGGATGGAGCCGTAAAACGTTGAAAAGATAGATCCTTCGGCTCGCGGACTCGCTCAGGATGACCATGCTCATCGCATGGTCAGTCTGAAGATTGAATTTCAGGAATGGGGATGCTGGCCCGCTCTGATACTCTATGGAGTATGCGATACCTTGTGCGAGCGCGAGTGAAGCCGGGTTTCCAGCAAGCCCTGGTGGAAGCGATTGAGGGGGGCACGCTGGGCGAAGGGTCGGTCGCCGAGGGCGAATACCTGCGCAACATGAACGAGGCGCGGGTTTGTCCCGACCAGACGGTGCGCTGGGTCGAGGTTTGTTATTGCCCCACGCCGCTCCAGGAAGAGCGCCCTTACTGGGAGGAGTATTTCGAGTTGGTGAAGGTGCAGGACGCGCATGACCGGCGCAAATGCCGCGACGAAAACGGCTCCGCGCCCTGGGCCTGCGGCAATTGCGACTGCACCGTGCGCCTTGAAGAAAAGCTGAAGAACACTGGCAAGCCGTTCCTTGAACTCCTGCACAATTCTTCTATCGGTCCCAACGCATGGGCTAGCCCCATCTCACTCGCTGATTTAGAGTCCGCCACCCGCCAACGCTCTTAAGTGAAGCCCCGCCAAAGTAATCAGAAATAGGATTCTACTTTCGCTAATGATAGATTTGCTTCGGACAACGCCTGAAGCTCTCCCAAAAGAAAGGCGTCCCTTGAAGAGCAGAATATTTCTTAGCTGCGGTCAGAGGGAAAAAGAAATCCAGACCGCTAAGCGGGTCGGGAAGATACTAGCAGCTCATGGATTTGATTTCTACATCGCCAAAGACGTTCAATCAATATTCGAGATTAATTCAGAAATCATCCGGGAACTCAAGAACAGCGATTTTTATCTTTTTGTGAACTTTCGCCGCGAAGCGGTCTGCGTAGGGCAATACCGCGGATCATTGTTTTCGCACCAAGAGTTTGCGATCGCCTATGCGCTTGGATTTGAGAGAATTCTTGTGGTTAATCAGAGAGGTGTTAAGCGTGAAGGGGTGCTCGGTTATTTTGGATGCAACACGGAGGAGTTCGACAGCTATAAGGACTGCCTCGCTGTAGTTAAGTGAGCCTTGTCCCGAGTGCGGTGGCAATTAGGCTATTCGAGACGTCTTCAGGCAGGACGAACCCATATATCAAAGATCCGTTACACCAACACCGAGACAGGCATTGACGTAAAGGGGCGTATGGTCAATCTGGACATTCACAACATGCGCCCAGATATTGCTGCATTAGAGACCACCGGAAGACTTCTTAGCTATAGGCCAAATCGCTCTGCGGGCGAGCTACAGCCCAAGTTTCGTAGCGCTTTAAAGGCTGCTGGCAGACCCGGATTCTCGCATACTATATTTCCTCGCTCATGCGAAGCCTTCGATTTGCTTTGTGTTGGAGAATCAGCTCACACTCCTGGTGCCCAGCATGTTTACTTGAATACGGCTTTGGACTTAACTCCGACACCGTATTTGATGATCGCCAACGGGACTTCCGAACTCAAATACGAGTTCTATGGCATCGACTTCCCTGTCCTTACAGTCGTAATACAGCTAACCTGGCCGAAAAAGGGACGACTTTCAGTTAAGGTCTTGAAGCAAGAGATTTCGTAATTCGGTCGCCTTTCATCTCAAGAAGTTCGCGTGCGGGCGCATGCCGAGCGCCGAGCCGGCTTGACAGATTAACGCACATATCTTACCCTATAAAAGATACGAGGACTACCATGAGACTGGCCAAGAGCTTTACCATCGAGCGGGATATCAACGGATACGTTGATAAGACGAAGGGCAAGCGTTCGGCGAGCGAGCGCGTCAACGAGCTGCTCCGGCGCGCTATGCTTCAGGAGCAGTACGATCGGCTGGAAGCGGAAGCGGCGGAATTTTTTGGCGCCGCCAAGGCAGACCGAGCCGAGGCCAAGGCATTTCAGAAAGCATCGCTTCGGACATTTGGCAGGGATTAATGGCGACCGCTCCATTGGGCTGGTATCCCAAAAGGGGCGAGGTGTATATCGTTCACTTGGACAAACCTCGCCCTGCGGTAGTGCTTTCCATTGACCCCATCAACAAATTTGCGTTGGATGTTTGTGTCGTTGGAATCACGACCGTCGAGCGCAAGACATTTAGCATGCGCGTGCCCATTCAAAAGGGTGATGCCAATTTGAATTTTAATTGCTGGGCGAAGTGCGATCAGGTGACGACTCTGGAAAAGACATTCCTCAAATACCCGGCCATTGGGGTGCTCTCGGGAGCAACATTCACGAGAGTCGAAGAGCAGGTCAAGATCTGTTTAGGGTTCCTATGAGAGTAGGCGAGACAGCGAAATTCCTCTCCAGCGGCCTCTGAGGAGCGATTACTGGTGGTTTTGTTTCTCGATTTGCTCGAGGAATCCCTGCACATCAAACGGGAGCCCTTGTTGGGGGACACCCACCGCCGGTCTCTTCATAGGGAAGGTCGCAGCCACCTGGAACACGACATCGGCGAGTTCGCCATCGCGCAGCCAGGGTGAGAGCAGCCCCAGCGGTCCGGCCAACATTTGCAGCATCGCAACGCGATACCAGACCGCTTGAGTATCTGCTCCAGGGCTGCAAGCGCGCTCAAAGCAGCCGATGCTAATGGCAGTCTGTTGACCTGGGGCGTTGGCCTGAACGTTGCGCCCCATGGTCCATACACTCCGGAGATCGGCAGGGTCAACAGCGGCTACAGGGTCATCACTGACGAACCAAGAATCCAACTCCATGGTAGTCACCCCCTTCCCCATGGTACCGGACGGGATGTTCCGATCCATTCTATTACATGGTCCTCTCTCGGTTCGATGGTGCGGCATGGGTCGCGAGTTTGCGTCCGGGATGCAAAAAAGGTGAATGACGGATTAGGGGGCACGCGATGGCAATGAAGCGCTTCAGGGGTTAAAACCTCTGAAGTAGAGGTCGGCACTAATGTCGGACCTCCCGATCGGAATCGGGACAGGCGCCGGTCCGACCCCTAAAGCGAAGAGAGATTCCTCACATACGCAGGCCGACCCGTCGCGGGAGCGACGAGAAGGAAGGAGTCGGCTTGCTCCGTTCGGAATGACGGTGGGGGCGCGCACCGCAAGGCCAGCGGTGTGATCGCGTTAGGCTTGCTTGGCGGTAGCAGTAGGCCGCACCTCCAGCGCCTTTAGGAAATGGTCGGAATGGGAAATCCAGCCAAATAATGTTTCGATCAGCAGGAGCGATGCTTCGTGGTTGCTTGCTGGCAGATCGCGTCCGATCGGCTCAGCGGTACAGTCCGCAAGTAGCACAGGTGAGTAGTCTCTGAACGTCGCGTCCCTGATGGTGGACTCCACGCACACGCTCGTGGTGCATCCAGTGACCACCAGGGCCTTGGCGTTCAGGCGTTTGAGGACGCTGTCTAACTCGGTTTGATAAAAGCCGCTGTATCGAGTTTTCCAAACGACAATGTCGTCGGGTTGGGGCTGGAGTTCGCTCACAATCTCCGTATTCCACGTATCTCTGATTAAGATTCGGCCTTTCGTTCCGTCGGGTGCTCGTACCTCTTCTCCGAAGTGCATCATGGCGTGTTTGATCCAAGTTGGAGAATCGGGAGGGCCGGCGTCGGAAAGGTCGGGACGAAACCCCATCTTCAGGTAGATGACTCTCATGCCTGCCTTGCGGGCGGCGGCGATGACTCTGGCTGTGGGCGCAACGGCTTTCTGAATTTGGGAGATGTCGATTCCGGCGCGATCGAACATCCCGCCTTTCGTTCCAAAGTCATTTTGCATGTCGACGACGAGCAGCGCGGTTCTCGCCGGATCGATGGTGATGGGCTGAGGGCGGGCGTCGAGGAGCATATTTCGCCTCCTTCGTCTGCGCAGATTTCGCGGGCGTCAGTGTAGCACGTTGAATTTATGCTACAAGCGCTCAGGTGAGGGGCAGGCGTTGCATTTCGGAAAAGGCACCGGTCTAAAGACCGGCCCACTACAAGGAGCGGCGAAGGCGGGAATTGACGAGGCAGTCGGCAGCGCGCGCGACTTGGACCATTTCGGGGACGTCGTGGACGCGGACGATGTGGGCGCCGTTGAGGATCGAAGCGGTGACGGTGGCGGCGGTGCCCCAGAGGCGCTCCTCGGGCGGAGCGGGTTTTCCATCGCGGGCGAGTGTGGCGCCGAGGAAGCCTTTGCGGGACGTGCCGACGAGGAGCGGATAGCCGAGCTTCGCGAGCTGCGGGAGCTTTTCGAGCAGCTCGTAGTTTTGCGCGAAGCTTTTGCCGAAGCCGATGCCGGGGTCGAGGATGATTTGAGATTTGGCGACACCGGCTTCGCGCGCAATGGCGACAGATTCTTTGAGGCCCTGCGCAACGTCCTTCAGGACGTCGCGCGCGAATCCGGCTTTCTGCATGGTGCGCGGCTCGCCGCGCATGTGCATGAGAATGAGGAGAACGCGGCGGCGCGCGGCGAGCGCGGCGAGGCGGGGATCGGATTGCAAGCCGGAAATGTCGTTGATGATTTCGGCGCCGGCGTCGAGGGCGGCTTCGGCAACTTCGAGTTTTTGGGTGTCGATGGAAATGGGAATTTTCAGTACGCCGCGAAGGCCTTGCAGGACGGGCAGGACACGCGCGAGTTCTTCTTTGGCAGGCGCGCCGGACGAACCGGGGCGGGTGGACTCGCCGCCCATGTCGAGCAGATCGGCGCCGGCAGATTCCATGGTGAGCGCATGCTCGATGGCGCGCCCGGTGTCGAAGAATTTGCCGCCGTCGGAAAAGCTGTCTGGGGTGATATTGAGCACGCCCATGATGAGCGTGCGAGGGCCAAGCACGAGCGTGCGCGACGGGAGTTTGAGCTTGAATTCTTTACGCCGAGTCATAGGGAAAGCAGTTTAGCGCGGAGAGCGAAGAAAAAGATAACGCAGAGGCGCAGAGAACGCGGAGGATTCGCTGAGAAAAAGCTAGTCGAGGTCGAAGTTGCGGACGGGCTTGGTGACGGGAGCGTCCTTGGCCTTTTTCATGGCCTCTTCAAATTTCTTGGTCAGGATGTCTTCCTTGTGCGTTTCCTGGAACCAGGAATCTGCAAACTTGTCTTCGCGCTGGCGAGTTTGTTCCGCGAGGATGCCCTGCGCATTTTCCAGATCGACGCTGGGTCCGGCCTTCGGCGGCGCTTCGTGGGAGAGGATAGCGCCGAAAACAGGGTCCACCGTGAGCTTTGCCTGGCAGCACGGGCAAGTAACGTTCAGGTTTTCGCCAGATGGCTTGGCCATGGGGCTATTTTACCCCTTCTGGCAGCGGGATGTAAGAGAGGTAGATGAAGTAGATGAAGTAGAGGAAGTAAAGGATTTCAGAAAACGACCGTGATGCGGGCCGAGCGGACAGGACGCCCTGACAAGTGCAGTTGAATGTCACAACACTCAAAAGCAGGGAACGAAAGTCGGGCCTCAAAGAAATTCGGCTTGGTGGAAGAAAAAGGCGCAGCGTCCTGCGCTGTTCCTGCGAAGAAAGCAGAAAGCGACTGATTTCAGGCTTTGGCGGGGTGTTCGCCGCGGGTGAAGCCGGGAGCGGGGCGCAGTTCGGGCCGCACCACTTTGGGATCCGTGCTGGGCGCCGGGGGAACCTGCGGAGGTGGCGTGCGCGGTTTTTCCGGAAGCGGCTTGCCTTCCATGAGGAGCTTCACTTCCGCCGCGTCAATGACTTCGCGTTCGAGCAAAGCCTGCGCGATCCGTTCGAGGATTTCGCGATTTTTCGACAAGAGACTCTTCGCCGTTTCGTAGCCGCTGTTCACGATGCGCTTCACTTCCTTGTCGATCTGAATGGCGGTGTCTTCGGAATAATCGCGGTGCTGGGCGATTTCACGGCCCAGGAAGATGGCTTCATCTTTTTTGCCGTAAGCAAGCGGCCCGAGTCCGCTCATGCCCCATTCGCACACCATATTGCGGGCGATATCGGTGGCGCGCTCGATATCGTTACCGGCGCCAGTGGTGATGTGGCCGAGGAAAATTTCTTCGGCACTGCGGCCGCCCATGAGGACGGCGAGCATGGCTTCCAGATATTCGCGCGTGTAGGTGTGCTTGTCGTCTTCGGGCAGCTGCATCGTGAGGCCCAGCGCCATGCCGCGCGGAATGATCGTGACCTTGTGCACGGGGTCGGCACCTGGGGTCATCGCGGCGACGAGCGCGTGGCCGGCTTCGTGATACGCAGTGTTCCTCTTTTCCTCGTCGGAAAGGATCATGGATTTGCGCTCGACGCCCATGAGGACTTTGTCCTTGGACATTTCGAAGTCAACCATCATGACGAACTTGCGACTCTGGCGCGCAGCCCAGAGGGCCGCTTCGTTGACAAGATTCGCGAGGTCGGCGCCGGAGAAGCCCGGAGTGCCGCGCGCGATGATGGAAAGATCCACATCGTCGCCAATGGGTACTTTGCGCGTATGCACGCGGAGAATCTCTTCGCGGCCTTTCACGTCGGGACGCGCAACAACCACGCGGCGGTCAAAGCGGCCGGGGCGCAGTAGCGCCGGGTCGAGAACGTCGGGGCGGTTGGTGGCGGCGATTAAGATCACGCCTTCATTGGATTCAAAGCCATCCATTTCGACGAGCAGGGCATTGAGCGTCTGTTCGCGCTCGTCGTGACCGCCGCCCAGGCCCGCGCCGCGATGACGGCCAACGGCGTCAATTTCGTCAATGAAGATGATACAAGGAGCATTCTTCTTGCCCTGCTCGAACAGATCGCGCACACGGCTGGCGCCGACGCCGACAAACATTTCGACGAAGTCGGAACCGGAAATCGAAAAGAAGGGAACGTTGGCTTCGCCCGCGATGGCGCGCGCCAACAACGTCTTGCCCGTGCCTGGAGGGCCGACCAGCAGCACGCCCTTGGGAATGCGGCCGCCCAGTTTCTGAAACTTTTGCGGATCCTTCAGGAATTCAATAATTTCCTGGAGCTCTTCCTTGGCTTCATCGGTGCCAGCAACGTCTTTGAATGTCGCTTTCTTTTGCTGCGCAGAGAGCAAACGCGCGCGGGACTTGCCGAAGCTGAGGGCTTTATTGCCGCCGGCTTGCATCTGACGCATCAGGAACAAGCAGAAGCCAACGAGGAGAAGGAGAGGAAGGCCGTTGAGGAGAAGCAGAACCCAATCGCCACTCCGGACTTCCTTGACTTTGATTTGCACGGCTTTGTCGCGCAGTGCTTTGGTGACGTTGGGTGCATCTTCCTTGGCGATGGTGACCTCAAACTTGCGGTTGGCGGGCCGGATGTATTCCCCCTGGAGATCGTAGCTGAGCTGGCCGAGATACATGGTCAGTTCCTTGACGTCGCCGGCTTCCACCTTGGCCATAAACTCGCTGTAGCTGGGCTGGTCTTCGCGGGCCTGCCCGCCGTTGGCAGAGACCAGCTTCCAGAGCATCACACCGAGCAACACGATGGACATCCAGAAGAGAACTGTTTTTGCCGTGGAGCTAGAATTCACGTTGACCTCTCAAATCCGAGAACGCGCCGCATACTACTATTTTGCTTCCTTTTTCCGTCCTTTGCCACTCTTTCGGGGCGCGCTGTTCGTTGGTGAAGAGAGCTGCCGAAGGTTGCGCCCCGTGCCATTGGGAGCGGCCAAGCCATAGCCAACCCATGCTTGGTTAGATGCAGTCCGGAAGCCAAAGTAATCGGGCTCGAGGGCCACGCGGCGCCTGGCCGTCTTGTCCAGAAGTACAGCCAGCCGGATCGAGCGCGGGCGGCTTTCCCCGAGGCGGCGCAGCAGAAATTCCTGGGTCACGCCGCTTTCCAGGACTGCATCCACAACTAAAACGTCGCGTCCTTTCAACTCGGGATGCGAGCCAAACACGACTTCGCGGCGCGCGTGACCGCCTTGCTGCACATCCCGCACGTCTGCGCGAACAAAGTGGCAGACGACGGGGGCGTTGATGTGGCGGATCAAATCGGCCGCGAAAATAAACCCGCGGTCCAGGGTCACGAGCACATCCAGCCGCCGGCCTCCGCAATCGCGCGAAATCTGTTTTCCTAGCGCTGCAACTCGGGACGCAATGCGCGCGGCGGAAAATGCCGCCCCTTTCCGCGTACTCAAAGTGAATCCTCGGCGATCACGATTCCTTTCCGGGTCCTCTGATTCGCCGCAAAATCGGCCGCCACTGGAAAGCCGCGGGCCCATACAAGAACTCCGCCGCTGGTTAACACCGGCCAGCCGTCGCGGTCCCAGCGGCTGATGCGCTTTTCGTTCAACAGGCGCTTCAGCTTGTGGGCATTCTGGTGACCGAAAGGGCGGAAGCGGTCTCCGGGGCGCCAGTTACGCAATACCAGCGGTGAACGAAGCCGATCGCGATCCAGAACCTTCTCCCCACTATTAGTTTCCCCTCTCTGCGGGGGCCAGTCAATGAGACTGAGGCGGAAGACACAACCCAATTCCGGTACCTGCACTCTCTGCGAACTGCCCGCCAAATCGATATTGTACGCGTATTCGCGGGCGGCGTGGTGAGCGGTTCCCCCTCTCGTGTTTTCGGCTGCCCGAAACACGAGCGTGTCGCGGTCCCTTCGGACCTCTACGCCGCCCGGCAAGGAAAGCGAGCTCCCGCTGTGTCCACTTCGCGCGAGTTCAAGCACCGCTTCAACGTGGTTGGCGCCTAACTGGCCGGCGTGCGGTTTGATATTTGCCACAATGTGCCGAATCATGCGCTTGCGGATGCTCGCCGAGTTGGTTGCTAACCGTTCAATTTCCCTGTTTGTTTTCTGAAGGCTTGGAGTTGAGGCTCCACGCCCCCCGATATCTCGAGCGGGGATGCGCACAACCCCTAGCGTTTCTTTTGCGAGAGCGAGCACACGCAATTCGGCAGCACTCTCCAGATAGGCTTCGTCTTCGCGGGCGAGGTTTGCGAGAGTCGACAAATGTTCGACGATAGCCAGCTGAAATTGTTTCGCAAGCAGAGGAAGGAGCTTCTTTCGAATGCGCGCGCGCAATCGCTTGGTGTCGCGGTTGGTGGCGTCTTCGCGCCAATTCTGTTTCTTGCGGCGCAGATAGGCACGCAATTCGGACCGTTGAACGGTCAAGAGAGGGCGAAAGACGTGGCCAACGACAGGATGAATCCCGCCGAGACCGGCGAGGCCGGTCCCGCGCAGGAGATGAGCAAGCACCGTTTCCGCCTGATCGTCCGCGGTGTGAGCCACCGCGATGCGTGTGCAGGCGCTGGACTCGGCAAGCGAGCGAAAGTAGTCGTAGCGGGCGCGCCGGGCGGCATCCTCGAGATTGGCCCGTTCCTTTTTTGCTTTCTTGGCAACGTCAAGTGATGTTGAGTGGAGCTCCAACCCATATTTGGCTGCCAGCTTGGCAACGAATTTTTCGTCGGCATCCGAACCTTTGCCGCGCAGTTTGTGATTGAAGTGCACGACGCTGAGGACGATTCCGAGCTTTTCGCGCAATTCCAGAAGCAAGAGCAGAAGGGCAACCGAATCCGCTCCGCCGGAGACGGCCACGCCGACGCGATCGCCCGCGCGCAGAGGTTTCTCTGCCTGAATGTGCCGGAGCAGTTGTTGGCTTAAGGTAGAACACACGGTTGAAGGATTCGTCCTCTTCCCGTCATCCTAGCAGCCGTGCCAGCAAAACTCACGTGCGGAAGTCAGGCAACTATTGAATCTGAAAAGCGCACTGCACCGTGGCGCTGACGGTGATCTTTTCAGGTTGAGGCAGAGGAGGTGGAGGCGGCGGCGTCTTCTGAGCGTATCCCGCTCCTCCGGCCGACACCTCCACAGTTTGTGTCACGGCCGTCCTGAATTGAGCCATTTGGTAGACATCCATCCGCGAGACGCCGGCCAACTGCTTCACATCGAGATTGGCAAATCGCAAGGCGCCCACTTTCTGCCCTTTCTGTTCGAGGGCTGCGTTGGCACGCCCAACAGCGCGGCGCATGGCTTCAGCCACGGCTTTCTTTTTGGCGGCCTCTTCATCCGAGAGTGAATAGGTCAGGGAGCGAAAATCGGTTATCCCATCCTGGATGGAACCTTCCAGGATCGGCCCAAGCTTGGAGAAATCCCTTATCTTCATGGTGACTTGGCCTTGAACGATGTAGTATTTGGCGCGCTTCCTTTTGTCGCTGTCGTAATAGGGCCGCACGGTCAAGACACCTGAAGAGAGATCCTCTTTGGTCAAGCCGTTTTTTTCTGCCAGTGAAATGATCCGCTGCATGGACTGCGAGGCCCGGTCGTAGGTTTGTTTGAGCTCCTTATCCTGAGCCGAGATGTCAAATGTGAGCGTTGCCAAGTCCGGGTCTGCTTCGTAGGTACCATCCGCCTGAATAACCAGCGTGTCGGCAATGAACTTAATGTCCGTGTTTTGCGCGACTGCAGGATTTGCCGGGAAGAACAAACACAAGGCCGCAAACAAGAACGAGAAAAGGTTCCCCCTCATAAATACCTCCATTGTTTCTGATTGACCTGGCGAGGTGGCTACTCCGTGCGATGCCAATTCTTGGCACAGAGTTGTCAGTGGAGCGAGATGCCTGCTCTGGTAAGGGGGCCTTCTCAAAGTAGGTTAGGAGGGCTGTGAAAAAGGAGAAAAAGTGGCTGGAAACGCAGTTGACATTCCCTGATGGTCTTGGCATACTCGTTGGGCTATTGATTTGCCTTTCTGCTGGACAGGGGGGCCTCGCTCTTTGACAACCGATACGATGTGCCAGAATCTGTTCGAAGCCATCCGAGTTTTCGAGCGCGGATGGTCTGAGTAAATTCGAGCGACAATAATTTGCTTGGGTAGGCTGGCTCCGATGCAAATCGGAGCATTTTTTTCGCCCAAGCGACAGGCTTCAAACGAGAGTTTGATCCTGGCTCAGAACGAACGCTGGCGGCGTGCTTAACACATGCAAGTCGAGTGCGCGGTTGTAGCAATACAACTGGCGCACGGCGCACGGGTGCGTAACACGTGGGCAATCTGCCCTCCGATGGGGAATAACTCCGGGAAACCGAAGCTAATTCCGCATAACATTCCCTGAACCCTGGTTCGGGGATTCAAAGCAGCAATGCGTCGGAGGAGGAGCCCGCGCCCGATTAGCTAGTTGGCAGGGTAACGGCCTACCAAGGCAATGATCGGTAGCTGGTCTGAGAGGATGGCCAGCCACACTGGAACTGAGACACGGTCCAGACTCCTACGGGAGGCAGCAGTGGGGAATCTTGCGCAATGGGCGAAAGCCTGACGCAGCGACGCCGCGTGGGGGATG
>QHYN01000102.1 GCA_003224145.1 Acidobacteriota bacterium
CGAACCGCTTATGAGCGGGCGGCTCCCCATACCCGCATGTTAGTATGAAGCACATTTGCGGCAAAACGTTAGCTGGGCCGCGAGCCGGCCGCACGGCAGCCATTTTGATGAGGAGGATGGATTCGTGAATTGCAATCGCATGCTACAGGTCATCATGAGAACAGCGGCAGCGCTGTTGGCCGCAAGTTTGCCGGTTGCCGCGCAAGGAATTCCGCAGGCGGCGCCGGGGATTCCCGCAGGTCCGCCACCCGCGTCGCCGCTCAGTAACACTTCCGCGATTGCGAGGGAAGCGCAGGGCTGGCTGGCCGACTTGATCAAGATCAACACCTCCAACCCGCCGGGAAATGAGCAGCTCGCCGCCCTATACGTCGCCGGAGTCCTCCAGAAGGAAGGCATCAAGCCGGAAATGCTCGACGTAGCACCCGGGCGAAGTGCGGTTGTAGCACGGTTGCGCAGCGCGGCGATGGCCAATCCTTCGAAAGCGCTGCTGTTGGTGGCGCACCTGGACGTGGTACCGGTGGACAAGTCGCGATGGACTGTCGATCCCTTTGGGGGAGTGATTAAGGACGGATATCTGTACGGCCGCGGCGCCATCGATGACAAGGGCATGTTGGCTGCAAATTTGGCAGCGTTTATTACCTTGAAGCGGGCCAACGCGCACCTGAACCGCGACGTGATCTTCCTGGCGACCGCCGATGAAGAACAGGGCGGCGACGCCAGCATTCGGATGCTTATTGCGAAATACTGGGACAAGTTCGCCGCCGGCTTTGCGATCAACGAGGGCGGAAACGTTTTCGTCAAGAACGGCAAGGTGCAATACATTGGCGTGCAGGCGAGCGAAAAAGTCGCCGTCAACGTCGCGGTGATTGCACGCGGAGCGTCAGGCCATGCCTCTCAACCTACGAAAGATAATCCTGTAATTCACCTGGCCGCCGCGATTGCCAAGATCGGAACCTATTCCGCGCCAGTGCACTTCACCGCGATTGTGCGTCGGTACTTTGAGGGCGTGGCCGCTCTGGAAGATGATGAAATCGCGAAGTGGATTCGTTCGATGGATACGCAGGACCGCGGCGAACACGCGCAACGTGTGGTTTCGGATGCCAGCCCTTTGTGGAATGCGATGCTGCGGGACACGATTGCGCCAACGGTGCTTTCCGCGGGTGTAGCCAACAACGTGATTCCGGCAGAAGCGCGCGCGAATTTGAACGTGCGGCTCCTGCCCGGAGACTCGATGAATGCGCTCCTGAATGACCTGAACAAGCTGGTGAACGATCCGGCCGTGAAGCTGGAAGTGCAGCCGAACGCGGGGCTGGCTGCGCCTCCGTCTTCGCTGGAATCGGATTTCTATAATCTGATTGTGAAGGTCGCTTCTCAGGAATTTGGCGGAGCGCCGGCGCTGCCTTTTCAGTCCACGTGGCTGACCGATTCCGCGCAGTTGCGGCTGCACAATGTGCAGGCCTACGGACTTGTACCGTTCCCGCTGACCCAGGAGGATCTGAGGCGCATGCACGGAGACGATGAACGCATTCCGCTCGCCGCGTTCAGCAAGGGAGTGGATGTGCTGACGAAGATTGTCGAGGAATTTGCGGTCACTCATTGAGAATGCAATGAAGCAATTGGCGAAGGTTCAAAACAACCAGCAGTCCCCGGCAGACATTCGGTAAAGAATAACGAGCCGGAAATTCCCGGGTGCCCTCGGCAGAAAGCATGGATTTTCGTCATTCCAAAATAGTGTGTACCATCGGGCCGGCGAGCCGGTCGCCGCGGATGATCGACCGGCTGTTCAGCGCGGGAATGGACGTGGCGCGGCTGAATTTTTCGCACGGCACCCATGAAGAGCATGCGCGGAGCATGGCGCTGCTTCGCGCGGCATCGGGCGAGCACGAAAAGCCGGTGGCGATTCTGGCGGATCTCCAGGGACCAAAAATCCGCACCGGCGCGCTGGCCGGCGGAGGGCCGGTCATGCTTCGCGCGGGGCAGCCCTTCGTCATTACCACCGCGAAAGTGCTGGGTGATTCCACGCGGGTGAGCACCACGTTCATGCCGCTGCCGCGCGAAGTGCACCGCGGGGACCGCATCCTGCTCTCGGATGGATTGATTGAGTTGCGCGTTCAACAAGTGCGCGACAGGCAGGTGATTTGCGAGGTCGTGAACGGCGGGGCGCTTGGCGAACACAAAGGCATTAACCTCCCTGGCCTAAAGCTCCGGGTACCCGCGTTGACGCCGAAAGACCGCACGGACCTGCTCTTTGCGCTGAAGCATGGCGCCAACTACATCGCAGTCAGCTTCGTCCGGCGTCCCGAAGACGTTTTGCTGGCAAGGCAATTGATTCGCCGCGCGGGAAAAGACACGCCCATAATCGCCAAGCTGGAAAAGCCGGAAGCGATCGAAAATCTGGACGAAATTCTGCAGGTAGCCGACGGCGTGATGGTGGCGCGCGGCGACCTCGGCGTGGAGATGAGTCCGGAGCGCGTTCCGGTGGTGCAGAAAACGATCATCGCGAGGGCCAGAGAATTCCGGCGGCCGGTAATCACCGCGACGCAGATGCTCGAATCCATGACGGAAAATCCACGGCCGACGCGCGCGGAAGCTTCCGACGTGGCCAACGCCATTTTCGACGGCTCGGATGCGGTGATGCTCTCCGCCGAGACGGCCACCGGGAAATATCCCGTCGAGGCCGTAAGCATGATGGCGCGCATCATTGAAGAAGCGGAAGGCAGCATCCGGGAATTTCCGCGGCCTGTTCCGCAGGAGCAATTGAAAGTGGCGGAAACGGTAGCCGAGCTGGTGTGCCACGCTTCGCGCGAATTGCACATGAAACTGATCGCTGTATTCACGCATAGCGGATTTACGGCGCGGCTGGTTTCGCGTTACCGCCCGCTGGTGCCGATCGTTGCGTTTTCTCCCGAACAGGAAACGCGGCGGCGTCTGGCAATGATCTGGGGCGTTTATCCAAGAAATATTCAGGACGTGCACAAAGTGGATGGGCTGGCGCCGGTCGCGGAGAAGCGCTTACTGGAAGAGCGATTGGTGCGCAAAGGCGACGTTATCGGAATCGTCGCTGGAACCCCCATGGGAATTCGCGGCACCACGAATTTCATGAAATTTCACGTCATCGGCGGGCCCGCGTGAAGTAGTTCTCAGTTTGCGTACTTAAATCCAGAAAGCAAACTCCGAAAACTTGGGACTCATGACTTATCACTGAAAACTGAGTTTCCTTCAGTTCACCCAGTTATCCGGCCGCGAGGGCGGTTCTTTCCGGTGCTTGCCCATGTAGACTTCAAAGCGTTTGCGATTGCGCCGGTGTTGCCAATCGGAAACGCTGTTGCGCAAGCTGTACAGAAAAGATCCGCGGCGCAGGTAAAGATAGCCCACCAGCATGCCGCCCAAATGACACAAATGGCTGACGTTGTCGGCTCCCAGGCCAAAAGTTCCCAAAAACGTGAAGGCGGCCATAATGATGACCACCGTTCGCATGCTCATCGCCACGGGGAACGGCAGAAGATAAACGCGCCGGTCAGGAAACAGAATCGCGCAGGCCATCAGAATTCCAAAAATGGCACCAGAGGCGCCGATCGTGGGCACGTACGAAAAACCGTGGCCAAACAGCGCCGGCACGGTCTTCACAATGACGTTGATGATCCCTGCGCCGACGCCCGTCAAAAAGTAGTAGTACAGGAAACGATTTTTTCCCCAAACCAGCTCGAGCTCTCGGCCAAACATCCACAGCATAAACATGTTGGTGAGGATGTGCCATATGCTGTTGACGTCATGCAGAAACAAGTAGGTGAAGGGCTGCCAAATGCGAAATAGCGGCACCACTCCCGCTGGAACCAAGCCGAACCACTTGACCAGCTCTGCATACGCGGACGGTCCCGAAAAGCGATAGAGCAGGGCTTCGAGAAGGAAGACCGCGAAATTCGCGATGAGGAGAAGCTTGACACCCGCAGTGATGTAAAAGTCAAAGCTTATCCGATAACTCTTTATGCCTGGCCGCGATCCCATAGACGCAGTCTACGGCGTGGAAACGTTCCCGTCAAAGAGGCAGGGTCGAAAGAAATCTTCTTCAACCTCCCCTTAATCCAGCTTCTTGCGCGCAAAATAGAAAAGCGACGCCGCGAGCAGCACAAACATCACCATGCCGAAGAGGTTGTTGGTTGCAAGAGACCCGAGATGCTTCGGGCCAAAGGCGAAGAGGTCTGCCCGCCATGGCAGGCGGAGAACCGCGGTGACCCAATGCGGCACGTGATTAGAAATTTCCGGATCCTGCAGCAGTGCAATCACAATCCCTAGCAGGCCGAAAACGCCTCCGGCAGCAATCAATCCGCTGGAATAGAGCGCGCCCGGGCTGGCCTCGCTCTCCGTGGTTTTCTTCTCCTTCACACTCGCTTCTACCGCCCAGCGAACCAGCCCGCCCGCAAACATCGCCGCCGTCGTTCCAATGGAAAGATACGAGCCGACCGCAAAGGCCAGGGATCGTATCCCCAGAATTTCCACGGCGATCACCAGTGCCACGCCCATCAAGACCAGGCGCCACGGCAAGCGCTGGCTCAGGATACCGCTGATCACGGTGGCCATCAGGCGGGCCTGCGGCGCCGGCGCTTTGTCGCTGCCGATGCCCTGCGCCCACTGAATTTCGATCTTCTTGGCAGTGGGATCGTACAAATATTCGCCGTCGGGAACCTGCGCGGAGCCGAGCGCATTGACGAGCATGTAGTTTCTGCCGTGGTACTCGAAATTGTTGTTTTCAATCTTCACGCCAGCCGGCAGTGCTTGCACATTGAGGGGAAGCTGCGTGGGGATGTACTTTTCCAGGCCTTTGTTCATCAGGCTGAGTGTGAGGCCGATGGCGAAAGTGGAAATCGTCACGCCCACCAGCAGGCCCCACTGCTGGCGGACGGGCGTGGCACCGACAAGATAGCCGGTTTTGAGATCCTGCGAAGTCGCGCCCGCGATGGCTGCGGCAATGCACACCGATCCGCCAATCGTAAGCGCGAGAACACCGTAGTTCGGCGCGGTCCATCCGGCCAGGAGAAAAATCGCGCACGTGGCCATGAGCGTTCCAATGCTCATGCCGCTGACCGGATTGGACGAATTGCCCAGCAAGCCGCTGATGCGGGAAGCGACGGTAACAAAGAGAAATCCAAAAATCACCACAAGGATGCCCGCAAGCAGATTCTGATACCAAAAAGTGTTCGCGCCTTTGACGGGAGCCACCGTCAGCAGGACCACCATCAAGACAACGATGACGACGGAGCCTGCAATCACCCGGCTCATGGGCATGTCACGCTCAATGCGGCTGGTGGTATTCGCGGCCACCGCCCCTTCTGCACGGACATCCTTGAGCCCCGCTCGCAAGGCGGAAATGATGGTGGGCATCGTCCGAATCAACGTAATTAATCCTGCTGCGGCCACCGCTCCGGCCGCCATCGGCCGAATGTACTGTCGCCACATGTCGTCCGGAGTCATTTGCGGGATGGGAATCGTAGACGGATAGATGGGCGTATTTCCGGCGAGCTGCCCGAAAAACTGAATCGCCGGCATCACCAGCAGCCAGGAGATCACTCCGCCAGCGAAGAGAATTCCCGCCACTTTGGGGCCGATGATGTAGCCCACTCCCAAGTATTCGGAAGTGATCGTGGCGCGGAAGGAAGCGCCCGGGAACCAACGCGGGCGCGCTTCCGGTTGGCCGGTCCACGCCTGCATCGTATTCATCAGAAAGGTGTACACTCCGCCCAGACCCAGCCCCCAAAACACGCGTCCGGCAAACGAACCGCCCCGCTCGCCCGCTACTAGGACGTCGGCGCAGGCCGTGCCCTCGGGAAAGGTGAGGTTGCCGTGTTCCTTAACGATGAGCTGCCTTCGCAGTGGGATCATGAACAGGACGCCGAGCCACCCGCCCAGCAGCGCCAGCGGAAAAATGCGCCAGAACGTGAATTCCGAGCCGAATCCGAGAAAGATGAGCGCAGGCAGCGTGAACATCACGCCGGCGGCCAGCGATTCCCCGGCGGAGCCGGTGGTCTGCACAATGTTGTTTTCGAGAATCGTCGAGCGCCCGAACGCCCGCAGAATGCTGATCGAGAGCACAGCAATGGGAATGGAAGCGGAAACGGTCAGTCCCGCGCGCAAGCCGACGTAAACGCTCACCGCGCCAAACAGCAGCCCGAAAAGAGAGCCGAGGATCACCGCACGGATCGTGAATTCCTTGAGGCTTTCTTCCGCCGGTACGTAGGTGCGGAATTCACCTGCGGGAGCCGTGGAACTCCATGGCCGTTCGCGAACTGCTGTTGGTTCGCTCACTGAAACCTCCCTCATTCTCGCATCTGGGTAGAACGCAACCGTGTGCGGGGGATTATGCCGCAGGCAAGCGAGGCGGGGAAGAGAGAATCCATGCGGTGACCGAAGGCGCGCTTGTCCCCCGGGGGATGAGCGTAACACTGCG
>QHYN01000103.1 GCA_003224145.1 Acidobacteriota bacterium
AATGAAACCGTTGTCATTATCCGCCGTCTTCAAGACACTCAGGTTCTCCGCCGGGATGCCCATGTCCTGTTTCACCAGATTGATGGCTTGGAAGTTCGTGGTACCCAGCGGAAATAGGGAGGCGACACTGGAGTCCACAGGCGCGAACAGTAGTCCCGGATAGGTCGGTGACTGCGCCCTTCTTTGGCCTTCGTAGTTCACGAAGAAAAACGTTTTGTCCTTCTGGATGGGGCCGCCGAGCGTTGCGCCGAACTGGTTCTGGCGCAGCGTATTGAAGCCGGGCAGAGTCAGGATGGACCGCGCATTGGTCGCGTTGTTTTGCAGATAATCGTAGACCGAGCCGTGCAACTCGTTTGTACCGGACTTCGTGACGATATTCACGATCCCGCCGAGCGCTCGCCCGTATTCAGCACCGAAGCCGTTGTTCACCACACGAAACTCGCTGACCGCCTCTTGCGAAGGCGTGGCCCGCTGTGAACCATTCGCGGCCATGATGTTGTCAGCGCCATCGACGGTCACGGCGTTGTTCAAATCGCGCTGACCACCAAACGAAATCCGTATGACCGAGGGGTCAGTAAAGGGGGACTGTGCGCTGGTATGGCCAACGGAGACGCCGGGACTGAGAAGAGCAAAATCGGTAAAGAGCCTGCCACTGATGGGCAGCGCTTTGATCTGCTCTGTATCGATAACTTGACTGATTTCAGTGCGCGTTGCCTCGATCACGGGCGTCTCTGCGGTGACCACGACCTTCTCGCCAGCCTGCGCCACCTTGAGCGTGATGTCGATCGTGGCGATCTGCGCGACGCTCAGTACAATCCCCGTTTGGGTGTACTTCCCAAAGCCGCTGAACTCCGCAGTTAACTCATATCGTCCAGGGGGCACAATCGCAAAAGTATAAAGCCCGTCAGTATTGGAAGTAGTCGTGTAAGTACTGTTGGTATCCACCTCTCGCAAGGTGATGGCCGCCTTGGCAACGGCTCCGCCACTCTGATCGCGGACAACACCATTCAGCTGGGCTTGCGTCGTAGTGGCCTGGGGAAAGGCCGGTTTCGCCCAGGTTCCAAGAATCACGACTCCAAGGACAGCCAAGAGACTTGAACGTCGCGCCATGATTCACCCCTCATCGAAAGATTCGACCATCGATAGCGAGAAACTGGTTGTGAACGCACCCTCAGCCGGCAGCAGGTCTAACCTTTGTACTGCTGCCTGTCAAGCCTTTCGTCAAGCTAGGAGGGCAACTGCGGCCGAGCGGTCAAAACGGAATCTCCGCTAAATTTGGATTGTGAACGGAGGTTTCATGCGACCTGCAGATTGCGAAGGTAGGGAACGCTAGCCTTCATCATCTCCAGGTTCATTTCGACGAAGTAATTCTTGATGCCACCCGTTTTCGCCGCGGTAAATATTTTCTTCCAGTCGAGAGTGTCCTGGCCCACCGGCGCTATTTTCCGAGTTTTCGTAGACCATCCCTGCACGTGCATCGAAAGGAAACGACCCGGGTACTTGGTCAAGTACTCAGCTGCGTCGTAGCCCTGGCTGATGGTGGAGACCTGGAACTGGAATTTGACGAGCTTCGGATCGAGAAGTCCAAACAATAAGTCATACGTCCGCTGGCCGCCGACCATGGAAAGCTCAAAGTCCTCGTTGTGAAGGCCCTGCTGAATGCCGGCGCTGGCAGCCCTCTCGCCGATCTTGTTGTATTCGTCGGCGGCCCGCTTCACGTCGTCCATCGTCGGGTTCTTCGGCCCATCGAGGCTTGGGACGATCATTTGCGTCAGGCCGATTTCTTTTGCCCAAGCAATGCGGCCCTCCTGATTCTTCCGCAGTTCTTCGATGCCAAAGTGAGAACTCACGCAGCTCACTCCTGCATCGCCCAGAATTTTCCGCAGCTCGGCCGCCGTGTATTTCGCCAGACCGGCGAAGCCCGAATCCTCATATCCCACCGGCGAGCACAGCTCAATCGTTTGAAATCCGGCTTCCGCAAGCTGCTTGATTGTGCCGGGAAAGTCCTTGGCAATCATCTCCCTGACTGGCCATGTCTGGCACCCAATAGGCAGGCCCAGAGGATTGGCGCGAAGCACGCGCGCGCTTGCGGATAGAAATCCCGCCACGGCGGCAGTCGTTGACGCTTTCTGAAAGAACTCTCTTCTGGAAATAGCGGACATTCGCACCTCCTCCTCAGAAGGAGAATCCGGCTGGGGCAAGCTCAGCCAACCCAGGGCATTGTCTCACGATTCCGAGACCATCAATCAACGCGGAGAGTAGGGTTACTGACAGGAGAGCAGATGGATGAAGGTTGGAAGTTCCAGGGTGTTCCCAACATTCCAAACATTCTTGCGTTGAAATTGATAGGCCTAGAGGGCAGAGGAAACTGATGTGCCAGCAGCGGCAAAGACCGTGGCCATCTCCGCCTGCGCGAAAGACAAGAAACATTGTACGACTACCGGGTCAAATTGCGTGCCGCTTGCTTCCGTGAGGCGACGCACGGCTTCTTCATACGGCAGGCCCTGGCGATAGGGACGTGAGGAGACCATGGCATCGAAAGCGTCAATGACGCAGACGATTCTAGAAACGATCGGAATCTCATTCTCTTTCAGGCCGGCAGGATATCCTCTTCCGTCAAAAGACTCATGATGATGGAGGATATCGAGCGCCGCGCGCTCAAAACCAGGAAGCATGCGCAGCACGGCCCAACCGTATTCGGAGTGCTTCTTCATCAGTTCATATTCCGCTGTGTCCAGACGGCCCGGCTTGCGAAGAATCGCATCCGGGATGCCAACTTTGCCGATGTCATGGAGAAGTGCGGCGATTTCAAGATTCTGGAGCACCGCTTCTTCGAGGCCGAGCTCCTGTCCTACGCGCATGCCCCATTCCGCAAGACGCGTGCTGTGGACTCCGGTATTGAGATCCTTCAAATCAAGCAATTGGTTGAAAGCGCAGATGACTGAATTGCGGAACGCAGAGGCCTGTTCCTCAAGTTGCTTGATGCGGAGACACTCCAGCGCGCCGAAAGACGGGGAACCCTCCATGAGCGCCGGAATTTGGCTGTTCGACACGGCACCTACAAGCAGAGCAACAAGCAGGAGCCGGAAGAACCGGATGAGCTGGAGCTATTCTCCCAGGCAGAGATGGCCTGATAAGCGTCCAGGCGGCCATGGTTGAGAGCCGACGTGAGCAAAACCGCATGGGAGAGGGCGCTGGCGGCACTCGACTGGTTGAGGCCCGCTTTTGCATTGTAGAGCAGAGCGGCGGTGCCGGCCACGAGGGGCGAGCTGAAGGACGTGCCGGATTCACTGGCGTAGGTCCCACCGGGGTAGGTGCTGATGATGTTCTCACCGGGCGCAGCGATCCAAACATCGGCCGAACCGTAATTGGAAAAGGAAGATCGAGAATCCCAGTTCGTCGTCGAAGCGATGCCAACAACGTACCCGTTCATCGCCGCCGGGTAAACACGGGCGCTGGTGTTTTCGTTTCCAGCTGCGGCCACGAGGACGACGCCCGCTTTGTTCGCGTAAGTCACTGCACGGGACAGCGCGGACGAAGAAGAGGACAAATCGAAGCTCATGTTTACCACGTTGGCTTTGTGCTGCACGGCGTAGTATAGGGCTGCGACGATGTTGGCGAGGTAGCCCGTGCCATTCGCGGAGAAAGCCTTGAGGGGGAGAATGTTGGCCTTGGGCGCGACCAGGTGGACAAGGCCGGAGGTCATCGTGCCGTGGCCGAAGGCAACGTAAGGAGAGCCATCCAACACGGCGGCGGTGGATTGATCCAATACGGCAGCAGTGGATTGCTGGACGTAGCCAGGCTGCTGATTCTGTACGCCGGTATCCGTGTAACCGCTCTGCATGCCGGTCACATCGAGCCATTCGGAAGCGCCCGGCTGGTTTCGCGTGAAATCATAACCCTGTAGGAGAACGGGATACAGGACGGGATGATTTGGGTCCACGCCAGTATCAATGACAGCTACGATTCCTGCACCGGCGATCTTGAAGCCATTCTGTGCGTCTTGGAGCCGGATAATCTGGGCTGCCGGCTGGGCCGCATAACCGTGCCAAACGACCGTGCCGTAATACTTGACCGGCGATGTATCGTACAGCCCGGATGGAATGCTCGGAAGTGGCACCTGCGGGATAGGCAGAAGATGGTCCGCCTCGATGCTGACGATTCCAAGCAGCGACTCTACCAGAGTCAGCGTGGTGTTCAAAAGGTTGGTGGACGTTACAAGAAAGGTCTGGCCGACGTTACCGTCCAAGCTGCCCTGAACCTGGCACCCAAGCAGACCGCATAGATTGAGGACTGAGGATAAGCCGCCCGTGGAAACAACAATGTAGCGGTTCTGCGCTGCCGCCGCGGGCCTTACACTGCCAAACATTAAGGCCGCCAGGATCACCAAGCTATATAGACTGCGTTTCATGAGGTTAGTCCCTTTCGCGGGTCTACCGCGTGTGTTTGTCAGCCGGCCTTGGGACAGGACTATGCCAGCTAAATTTCGCAAGATGTACGTTTCGCTTCAATGGTACAAATGTCTCTTCTTTTACATTGAGAGGAACTACTCCTACTTGGTACGTCCGTACCATGCGGGAAAGACCTGAAAAAAGTCTGCAGGAAACACCTCTCATTGCGGTTCCTTGTTCACCTTCCCAAGAGCGTCGCGGAGAGAAATCACGACTGGTTTATTGTCAGCGCCGGTGAACGTCATTTGGAGGTCACCACTGTTCTCGACGTCACCGCTGAACTCTCCGAACTGATTGGTTACGACATGCACCGTATTTCCCCGCATGTTCGATATGACTACCCGCACGTCACAACAGCTGATTGCAGGATTGTTCGATTCGAGAAGTTGACCGGTGACTAGGACGCGGTTGCCGGACTTCGCTTCAATTTGGACGTCGATCTGAAATGGATCTGCGTGATAGAGCATTTGTCTTGTCCCGGCAGCCGCTGATCTGGCACCCGCAAAGACGGGCTGCAAGAAACTGTCGAATAGAACAGCAATGCGGCCTGCCGCTGTTTTGCGTTTACCTGAAAGAACGGCGCCTGCGAAGGCAGACTTTACGACCCTTACCGCGTCCGCGGGCGGTTGGTAATTCGCGTACGAAGCCGCCGATCGCCGAACCTTCCCCCAAAGGGAAACTGTGGCCGCACAGCGTTTACAGCCTTGTTGCAAGTGTTGCTTCATCGATTCCATCTCGCTGGTGTTCCCAACCTGGTTCACGAAATCGATCCATTTCTCCATCGAAAAATGTTTCATCTCTTCCCCCCATTCCTTATCTCCCACTCACCTCTTGGTGATTGGGACCCTATACCGGCACCCATGGCATAAGGGTAGAAAGACAGCTGAAAAATAGAAGATTTCGAGGATCAGTTAAGTCTTTTAGAATCAGAGAGTTTCCCGACGATCACAAAGGGCGCCCAATAATACGGATGGGGAGCCTGCTGCCGAATTGCGCGCATGGCATTTTGCAAGGAGTGAGCAATGTCTCCGTTTAGAACGTAGTCCTGGTAGAAGTGCCGCATCAGTTCTGCCGTGGTTTGATCGTGCACATCCCATAAGGAGAGTAGCAGAGTGGTAGCTCCGGCGCAGAACAGGCCGCGCTGAAGGCCGAGCAATTCGTCGCCCGCAGCGATCACGTTCATTCCGGTGGCGCAACCACTGAGAGTGACCAGGTTTGCATGCAGTCTCATTTGGTAGAGATCGTAGAGGTTGAGGTAACCGTCGCCCAACCGAATGCTCGAGAACATGGGGTTGTCCTGGCGATAGATGCCGTGAGTGGCGATGTGCAGGACACCACTCTTCAAACCTTTTTCGCGAAGTAATGAAGATGTTGCGGCATCACCCAGGTACAGAGAGGAGCCCGGCAGGAGCGCGGCTACCGACTGAACTTCCTCCAGGATTTGGGGAGCACGTTCATCGGCAATGCCGAAAACCAACGAGCGAGGGTTGACCCATTCGGGCTTGCGCTGGCAGAGGGAGAAAACCGTCGCGCTGGGAGCGTAAGAGACGGTGAATTCATCGCAGAGATAATTTTCTCCGCATCGGAGGGCATGGAACGGCAAGAAGTGGAGAGAACCATGAGGTACGAAAATCAGGTGCTTCCCCTGAATAAGTGAGCGCAGGGGCGCGAACAGCTCGGCGTGGAGCGATTCCAGATGACTCTGCGTGGCGCGAAAGAGCGCCTCTTCGAATCGCCGAACATAGTCGTTGCCCATACGAAACTTAGAGAGTTGAAAGCGCAGCAATTGCAAAAAATGATTTACGCGGGAAAGCACGGTCACCGGCAGGATCCGGATCTGGTCTCTTGTAACTACGGCCGCGACAAGCCGATCGTCAATGGAGAAATACTCGACAAGCGTTGTGTCCGCCGGAAGGCTTGTTTGCAGCTGTGCCAGGGAAAAATCCGCGGGCGATTCCAGCGTTGCGTTTTCCCGCTCGTGCGCCGGGAGTTCCCGGAGTGCGCGGAGCAGCTCCTTTTCTTGCGATTGAACTTTCTCGTGGAGACTCTCCAGGCGCTGGCGGGATTCTTCTTCTGGACGAAGCTGTTCGAGTTCGATGCGATGGTAATACCAGTTGAGTTCTTCGCGAAGATCCCTGATCCTGCGGACAAGATCGCTCTGGCCCGTTTCTCCCATGGGAAGAGTTTGCCCGCTCCGAAATACCATTTCGATCATGCTGCGGGACTTCGCTGCTTCCATGCATGACAGGGCTTCCTCCGGGGAGTTGCCGGGCCCGGTCCCCTCGATATACAAGTCCACTAGTTCTTCGTAGACCTGCATCCTGTTTTTGGCAAAAGAAATTTTTAGCTCTTCGCCGTGTATGCGGCTTCGCAAGGCCTCGAGCGCTTTCCTCGCCTCCAGGTAGGCCTTATGGGCCGCCTGACGATCACCTCGGGCTCGTGCAAGCTGTCCCCCGAGTAAATGAGTTTGGTAGGCAAGAACGGGCGCTTGTAGCCCCACAAGTTTTACGAGCGCCAGGTCCAACTCCTCTTGGGCAAGAGCAACGTCTTCGAGTTGGAAAGCCGTGCGCGCGAGTAACAGATGCGCCAACACGGCCTTTCCTCCAAGAGGAGATTGATCGAAAAACGCCGCAGCCGCAACACAGAAGCGGCGGGCCTCAAAGTATCTTCCTTCGTGAAAGAGCAGAAGGCCTTGGTACAGATCGATCAGCCAGGGCCAAACGAGATTTTCTTCGTTCACAAACATCTCGCGTGCTTTTACGAAACGTTCCAGAGCCTGCACCGTTTTGCCCTGCTGGCCGCAGGCGGTCGCTTCGTTTGCCAATGTTTTCGCGGCTTCATAACCCATGCCCAATTTTTCGAACCGCAAAAAGCCTTCATGGGCCATCTCGCGCGCTTCGTCGCTGAGATTCAGCTCCAAGTAGATGTCGGAGAGATCGAGATGGCAGAGAGCAAAGTGGTAGGCGTCTCCGGTGCTCTCACAGGTGCGGCGCGCCGCATACAACGCTTCAATGGCCCGGCTGTACTCACCGCGCAGATAATACAGGTAGGCAATGTTGTAGTCCGCCTGCGCCACGAGAAGAGGCATATTGTGTTCTTGGCAGAAGGAGCGAGCTTTCTCATAGGTCCGCAGAGCGCGAGGGAAATCGTTCAAGCTGATCAAGCAGACGGCCATGTTGCTGAGAACCACAGCAATCCCTTCCGCGTCCTCGTAAGGCATCAGGCCAGCGTAGGCGCGTTCGTAATGCGCGATTGCCTCTTCGAAGCGGTCTTGCCGGTAATAGATATTACCGGCGTTGATCTCGAGACGCGCCAAGCGCCAGAGATCGCTGAGGCGAGCAAAGATCTCTCTGGCCTGTTCCACGGCGTGGAATGCCTTATCGTATTCCCCGAGGAGGATTGTTGGCTGGATGGAAGTGCTCAGCGTCCGCGCAGCCTCTTTGAGGTTTCCGAGAGATTTGTAGAGCTCGAAAGCTTGGTGATGATGTTCCATTGCTGCGCGATTATCCCCTGAGGAGTACAGGGCATTGGCTTTGGCGCGCAGGGCGAGCGCGAGATCCCCTTTGCGGCGCATGCGCTTGGCGATCATTACGGCCGCTTCGGCGAGATTCAGTGCTTCGAGAGTGCTTACCCGGACTCTCTCGACCACCAATTGCGAAAGTCGGTCGACAGTTCCTGTTCGAATTAATGCTTTGTGCCGCGCTAGAAACTGCCTGCGAGCAGGGTCACCCGAAATCTTCCCCATTTCGGCAATAAGCTGGTCCAAAGATCTTTTCTTGTCGGCCGGAGGCATCAGCGAAAACCAAGCTCTTCGAGCCTCAAGCGCAAACGCTCGATGCATTTCTGGCGCGTGAATCCAATGGATCCTACGGCCAATCCGAGTGCCGCGGCGACTTCGGTATAGGGCCGCGGAGATGCTTCAAAGAAGAGCATCTCCACCAGCCGACGGCATTGCGGCGTGAGAGCACTCATGGCCTCGCGCAGCATTTGTTCTGCCTGCGTCTGTTCCACGAGGCTCTCCGCAATGGCAGGCGTTTCCGGCTCTGGTAGATCGGCATTTCCGTCGCGGCTTACGACGCGCTGGCTCTGGCGCTTCAATCGGTAGCACTCGTGATGGGCCACCTGCATAAGCCATTTCGGAAGAGCGCGGGGTTCCCGCAATTCCGGCAGCCGCGCCAGAAGTTCCAGGCAAGTTGATTGGAAAACGTCCGCGGCTTCCTGCGAAGGCAAGCCGTACTTGACGGGGATGGAATAGATGAGAGCCTTGTACTTGTCCACGAGAGAGGACCAGGCTTCCT
>QHYN01000203.1 GCA_003224145.1 Acidobacteriota bacterium
AAAGAGTGTGTAAGTTATTGATTCTAAAGGGTCCAAAGAACGAACAAGAGCGCACGATTGCAAAAGAGTGCGCAAACTCATCAAGAAAAAAGAGTTAAGGTCAACTGGGGAACTGGCCTCTGGACTTTCGGATGGCAGATACATCACAGTGCCTGTAGATGTACCCGAGAGGTAGTATGTCACAGGGTATCCAGAAGTCAAGGCAAAAAAGCGGTAGTGGGCTAAAAGAGTGTTGCTGGAAAATCGTCTGGCCTTCATATTGCCTGTTCTCCGATCTAAAACGGCCACCACGCATGCTTTCGGCCTGCCTGCCTCAAAAATCTGCGCGCCCACGTTGTGTCGCCGCCTCTAGCGCGGTCCCGCCGTCGTTTGTCATGGCATTGGCATCTGCCACCTTGGCGAGCAGCTCATGAACTGCAACCGCATCCCCATGCCACGCCGCATCAACCAAATCATCGTCCAAATCATCGTTAAACATCGCGCCCCTCATTAAAACGCGATTTCTTTTGGGGTGCCAATCTAGAAGGCCTGATTCTGTGTAGAAGCCGAATCTCAGGCGGTATTGCTCCCAGTTCTAGGGGGTGCTTGAACGAACAAAGAGTGTGCCGACGGGGTGATGATAACGGGATAAATCCTCGATCATCGCTGGGACTTCTTGGCAAAATCATTCTTCGGGGTGTGCCTGGCTGGGGTGTTGTCTCAGCATCTCGTCGTAGGCGGCGCGGCGGGTAAGGCCACGCTCTTTGGCAGCGAGTTTGAGGGCGTCTTTGCGGTCGAGTTTGGCCTGATGCATCAGCTCTTCGACGCGTGCGGCGAGCGATTGCGCCGAATCGGCGTGGGCGCGCGCTTCCGATGTTTCGGCGGGGCCGATGAGCAGGGTGATTTCGCCGCGCGCCGGGCGCTCTTTGAGTGACGCGGCGATTTGGGAGAGTTTTCCGCGGCGGAACTCTTCGTGGAGCTTGGTGACCTCGCGCGCCAGGCAGGCGGGGCGGTCGCCGAGAATTTCGCGTGCGTCGGCCACGCACTCGGCAATGCGGTGCGGCGCTTCGTAGAGGATGACCGTGCGATCCTCGATGCGCAGCCGTTCCAGGGCGCGGCGTCGTTCGCCGCTGCGCGCCGGCAGGAAACCTACGAAGAGAAACTCTTCGTTCCCCAGGCCCGACGCGGAAAGGGAAGCCAAGAGCGCCGAAGGCCCTGGAATCGGGACCACGGGAATGTGGTGCCGCAGGCAGAGCGTGACCAGCCGATGCCCCGGATCCGATACCAGTGGCGTTCCGGCGTCGCTCACCAGCGCGATTTTTGCGCCCTGCTCCAGCGCGACGACTAATTCCGGCGCGCGCGTCAGCTCATTGTGCTCGTGATAGCTGACCAACGGCTTGCGAATCGCGTAGTGCGTCAGCAGCTTCTGCGTATGCCGCGTATCTTCGCATGCGATTTGATCCACTTCTTTGAGGATGCGCAGCGCGCGCAGCGTGATGTCCTCGAGGTTGCCGATGGGCGTCCCGACAAGATACAGGCAACCGCCTGCGGAATTGGCGGCGTTCGCCGGATTCGCGGAAGGATTCCTCGCGGTCATTCTGAAGAGTCTAGCACGCGTTCCGATGGCTCGCGGCGCGCATGCTATACTCTCAATTTTGAACGAGCTAGCGGAGGATCATCTGTGCCCTTGTACGAGTACAAGTGCTTGAAGTGCGGCCGAAACACGGAAAAAATCGAGAGCGTTTCGGGCCCGCACTTGAAAAAGTGCCCGCACTGCGGCCGCAAGGTCGAATCGGTAATCACTGCGCCTTCGATTCAATTTAAAGGCGCGGGGTGGTACAAAACGGATTACGCGAGCAAACCCAGCAGCGGTGATTCCGAAAAATCCGAGAAGCCCGGTGCCGAGACCAAAGAAGGCGCGAGCAAGGAAAAGGATTTGGCAACGAAGGAATCCGCTGCAAAAGAATCGAAAGAAAAGACGCCCGCGAAGAAAAAATAAGCCCAGCGAGGAAACCGATGGCTGACACGACGCAAGCAAAGAGCGTTGCCGAGCGCAGAGTGCGGAAAGCGGTTCTGCCGGCCGCGGGCCTGGGCACGCGCTTTTTGCCGGCGACCAAGGCCCAGCCCAAAGAAATGCTCACGGTGGTCGACAAGCCGCAGATTCAGTACGTGGTGGAAGAATGCGCGGTGTCCGGGATCGAGCACGTCATCATCGTGACCGGAAAAGGAAAGAATTCCATCGAAGATCATTTCGACTATGCCCCGACGCTGGAGCGTTTCCTCGAAGAAAGGGGGAAAAAAGAGCAAGCCGCAATGGTGCGGCGGATCAGCGACATGGTGCAGGTCAGCTACACGCGGCAGAAGGAGCCGCTGGGCCTGGGACACGCCGTGTTGGTGGCAAAGGACCTAGTGGGCGACGAGCCTTTCGCCGTTTTGCTCGGTGACGTGCTGATTCCCGGGGCCAATCCCGCTACGAAACAACTCATCGATGTGTACGCAGCAACGGGCGTGGGCGCAATCGCGGTCGAAGAAGTGCCCAAGGAAAAAACGCAGCTCTATGGCATCGTGGCTGGCGAGCCGGCGCCGCAGCCGCCCTTCGGAGCGCGGCTGCTGAGGATTCGCGATGTAGTGGAAAAACCAAAACCGGAAAAGGCTCCTTCCAACCTGGGGATTACTGGGCGCTACGTTTTGCCGCCGCAGATCTTCGATTGCTTGGAGCGCACGAAGCCCGGCGCGGGAAACGAGATCCAGTTGACCGATGCGCTGCGCATCCTGGCCCAAGAGCACGGTCTGTGGGCGTACATTTACGACGGCGTTTCTTATGATGCAGGCAATAAACTGGGATTTTTGAAAGCAACGGTGGAGATCGCCTTGCAGAACGCAGAGTTTGGCGGCGATTTTCGCGAGTACCTGAAGGGCTTGAAACTATAGAAACCGCAATTGCATTTCGATGGGCAGAGTATGAGCGTCCGAATTTTGGGAATTGAGTCGTCGTGCGATGAGACGGCGGCGGCGGTGGTGGCCGACGGTCGCGAAATTCTGTCCAGCGTGGTCGCGTCGCAAATTGACGTGCATCGAAAGTACGGTGGAGTCGTGCCGGAGCTAGCGTCGCGGGAACATTTGCGGCAGATCGTGCCGGTGGTGCGTGAAGCTTTATTGCAGGCAGGAATGAAGCTGGAAGAAGTTGATGCGATTGGCGTGACGCAAGGCCCGGGGCTGGTCGGAGCGCTCCTCGTGGGGATCACGTACGGGAAAACACTTGCGCAAGCGCTGGGGAAGCCGCTCGTGCCGGTGAATCATCTTGAAGGGCACGTGCACGCGGTTTTTCTGGAAGCGCACAAAGCAGGGCGCACACCCAAATTGCCCGCAGTGTGCCTGATTGTTTCCGGTGGGCACACGGTTTTGTACGAAGTGAAGACGGAAGATTGCAGCGCGCTGGACGCGAGTGCGCTATTGCGTTACCGCAAGCTGGGACAGACGCGGGACGACGCCGCGGGAGAAGCCTACGACAAAGTAGCGAAACTGCTCGCGCTCGGTTATCCGGGAGGGCCGATCCTGGACCGCCTGGCTGCCGCAGCGGATAGCGCGCCCGCACCAGTGAAATTTGGCACGACGAAAACACGGGGGAATCCGCTGGATTTCAGTTTCAGCGGGCTGAAGACGGCGGTGCTCTATCACGTTCGCGAGACCAGCGAATATGAGGAAGAAATTCGCAATCGCGAAGAGGCGCTGGCGCGCGGCGAACGAAAATTGGAGCAGTTGCTCCCGCTGTGCAGCCCGAAAACGCTGGCCTTAGTGCGCGAATTTCAGAATGCCGTGGTGCGCGATTTGGTGCAGCGCACAATGACGGCTGCCGAAGAGCTGGATGTCGAGAGCGTGCTGGTTTCCGGAGGCGTGGCGGCGAACAGCCAGTTGCGTGCGACGTTTGAAGAGCGCGCGAAATCTGCCGGCATGGAAGTATTTTTTCCGAGCCGCGCGCTCTCGACCGACAATGCTGCGATGATCGCCGCCGCCGCGTATTCGCGATTCCGCGCAGGCATCCTTGCCGACACTCGGCTCAATGCCGATCCCAGCCTGGCGCTTGTTTAGAAAATGAATCCCAGCGGAGTCAAGCGATGAGAATAGCCAAGTGCGTTTTCATGGTTGCCATGCTGATTACGTACTGCTTGTGTTCGAATGCAGTGCGGGCGCAGACGACGCAGTGGACGGAACAGAAGGCCAACGCCTGGTACGCGCGGCAGCCATGGCTGGTCGGAAGCAACTACACCCCAAGGTCAGCAATCAACCAGTTGGAGATGTGGCAGGAGGCGACGTTCAATCCAGCCCAGATCGATCAAGAATTGACCTGGGCCGAAGCGATGGGCATGAACACTATGCGCGTCTTTCTGCACGATTTGCTCTGGCAGCAGGATGCGGCCGGTTTCCAGAAGCGCATCGACCAATTTTTGGGGATCGCGTCGCGGCATCACATTCGGCCGATGTTTGTGCTTTTCGATTCCTGCTGGGACCCTTTGCCTCATCTTGGCCCGCAGCATCCGCCGATTCCGGGGGTTCACAACTCCGGCTGGGTGCAGAGTCCTGGCGCCGCGGCGTTGGCGGATGCGAAGCAATATCCACGGTTAAAGGCGTATGTGCAAGGAGTCGTGGGAGCTTTTGCGAAGGACGATCGCGTTCTTGCCTGGGACGTGTGGAACGAGCCGGGCGCCGACAACATGGGCAGCTACGCGAAACAGGAGCTGAAAGATAAAGGCGCGCGCGTGGCCGTGCTCCTGCCGCAGGCGTTCGCATGGGCGCGCGAGGCGAATCCCATGCAGCCGCTCACGAGCGGCGTGTGTTGCGTGGATACCTCACCCGATGGAGCCAATCTGCCAGAAATCCAGCAGATCCAACTGCGCGAGTCGGACGTTATAACGTTTCATAATTACAGTTGGCCGGAATACTTCCGGTGCGAAGTGGCGTGGCTGAAGAAGCACAGCCGGCCGGTCATCTGCACGGAATTCATGGCGCGCTCCGTAGGCAGTACCTTCGATACGATTTTGCCCATTGCCAAGGAAGAGAAAGTTGGCGCGATCAACTGGGGATTCGTGGTGGGCAAGACACAGACGAACCTGCCATGGGAGTCGTGGGAACATCCTTACGTTCTCAGCCAGCCGCCGGTCTGGTTCCACGAGGTGTTGCATCCGGACGGGACGCCGTACCGCCAGGCCGAAGCGGATCTGATCCGCTACCTCACCGGAAAGCACTAAGAACTCCGACATGAAGACATCTGCGGGCGCCAGCGCACGATTCGAACGCTCGAGCGATCAATCGTTTCTGATTTACTTCGAGCCACAAGGGAAGAACAACCGGGCTCCCGACCAGGTCGGGACAAGTGCCGGCCGGCCCCTACAGAGCCAAATCACACTTCAAGCCAATGAAAATGTCAGGAGATTGCTGCGGCTGCTGGAGGTGGAGCCGATTGTGGGCGTGCGCAACCTGCATCCTGCCTATTGCTCATTGCTGGTGAAATTCGATGCGCTCCGCTGGCAGCACGGCGAGCTGGAAGAAAAGCTGCGGGAATACCTGGAACGACTTCAAGAAGTGAAATTGCCGGATGCGCGCGAAGCGGAGATTCCCGTTTGCTACGGCGGAGAGTACGGCCCGGACCTCGATGAAGTGGCCGCGCTGCATGGGATGACGCCGGAGCGAGTGATCGAGTTGCATACTTCGACGAGCTACCTGGTCTATTTTTTTGGGTTCGTGCCGGGGTTTGCGTATCTCGGGGAATTGCCGGCAGCGCTGGTGACGCCGCGATTGGCGACGCCGCGCAAGAAAGTGCCCGCGGGCAGTGTGGGAATCGCGGGGAGTCAGACCGGAGTATATCCGTTTGCTACTCCCGGCGGGTGGAGATTGTTGGGGCGCACGCCGATGGCGATGTTTCGAACGGACCGGGATGGCTTGAGTCTTTTATCGATTGGCGATCGCGTGCGATTCGTGCCGATCTCGCGAGAGCGATTCGCGGCGCTGGAGAGGGAACGAAGTTGAAAACCGAAAGCAAAAGCAGATCCCTCCGCTGCGCGGCCGGCACTCGCATTCGCGAGTGGAAGAAAAAACCGGCCGCTTCGGTCGGGATGACAGAGTCACAAGTGGGAACGCTGGAACAGAAATGAGTCAGACGCTAGCCACTATTCTAGTGCAAGCGCCAGGGCTGCTCACGACAGTGCAGGATTTGGGACGAGAAGGTTTCGGGCCGATGGGCGTTTCGCCTTCCGGCGCGGCGGATGCAATTGCGCTGCGCGTGGGGAATCGGTTGGTGGGAAACGCGGAAGGCGCAGCGGGATTGGAAATGACGCTGCTCGGCGGCACGTTTGTCTTTCCGGAAGGCGGCGTCCTTGCGCTGACGGGTTCGGATTTTGGCGCGACACTGGATGATGCCCCTGCTCCCCTGTGGGCTTCGTGCGAAGTGAAGCCAGGGCAAACGCTACGGCTGCGTTCGACGCGGTCAGGAGCACGGTGTTATTTGTGCGTGCAGGGCGGAATCGAAGTGAAATCATTTCTGGGTAGCGCGTCGACGCACCTTCTGAGCGGGCTTGGCGGTTACGAGGGGAGAGCGTTGAGAAAAGGAGATGTGTTGAGGATCGGACCGTCGAGCGAAGCTTTTTGGAAACGAGCGGTAGCTGCGAAGGCATTGGAGCGCCTATCACCGCGCAAGATCTTGCGGGTGACGCCCGGCCCGCAGAGCGATTGGTTTCCAGAAGCGGTGCAGAAGTTGTTTTACGCGAACACCTACCGCGTGGCGGAGGAATCCAATCGCATGGGGCTGCGATTGGAGGGCGCGGCAATCACCGAGGGCGCACACGGGAAGATGATTAGCGAGGGCGTTTCGCTGGGGGCCGTGCAGATTGCAGCGGGGGGATTGCCGATTATTTTGTTTGTGGAACAACAGACCACGGGCGGGTATGCGAAGATCGCCAACGTGATTTCGGCGGACCTGAGCAGCCTGGGGCAATTGCGGCCGCGAGATGAGATTCGATTCGAACGCGTGGAGTTCGAAACGGCACGAGCCCTGTTGATCGAACAAGAGAAGTTGCTGGCATCCGAGGAATTGATTCTGCAATGAAGGAGATGGATTTGAACTGCGACATGGGCGAGCTGCCGGAGGCGATTGCCGACGGCACGCAGGAAGCGCTGCTGCGGTCGATCACTTCGGCGAACGTGGCCTGCGGCGTTCATGCGGGCGACGAGAAGACGATGCGGGTGACGATTGAGCAGGCACTGCGCTGGAAGGTGGCGATCGGGGCGCATCCGGGGTATCCGGATCGCGCCAATTTTGGGCGGCTGGAGTTGAAGCTGCCGGCAACGGCTGTCGCGGATTCCGTGCATGAACAGGTAAAAGCGCTGGCGGAGATTGCCGCTGCATGTGGCACAAAGGTGGTGCATGTGAAGCCGCACGGGGCGCTTTACAATCAGGCGGTGCGGAATCGCGAGCTTGCGGAAGCGATTGCAAAAGGGGTTGCCCGATGGAAGAGGGACGTTGTGCTGGTGGGACTAGCGGGATCGCCGATGCTCGATGTCTTCCGTGAAGCCGGGTTTGCCGTGGCGGCCGAAGCGTTTGCGGACCGGCGGTACGAGCCGGATGGAACGTTGCGCTCGCGCAAATTCCAAGATGCGCTCATCCGCAATCCCGAGGAAGCAGCGTGGCAGGCATTGGGCATTGCCGAGCGAGGAGTGGTGATCGCCAGTGACGGAAGCGAAGTCGCGGTGGATGTACAAACCATTTGCATCCACGGCGACACTCCCGGCGCGCCTGAAATCGCCGCAACCGTGGCGCGAACGCTGCGTGAAGCTGGAGTTGCGGTCACCGCACTATTCCGAGCCGGGGAGTGAATGGGGGTGCCCCGGGCCAGCATGGCGCGAAGCAGATCTTCTCCCGCATTTTTGTGTTACAGAGTCGCCCACCGAAAGAAAGTCAGTGTTGCAGCGAAAACGTGACGTCAATCGCTATCTCGGTGCGTCCCTTGGAGTCCAAGCAGTTCTCGGTTCGCTCATATCGCCATTGAGAGACGGCATTCGTTGCCGCTTGATCCAGTTCGGTCCCCGCGGAGTGCAGGACATGCAGACCGGAGACGTGGCCATCCTCCTCAATCACCGCGTAGAGAGTGACCGTCCCCTCTTTGCTATTCATGCGTGCAGATACTGGATATGCAGGCTGCGTTATATCCTTGACCTTCCATTCCGCGCCAGTCGGGCAATCCGCCCAGAAGGTGGCAGATTCAGGCGGGTCAAAGTAATCCTGCGGAGGCTGCGGCAAGGGCGTGATCTCGCCGAGCTGGAGTTCCATCACCAGGTGCTTTCCGTTGAACCCGCGAAGTGTGCGTGGAAAACGCTTGCCCGCCCATTCCTGGAACTGAGAATATTGTTGCCAGGGGGCTCTCCACGGAAGTTCGCTTGAGTCCTTTTCAGGCGTGTACTTCAGCAATTCCCCGGAACCCGGATTAAAACAGAACGTTTCTGTGAACCCTCTTTTGGACACATACTGGATGCAATCGGCCTCGGTCCCCTCTACATTCTCCGAATGCAGTCTTTTCAGTGTGTCTCCTTCCTCGATGCCTAATTCATGCCTGATTCTTAGAAGCTGGTCCAGTTCGAAAATCGAGGGATTCTCCGTTACTGACGAACGGACCTGCCAGAACTGCTTTCCGTCTCCGCTTCTGACGCGCTTGTAACCGCTTAGGTTGATCTCTTCCCGCCACTTACCCTCCGGCGTCCAAGCGTAGAGATACTTTCCTTGGCTTGGGCCACCTTTCTTGCCCCAAATTCGGAGTTCGCCGGAAAGGCGAAATCCCGGCATTCCCGGAGCCCTAATGTCCGAAATATCTCGAGCCTTTTCAAAAATGTTCCGGAGAGAGAGCTGGTCGTCCGCTGCGCTCGCACAGAGCCCTTGCCATAGGAGGAAGGCAAGGAAAAACACAACGGGACGGTGAAGATGATGTTTCATGTAAAGTTTTCCGATTGGAATCGAAAGCGGGACTAATCCTACACCATTGCGGTGGCGTCGTCTCTGGGTCTCCTAAGAAATCGCAGAGAGGAGAGGCGCAGCAAAAAGAAAGGGCGCCCCGGTTGAGCTGGGCGCCCTTGCAACGCGAAAGAGGAAAGGATGGGGCTATTCGAACTTTTCGGTCATGACGGGAAACTGCAGGTTGGCCTTGGCCAGCGACTTCACGACGATCGCTTCGGCGCTTTCCGCAGTGGTGTTGCGCGAGGTGGCCATTTCGCTGACCAGAAGATACTTCGCGCGTTCGAGCATTTTCTTTTCGCGGAAGGAGAGAGGCTTGCTGCGACTCAGGGAAACGAGGCTCTTGAGGACGACGGCGACTTCGAGGAGGGATCCGGTGCGCATGCGCTCGGAGTTCTCTTTGAAGCGGTGCTTCCAGTCGTGATGAGAGTTAAGTTTGCCCTTTTCGAGGAAACCAAGGACTTTGGTGGATTCAGTGGTGCGGATGACGGAACGAAGGCCAACGGTCACCGCATTAGATTGTGGAACCATGACACGCAAGCCGCTGGAAACAATGCGGATCATGTAATAGCGCTCGGTTCTGCCGTTCAGGACGCCGTAATTGATCTGCTCAACAATGCCCACACCATGGTTCGGGTAAACCACCTTGTCGCCGATCTTATAATCCATAAATTGGATGCCCCCCAGAGAAGCAAACCCAGTATAAGCGTTTGTGCCGCAAGAGTCAAGATATATCCATTGGAATGAAGAGGTTAGGGAAAAGTTGATGCAAATTTGGCAGTGGAATTGCTGTGGCGGCCGAAATGGGGTAGGACTCGTCGGTCTGAATCAAAAAGAATTTAAGCGAGAAAGAAGCGGCGAGGACGCTGCCGATGATGTGAAGAAGACGGCGCCGGGAACGAGCTTTCAGTAGAGATTCGGGAGTAGGGTAGAATGCGGATGTGATTGTATTGGCGATAGATACGTGCGATGCGCGGGGCAGCGTGGCGTTGCTGTGGGATGAGGAAGTGTTGGGTCTGGCGGTGCATGAAACTGAGGAAGATTACTCGTCGTGGCTGCTGCCCTCGGTCGAAGAGGTGTTGAAAGGTGTGGGGCTGCAGATGAGTCAGGTGGATGCTTACGCGGTTGCGGCAGGGCCGGGTTCGTTCACTGGGGTGCGGGTCGGGCTGACCACGGTGAAGGCGTGGGCTGAGGTCTACGGTAAGCCGGTCCCGGCGGTATCCAGGCTGGAAGCGATCGGCGTACAGGCGACGGGGGAGACGGAATACGTGGCAGCGTTTGCGGATGCGCACAGAGGACAGGTGTTTGGAGCGGTTTACCAGCGAGAGGGCAATGGGTTTGGGTTAAGGAGGATTGGAGAGGAGATGGTGATTGCGCCGGGGAAATTTGTGGAAGCGGCGGCGGAGTCGTGCCACTCAGGAAAGATCTCGTGGGTCTCCACGGACCCCGCGGCTGTCTCCGGGGAGGCAGCCTGGAAAGAAAGGGAAAAGCAGGGTGAAGTCATCGAGCAGGTCTCGGGTGTGCTAGCGCCGATGATTGGCAGGATGGGGTTGCGGGAGTTGAAGGAAGGCAGAGCGACGGACGCGCTCGGGCTGGATGCGAATTACGTGCGGCGCTCGGACGCGGAGATTCTCTGGAAAGGCGGCGCTGCGCATGGCCGCTGAGACGAAACGGGAACGGGCGCGGTCGTCAATTCGAACGCTGCGCGCGGAAGATGCGCACGCCGTGACGGAGATTTTGCGTGAGGCGAGGGAAGCCGTGTTCTGGCCGGAATCGAGTGTGAAAGAAGCGCTCGGTTGGCAAGGCGCGCTGGCGCTGGCGACCGAGGCGAGCGGGAGATTAAGAGGCTTTCTGATCGGGCGCCAGGCGGGGGACGAGGCGGAAATCCTGAATCTCGCGGTGGAGATGAAAACCCGGCGAAGGGGAGAAGGCGGGGTGCTCCTGAAAGCGGCGGTGAACGAGTTTCGGGCGCGGGGCGTAAGTCGCGTGTTTCTAGAGGTTCGCGAGTCGAACGAGGCGGGGGTGGCATTCTATGGGAAGCATGGTTTTTCCAAAGTGGGGCGTCGCGAAGGATATTACCAGGACCCGGAAGAGGCGGCGTTAGTGATGGAGAAGAAATTCGCGGGCTAGGACGGAAATACTACGGGTTGGCCCTTGACGTGGACGGCCGGAGTGGTATCGTGCGCTCATGTAGTATTCACATCCCATTCACGAAGTCGTGAGGAGGAACGCATGGCAAGCGCGCAGCGGGCACCTCGGGACATACTTCTTCAAACAGACGCCGAGTATCAGCGTCTGGCAGAGCAGCACCGGCAATACGAAGCAGAACTTCAAAAAATCTCCAAGTCGCCCTACCTGAGTTCAGAAGACCTCCTGGAAGAAATCAAGCTGAAAAAGATGAAGCTCCACTGCAAAGATGAGATGGAGCGAATTGCTGCGCGCCTGCTGCGAGAGAAGGCGCACTACACGCAATAGCGGCTTTCCACGAAGCCAAACTGTCGTAGAATGACCATGCGTCGCTCGCGCCACTGGCGTTGCGAGCGGAAACGCGGGGAACTATTTCAGCAAGCATGGTCAAAGAAGGCTATACCTTTGGAGTGCCGCCGCTGGTGCTGGGCGGTGTTGGCTTTTTGCTGCATTGGTATGTAGCAGCAAGCGTGCTGGTATTTCTCGCCGCGTTCGTTTTCTCCTTCTTTCGCGATCCGGAGCGCATCATTCCTGCGGGACCTGGCACCGTGGTGTCCCCGGCAGACGGGCGTGTCGTTGTGGTGACGGACGAGGATAATGCAGGACGTGTGGGCCAACGCGTGAGCATCTTCCTGGCGATCTGGAATGTACACGTGAACCGTTCGCCCGCGGCAGGGATCATTACGGCCTTGGAATACCGGCCGGGAAAATTTCTGGCGGCGATGCGGGAACGGGCTTCGCTCGAGAATGAACAGAACGTCTTTACGCTTTCCACGGATGCAGGTGAAATAGTGTTCAAGCAGATTGCAGGACTCATCGCGCGGCGAGTAGTCTCTTGGAAGAAAGCGGGAGAACAGGTGGCGCGAGGAGAGCGAATAGGACTGGTTCGATTCGGATCCCGCGTGGATATATGGCTGCCGCGAGAAGCGGAGATTCTGGTGAAGGTGGGAGAGAATGTGAAGGGCGGTTCCAGCGTGCTGGCGCGCTGGCAGGCAAAACCAGGGGGGCAGAAACAGAGCGCAACAAGCACGGCAGTGATGGACGAAAATCTGACTGCGACAGGAAAACGGCCGTAACCATGCCAGATCTCGAACAGCACGAAATACCGTTTGAGGAGCGGCGCTTCAGGAATCCTCGACTTCGACGGGGAATCTTTCTAATTCCCAGTATCTTTACGGTCGCCAATTTGTTGTGCGGCTATTACGCGGTCGTAGCGTCGCAGCTCGGGGGCAGCGAAAATTTTGACCACGCGGCGAGGGCCATTGGCTTTGCCATCCTGTTTGATTCGCTCGATGGAAGACTGGCGCGGCTCCTGAAAGCGAACACGGAGTTCGGCGTGCAGTTTGACTCCCTTGCGGACATGGTGAGCTTTGGGATCGCGCCCGCGGTGCTGGCGTATGCCTGGGGAGTAAGGAGTTTGCCGGGCGATGGTGCTTTGGCCTTCCACGAGATTGGCCAGTTTGGCTGGATTTGCTGCCTTGCGTTTGTGATTTGCTGCGCGTGGAGGCTGGCGCGCTTCAATGTGCAAGGGATGGCCCCGGGCGGGTCGAAGTTTTTCGTGGGCATGCCGACGCCTGCGGCGGCGGGCGTAATTGCCGCGCTGGTGCACGGATTCAAGCAGCCGTTGCATGACTGGCGATGGTCGGTGGCTTGGTTTTTGCTCGCAGCGGGGCTCGGGGCATTGATGACCAGCACGATCCGCTACTCCAGCTTTAAGGATGTTCCTTTGACACGAAAGCAGCCTTCGCTCGCGATTGTGCTGCTGTGCCTGATTGTGGGAGTGATTTACGTCTACTCGGAGTATGCATTGGTGATCTTGGCGTGCTCCTATGCGGCAGTTGGGGTAGGGCTGCATCTGGTGCGCTTCGTGCGGCACCGTCTGGTTTCGCGGACCGCGTGATTCATGCCTTCATTCGAACGGGAATCCCAAAGGATTGTGATAGCAGGTGCGTCTTCGCTGCTCGGTGCGGAGCTGAAATCACTGCTGGAAGAAAGCCGGTTCGCCGCGTACGATTTTCGGCTGGTGGACGAAGAATTGGCGGCTGGAACGCTAACGGAGGCGGGCGGAGAGCCGGCGGTGATTCAGCCGGTAGAAGAGGGAAGCTTCGAAAAAGCGCGATTCGTCTTCTTTACGGGCTCGGCTGAATTTACAAAGACCAACCTGGCGGCGGCGAAACGCGCGGGCGGAAAAATCATCGACCTTTCGGGCGCGCTCGCGCTCCAGAGCGCGGCAACGGCGTGGTTTCCGAAACTCGATGAACTGCTGGGGCGTAATTTTCCGGCGGATGCACCGGCTTACGCGATTCCTTCGGCGGCGGGGACCGCGGCGGCCATGTTGACGCTGGCACTTTCAAAATGCGGCGCACGGAGATTAACGTTCGAATGGTTTCAGCCGGTTTCCGAGGCGGGACGCGCGGGAATTGAAGAGCTGGAGAGCCAGACTGGGCAACTATTGTCGTTTCACAGCGTGGGGCAACCGGTGTTTGACGTGCAAATTGCCTTCAACATGCTGGACCGGTATGGTTCAGCGAGCCGGCAGAAACTCGAAGCGGTTCGTGAACGGGTGCGGTCGGAGACGAAAGCTTGCGCGGGAACGAGCATGGTCATGCCATCGATTCAGGTGATTCACGCGCCGGTCTTTTATGGGACGACGTTTTCCGCCTGCGTGGAGCTAGAGCGGGGCGCCGATGCCGGAAAAATCGCAAAGACTTGCGGCGATGCTGGGTTCGCGCTTCACGCGCCGGGAGAAACGGGGCCGAATAACGTCAGCGCCGCAGGCGAGAAGGTGGTTCAACTGGCAGCGCCGGAAGCGGATTCCGCGCATCCGGGGACGTGGTGGTTTTGGGGAGCAGCGGACAATATTCGTTTGCCGGCAGCAAATGCCGTGAAATTGGCGGAGACGCTGGCGTGAGGATACGACGAATTTTATTCCCGATGCTGGTGACGACCGCGCTGCTGGACGGGTGCGGCTACCACGTAGCGGGGAAGAGCGACTCGCTGCCGAGGAATATTCACGTGATTGCGGTGCCCGCCATGGAGAACAAGACCACCAGCTACCGGATTGAGCAGAGGTTGACAACAGCGACGGTGCATGAGTTTTTGGCGAAGACGCCGTATCGTGTCGTACCTGACCCAGCGAACGGAGACGCGGTGCTGCGCGGGAAAGTGCTGAACCTGGAGGCGGTACCGTTGCTGTTTGACACCAAGACAGGCCGCGCGACGACCATGCTGATCACCGTGAAGTGCGAGGTCACTTTGGAAGAGCGCGAGAGCGGAAAGATTCTCTATCACACGGATAATTTCTTGTTCCGCAATGAGTACGAGCTATCGACGGATGTGAAGAGCTTTTTCGAGGAGCAGGATCCGGCGCTCGACCGCTTGGCGCAGGATTTTGCGGCCCGGCTGGTGGCCGCGGTAACGGAGAATTATTGATGGCGCGGGTTTCGCAACGGGAATTTCTGGCGCGGCTGGAAAAAGGGAAAGCGATCCCGGCGATTCTTCTGCTGGGCGACGAGCCCTATTTGCGCGATAGCTGCCGCGCGCATTTGATGGAGCGATTTGTGCCGGAAGCGGCACGCGTGTGGGCCGTTTCCCGCTATTCGGCGGGCCGCGGAGAAACACAGGCGGCGCTTGAGCAGGCGCAGACCATGGCCATGCTCTCACCGCAGCAACTGGTTTTTCTCGAAGATGCGGAAGCAATCGAAAAGCTGGGAGAAAAAAGCAGGGAAGAAGCCGCGGCGCAGCTGGCAGCCTATCTAGAGGACCCGGCGCCGTTTACGGTGCTGGTGGTGGAAGCAACGGGACTGGACCAACGCATGAAACTGGGCAAGCTGCTGGCAGAGAAAACGCTGGTCGTGAACTGCGGGCTGGGAGAGCAGGCCGATGAACGATTGGCCGCTGCGGTGTTGATGGCGCGGGCGATTGCGAAAGAGCAAGGTGTGGAGTTCGAGAAAGGCGCTGCTGAGGATTTGTCGGAATTTGTGGGCGCGGATCTGATGCGGCTGAAAACAGAAATCGATAAACTGGCGACGTATGCAGCGGAGAGGAAACTGATCCGGCGGGCGGACGTGAGCGCGCTGGTCGTTTCGGAGAAGACGACAACCGTCTGGGAACTGGCGGACTTGCTGGCATCGAGCCAGGGAAAGCAGGCGCTGGAGTTTCTGGATCGATTGCTGCGCGAGGGCGAAGAGCCGCTGCAGATGCTGGGCGCGATCACTTGGATGTATCGCAAGCTCATCGAGGCGAGCGAAGTGAAAGGCGTCGCGAACGGATGGCAGGCAGCGCGAGCCTTGGGGATGCGGCCGGAACAGGCGGAAGTGGCGTTGCAAAGCGCGCGGAAAATCTCGAAGCCGCGCTTGCTCGGAGCGTTGGGAGCGCTGCGTCGCGCCGATGACCGGCTGAAGGGCGGCACGGAAGATGCGCGCACCGTGATGGAGTTTCTGGTGACGGAACTAACGAGCCAAGCGGCGTAGACGATCCCGGTTGCTTCACTCGGACCGAACGGCGCGCGTCTTAGACGGTTTGATCGGACAGCGCGATTTCGTAGTGGCGGACGCGGCGATCGAAATTCGTAAGCAAAGCAGCGGCTTCCGGAGCGACGACAGCGGCTTCGAGGTCTGGCCCCGCAAAATTTTGGATGGACTCCAGCGAACGCCAGGAAGTCGCGACCAGAATCTCAACCTCGTTGCCGAGGTGACGAATGAAGACGGTGGCTCCGAGATAGCCATTCACGGGGCGCAACCCCGGCAGAACATTTTTCGAAAAGTGGTCCAGATACTTTGGCAACTGGCTTTCGCTCGTGCGCGCAGACCAGTGCCGCAGAATGGCTCCGGCATCGCCAGCGGCAGAGTGAGGAGGGGGTTCGTGCCCAACGACCACTTTCCATGGCCGCACTTCCCATTTCTTGACCAGGCCGTTCACCACGTAAGGGTCTTTGCGCGCAAAGTCTTCGACCTTGCTCTTCTCGTCGGTGCGAAAAACGAGCAAGGCGCGATCAACGGGTTCCGCGAAAGCGCCCGCGAGAACCAGCTCTCCCCGCTCGCGCACCTCTCGGGCGACACGCAAATGCTGCTCGCGGTATTCCGCCCGGCGCGCGACATAATCGTCCACCACTTCATAAATCAGGGCGTAGTAGTTCACTGGGTCACTCCTACTTCACAAACAAGAAAGGCGGCCACAGGCCGCCCGTGTCGTTGAAAACCTTTGGTAGAAGGATCGAAACTACTTCGCGGCCTTCGCTTTGACCGCGTTGTAGGCCAGGGTGAGCCGCGATTTGTAACGGTTGGCGGTATTCTCATGGAGCACGCCTTTGGTAATGGCCTGGTCAATCGCGGATATGGTGGGTTGAAGAAGGTTGCCGGCGGCGGTTGGGTCGCCTGCGGTGATGGCTGTGCGCAGACGCCGCATCAACGTCCGGACCCGGGTGCGGTTGGCGCGGTTGACTTCGGCACGTTGACGAGCTTGCGCTGCGCGCTTCAAAACCGACTTTTTCTTCTTTTTAAGTTTGGTAGGCTGTCCCTGGGCCATCTATTGCTCCTTTTAGGTATCGCTCAAACTTCTAACGTTAAACGAGGCTTACAGCTTTGTCAAACGACGTAAAAGATCCTGCTCCCGCTAGGCCGATGTCACCGCAACCGCCGTGCCCGCCGATTGCCGCGGCAGGGAGCGTCGGCCCGGGAGCGCGTCCGAAGCAACCCAATAAGCGCGATGAGTTGCGGCTGCTGATCAATTCGCGCCATCCAGTCATCACCGTGGAAACTCCCGAAGAAGAGCGGCTCGAAGCGCTGTTGTTCGACGTGGCAACAGAGCTGGGCGTGCCGCTGTATGAATGGAGCGTCACGACAGGGCTGGCAAAAGCGCATGGGGCGCCGCTGTACAACACCGACAATCCAGAGCAGGCACTTGCGAACATCACGCTGATTCAGGGCGATGGGATTTTTTTACTGAAAGATTTCGCGCGCTACTGCGACAACGACAAAATTTGCCGGCGGCTGCGGGATTTGGCGGAGAAGTTTCGAACCGTGCGGCGGTCGATTGTGCTCACAGCGGCGAAAATGGAACTGCCCGCGGACCTGGAAGCCGATGCCATGCCTTTTCAGTTGGGGTTGCCAGCTGCGGAAGACCTATTGCCGGGCGTGAAGCAGGTGCTGGCGGAACTGAAGCGCGAGCAGCGTATCCCCATCTCGCTCGATGCGGGCGCGATGCGGCAACTGGCTCAGAATCTGGTGGGATTGCCGGAAGAAGAAGCGCTGCGGGCGCTTCGAAAGAGTGCGCTCCAGCGAGGAAAGGCCGACGCGGGATTGCTCGATGCGGTGTTGGAAACAAAACGCGAAACGCTGAAGACCGAAGGACTGATCGAGACGGTGCGGCACGATGCTTCGTTCAGCGACGTGGCGGGATTGCGGCGCCTCCGTGATTGGATTGGGAAAAGGAAGAGCGCGTTAACGCCAGAGGGGCAACGCTTCGGGCTGGTGCCGCCGAAGGGCGTGCTCATCACCGGGGTGCAGGGTTGCGGGAAAAGCCTGGCGGCGCGCGCCGTGGCAGGCGAGTGGGGATTCGAGCTGGCGCGGCTGGATGCGGGCGCGCTGTATGACAAATATGTAGGTGAGAGCGAGCGGCGGCTGCACAAGGCACTTGAACTGGCGCAGAAGCTGGTGCCGCTGGTGCTCTGGATTGATGAGATTGAAAAAGCATTTGCATCGGCGGGATCCAGCGGCGATGCGGATGCGGGGCTTTCACAGCGATTACTGGCGACGTTGCTGACCTGGATGCAGGACCGCGAGAGCGGCGTGTTCCTGGCCGCGACGTCGAATAACATCACCGTGCTGCCTCCGGAAATGCTGCGCAAGGGGCGGTTCGACGAAATTTTCTTTGTGGACTTGCCGAACGCGGAGATTCGCGCTGCGCTGTTTGCGCTGCACCTGAAAAAGCGCGGGCGTGACGCGGCTGGATTCGACCTGGCGAAATTGGCCGGAGCGAGCGAAGGATTCTCGGGTGCCGAGATTGAGCAGGCCATCGTGTCCGGACTCTACACGGCGTTCAACGCGAAGCAGCAGCTCAACACGGAGATTTTGATCGCAGAGATTCAGAGCACACAGCCGCTCAGCGTGACGCGCGCGGAAGAAGTGCAAGCGATTCGCGAATGGGCCAAGACGCGCGCAGTGGCTGCGGATTAAGCCAGCGAAACTTGACCGCAACGCAGTGCTGCGCTAGGGTGTAAAGAGTTTCCCCGGAGCGGGCTGCGAAGCGGCCACGCGTAACGAGGAGGAATCCCATCGGCCAGCCGGCTCCCGTAACACGAAGACCTTCCAATTGGATGCGACGTACCGTTCACATTTCCGGACAAATTGAACCCTTCTTCGGCACGCTGGATGAAAACGTGCGCTTGCTCGAGGATTCGCTGCAAGTGCGCACACATCTTCACGACACTCGCCTGGTCATCGAAGGCGAGCAGGACAGCGTGGATCAGGCGGTGAAAATCATTGAGGAGTACAACCATCTGACACGGCACGGCCGGAAGCTTTCCGCCGCGGAAGTGAAGTCGCTGATGCGTGTGGCCACCGAAGAGCCGCACGAGTCGCCGCGCGGGATGTTTGAACACGGGCGCATGCGGTCGTTCGGCAAGAAACAGGTGACGCCAAAAGGTGCGAACCAGGGCCGCTACATGGAAGAAATTGAGAAGTACGACATGGTCTTTGCCATTGGGCCCGGCGGAACGGGGAAAACGTACCTCGCTGTGGCCATGGCCGTGAGCGCGTTGCTGACCAAGCAGGTGAACCGCATCATCCTCGCGCGGCCGGCGGTGGAAGCAGGCGAGCGGCTCGGATTTTTGCCGGGCACGCTGCAGCAGAAGATTGACCCCTACATGCGGCCGCTCTACGACGCGCTGTACGATATGCTGGACGCGGACAAGCTGGAGCGCTTTCTGGAAAAAGGCATCATCGAAGTGGCGCCCCTGGCGTTCATGCGCGGGCGCACGCTGAACGACTCCTTTGTGATTCTGGACGAGGCGCAGAACACCACCAGTGAGCAAATGAAAATGTTCCTGACGCGGCTGGGGTTTAATTCGAAGGCGGTCATTACCGGCGACATCACGCAGATCGATTTGCCGCAGGGGAAAAAGAGCGGTTTGATCGAAGCGCTGGAAGTCTGCGGGAAGATCGAGGGCATCGGCGTGGTGCAGTTCGGAGAAAAGGATGTGGTGCGTCACAACTTGGTGCAGCAAATTATTCGCGCCTACGAAGATTTTGAGGCGGTGCATCCGCAGCGCGGAACCAACGCCAACGGAAAAACGGTGACCGCGCCCAAGCAATCAGGGCCCAGAGAGTCTGCGAAAGAGCCAGGGCAAGAAACCCAGCAAGGATGATTCTGAACCGGCAGCATGAGGTGCTCGTGGCGCGGGGACCCTTGGAGTCGTTCTTGCGCCGGGTGAAGAGGGAACTCGGCCTGAAACAATCGGACGTGACGGTCTGCCTGGTGAGCGACGCGGCGATGGCACGCTTGAACCAGAACTTTCGCATGAAAAAAGGGCCGACCGATGTGCTTTCGTTTCCAAGCGTGACCCGGCGCAGACCGGTGCGGCTGGGACGAAGATCGCGCCCGGCGAATTCTGGCCAGCAAGAATACCTGGGAGACATTGCCATTTCACCGGCGGCGGCGCGGCGGTACGCGAGCAAACATGAGCGAAAAATTGCGAAGGAACTTCGCGTGCTGATCCTCCACGGCGTTTTGCACCTGCTGGGCTACGACCACGAAACCGACCAAGGCGAGATGGATAAGGTCGAGCAAAAGCTGCGCAAGCGTTTCGGATTGACCTAATGAATTTGAGCTGGCTCTATGCGCTCAGTGTCGTGCTGGTTGGCCTCACGCTGCCCATTTTTTCCTACCTGACGCTGATCTACCGCGAATTAGGCCGGATGACCACGGGCCGCGTCCACGAACATCTGGAGATTTTCGAAGCGGAGATCGAGCCCAAGCTGAAAATCAACCGCCGCAGCGGCGGGCGAACCTTCCGCATCCTCGGGCATTTCTGGCTGGCGTTTCTGGTGCTGGAGACCACGCGCGGCGTGGTGTACTTCGTTCCGGGAACGTGGGAATCGCTTCTGGAGTTTTGCGTATTTGTAATCCTCGAAGTGGTCCTTGCGATGCACTTCATTCCCGACATGCTGCTGTACCGCACTACGGGGCGCTGGCTGATTCCGCTCTTGCCATTGATCCGCGGGGCGATGTGGGTCGTTTGGCCCGTGCGCGTGTTCTTGGAAGGCGCGGAATCGCTCGCACGAATCTCCGAGCAGGAAGTCGAAAGGACCGAAGAACAGCGCACAGAAGAGGGCATCGAGGCGCTGGTGGAGGCCGCGGAAGAAGAAGGGATCATCGAGCCGGAGCAGGCGGACCTGATCGAGCAGGTCGTGGAATTCAGCGACAAGCGCGTGCGCGAAGTGATGACACCGCGACCGGACATCGTGGCGATCCCGGCGGATGCCACACTGGAAGAATTGCATGCGAAGGTCGTGGAAACGAAATTCAGCAAGATTCCGGTCTATGAAAAATCGCTCGACGATATTTTCGGCGTGGTTTACGCCCAGGATCTTTTGCAAATCGCGGATCAGGATTTGCCAAACCGGAAGGTGCGCGAACTGGCAAAACCAGTTTTGTTCATGCCGGAAACGAAGATTGGATCGGAGTTGCTGCGCGAAATGCGTCAGAAGGGGCAGCCGCTGGCCGTTGTTATCGATGAACATGGAACGGTAGCGGGGATCGCTACCGTGGAAGACCTCGTCGAAGAAATTGTCGGTGAAAGCGGCAACGAGGGGAAGCCTTTTGCACCGGACGTCGTGCGCGAAGCGGACGGAGGACTAGTCATGCGCGGTAGCTTGGCCATCGACGCAGTCGAGGAACTGCTGGGCGTGCATTTTGGCGAGCAAGCCGACGAGACCGTAACTACGCTGGCCGGTTTGTTGAGCCACGTCTCCCGCAAGGTGCCCGCGCCCGGAGACAAGATTGACCTGGAAGGCCATCGATTTGAAGTGGTGGAAGCAAACCAGAGAAAGGTGTTGCGGGTCCGAATCCGCAAGCATATGAAGGTTGTTCCCACCAAGCGCTAGATTTCGATAAACTGCGCGGCAAACACCAATGGCCAGAAAAGAAAACGCAAAGAACAAGTTCCGATCCGGGTTCGTGGCCGTTATCGGGCGTCCGAACACGGGGAAGTCCACCCTGGTGAACCGGCTGGTGGGGCAAAAAATCGCGATTGTCACTTCCAAGCCGCAAACCACGCGCAACCGCATTCAGGGAATCGTAACCAAAGCGGAAGGACAGATTATTTTTATCGACACGCCGGGGCTGCACGAGGCGGATTCGGCGCTCGGAAGGCAAATGATGCAGGAAGTGGCAGCCGCGCTGGAAGGAATCGACGTCCTTTTGTTGATGGCTGATGCGAGCGAGACACAGGCCCATAAAGACGATTTCTTGCTGGAAAAAGCGAAGCGCTTTCGCGGCAAGACCATACTGGCGCTGAACAAGATTGACCGGTTGCCGAAACCCAAGTTGCTGCCGCTCATCGAAGCGTTTGCCAAAGCCTTTGAGTTTTCCGCGATTGTTCCCATTTCCGCACTCCGGGGTGAAGGCTGCGATGCATTGCAGGCCGAAGTTTTCAAGCAATTGCCGGAAGGAGAAGCGTACTTTCCGGAAGATCAGGTGACGGACCAGCCGGAGCGTTTTCTGGCAGCGGAAATCATTCGCGAGAAAGCGATTCGCGTGATGTACCACGAAGTGCCTTATGCACTGGCGGTGTTCGTGGAAAGATTTGAGGAGACCCCGAAACTGCTGCGCATCGAGGCGGTCATGAGTGTGGAGCGCGATTCGCAGAGAAAGATCTTGATCGGCCACAAGGGTGAAATGCTCAAGAGAATTGGGACCGAAGCGCGCAAAGAGCTGGAGGCCCTCCTCGGAGCGAGAATTTATCTTGGGCTGTACGTAAAAGTGGCGCCGGATTGGCGCGAAAATCCACAGCGGGTGCGAGAACTTGATTGGCGCTTCCAATTGGAAGGGCTTGCGCGCGACCGCGGCGACGAGGAATGAACAGTCTACTTCCGCTCATGACGCACGTCCGCAGACAGTTTCCATGGCGCAATTTTCAGTTGCTCCTTCTCTTCGGTCAATACGCAGAGGACGCTCCATTGCGGCCGTAGCCTCCAAAGGACCAGCGCACGCCAAAGGTGGCATAGAGACCGTAAGGACCGTTGGTGTGAAGGTCTGCCGTGCCCAGAGACTTGCTGTAGCGACCGAGCCAATCCACCTGATGTTGTGTCGCGCGCAGCTCGAAATTTTTCGGTAATTGAAACCCGATTCCAATGCAGCGGTCGTACGCAATCGGCTCCATTGAAGCGGCGTAAGTTGTTTGCGGGATATTTCGCCCGAAGCTGAATTTCGGCTCGAAGAAAAGGAAAAAGTGACGGAACGGCGTGCGACCCAGCGGCTGTACCTCCAGATATCCGCTGAAGAGATAGCGCGCGTAGGCCGTGCACATGGAAGCCGCCCCGCCCGCACTGGCTGGCTGGGGAAACATGCAGCGTCCAAGATCCGGCTCGTTGTGCGACGGCGCCACCGAGAAATCCGTATAGCCACGGACCCAGTTCGGTGGGAAAAATGTCCGTGGTTCTGCCGCCACGTGGGATACGCGGCCCGCTTTGGCGGCGGAGGTCTGTGCGTGCGCAGCAAAAGCCGAGACAGTCATGAAGGCCGTCAAAGCGATAAGGATTCTTTTCATCGGGATTCTCCAAGTTACCGGCGTGCGTCGCAAATCGATTGGCCGGCAGGCAAAGATAGCTCAGAAGATCAGTGAATGAAACGGCGGTGGACCGCAAGCGTCCGCGTGAGAACCGCTGATCCAGTCATTGTTGTGAAATGTGAGACACGGGTTGGGCGGATTCTACACGAATTCGGTTTCCCGCGGGAAAAAGAGAGCTGCACCGCGGCGTAACGACGGCTCTGCCGGTTCGAAAAGTGTTAGTCCGGCGCGGCGATCCCCAGAGATTTCATCTTGCGATAGAGGTGGCTGCGCTCGAGACCGAGAGCGCTGGCCGTCTGCGTCATGTTCCAACGATGCTCCTGCAATTTGCGAAGGATAAACTCGCGCTCGTAGGCGCTGCGAGCTTCGTGGAGTGTTGAATAAGGATGGTGAGGGCTCTCCGAAACTCCACGAAAGAGTTCGGGCGGAAGGTGATGTGGCTCGATGCGAGCCTGGGGACACACGATGACCAATCTTTCCACCAGATTCCGCAACTCGCGCACGTTTCCAGGCCAGGGATACCGAAGAAGAATTTCCATGGCGCCCTCGCTGAGCTCTCGGGTCTTCTTGCCATAGGCGGAGCTGAACTCCCTGAGGAAATAGTTCGCCAACGTGGGGATGTCCTCTTTGCGATCTCGAAGGGGCGGAACATAGAAGGGAATGACGTTCAAACGGTAAAAGAGATCCTGGCGAAAGACACCGCGCGCGATTTCCTGCTCGAGATTCTTGTTGGTTGCAGCGATAACGCGCACGTCGACGCTGGTGGCAACGTTGGACCCCACGCGTTCGAAGCGCTGTTCTTCGAGAACCCGAAGAACTTTTGATTGCGTGCGCAGGCTCATATCACCGATCTCATCGAGGAAGAGCGTGCCGCCGTCGGCTTTCTGGAATTTTCCGATTTTATCTTCCGAAGCACCCGTGAAGCTGCCTTTAATGTGCCCAAAAAGTTCGGACTCGATCAGCTCCTCGGGAATGGCCGCGCAATTGACTTCCACAAAGGGGCCCTTGGCACGAAGGCTGGCCGCGTGCAGAGCGCGGGCCACCAGCTCTTTGCCGGTACCGCTTTCGCCGTAGATCAGCACGCGACCGTTGGTCGGAGCGGTGACGGCAATCTGCTGGCGCAGCGCCTTCATGGGGACGCTGCCGCCAATAACTTGGTAGCGATGGCCCAGCTCGCTCCGCAGCAGCAGGTTTTCCTCTTCCAAACGGCGTTGCTGGAGCGCGTTGCGGACTAAAACGATGATCTTCTCCAGTGAGAGAGGCTTCTCGATGAAATCGAAAGCCCCGAGCTTGGTGGCGCGCACAGCGGTTTCGATGGTGCTATGGCCAGAGATCATGATAACCGCGGGCGGGCGGGGCAGCGCTTGCAAGCGGCTGAGTGCTTCGAGGCCGTCGATGCCCGGAAGCCAGACGTCAAGAAGAACAACTTCCAGATCACCGGCGGCGGCACGTTCCAGGGCTTCCTCCGCGGATCCCACAGCCTCCACCTGATGGCCTTCGTCGCTGAGGATCGAGGAGAGCGATTCGCGAATGCCGGCTTCGTCGTCGACGATGAGGAGGCGTGGTCTAGTGGTCATGGAGCGGTGTCTATTCCATTGGGGTTGGCAATGATGGCGGGGGTCAATTCCGCGACCGGCAATTCGATCACGAAACGCGAGCCAATGGGGGAGTTATCTTCGACATGGATGCTTCCGCCGTGCTCCGCGATGATGCGCGCGGCGATGGCCAGACCAAGTCCAGTCCCACGGTCTTTTGTGGAGAAATGCGGCAGGAAAAGCTTGTCCTTGTCTTCGGGTGAAATCCCGTGGCCCGTGTCGGAAACGGAGATTTCCACGGTCTCGGAATCGGTCAGCGCTTTGGTAGAAACAGAAATCTCGCGGAAGGGGGAGTTCTCGAGGGCTTCCGCGGCATTGTCGATGAGATTAACGACCACGCTGCGCAGCAAGCCGGTATCGGCCCTCACCTGAGGGAGATTGTCGGCCAAATTTGTCTTTAAGGTAATGCCATCGAGCCTTCCGGAGAAAACTTCGATAGCTTGCCGGACGATGGTGTTGGCGCTCACGGAGGCAAGCTTGGCGGAAGGGAAGCGCACAAATTGAGAGAATTCGTTCACGAGCGCGGCGAGCGTGGAAACCTCGCGTTCGATCAGGCGCGAACATTCCTGCACCAGCTTCGCCAATTCTGTGTCTCCGGGGACTCCCGGTGGGGACGGGTCCCGCCGCTCCAGGAATCGCGAAAGGCGCTGGGCGGAGAGTTGAATAGGTGTCAAGGGATTCTTGATCTCGTGAGCGATGCGCCGCGCCACTTCCTGCCACGCGGCGGTTTTCTGTGCGCGGAGCAATTCCGACAAATCATCCAAAACGAGAACATAACCGGTGTTCGCCCGGCGCGGTCCGAGCGAGCTCACGGTAACCGCCAGGTGTGCAAGGCGACCGGTGACTACCGTCTCTATCTCCCGCGAGACCACTCCCATGCGGAGGGATCTGCGCATCAAGTATTGCACGGTCCGCGCGGAGTCAGCTCCCAGCAGTTCCTCAAGAGAATGGATGTCCTGTCCCTGGACTCCGAACATCCGTAAAACGGAAGTGTTCATCCGCTGAATACTTCCGGAACTGTCGAGCGAAATCACGCCGGTGGGAATATTTTCCAGTACGGTTTCCATCAATTGCCGCCGGCGTTCAAGCTCTTGAACCGCCTGCTGGAGGTTGCGTGTGAACTCATCGATTTGAGACCGGCTATCCCGCAGTTGCGTGGTCATGGTGTTAAACGAGCGCACCAGTACGCCGAGCTCGTCCTGAGCCTGCTCCGGGACCTGGTAATCAAAGTTGCCGGAAGAAACTTCTCGCGTACCTTCCGCGAGAGCCTGAATGGGAACAGTGACCTGCTTGGCTAGAAACAGAGCCACCCACATCACCGCGGAGAAGAGGAGCAGCGTAAAGAGAAGGAGAATGTATAGCATGAGGCGCTTCAGCGCGCGTAAGTCCTGTTTCTCCTCGTAATACTCGCGCGTCTGAGATTCAATTGCCGTGAGCCTTGGGAGTATGTCCGGACTCGTTCGGAATCCCGCAACGATGGAGCCCCCTGCCTTGTCTTTCTGCGAAGCCGGGACCCTGGTGGCAAAGTAATTCCTTCCGCCTGCCGACCAAACTTCGACCCCGCTGGCCAGCGTTCGCAAATACTTGCCAGGAACATCAGGCTGCATGCAAATCTTGCCGGTACGATTCTCCGGCTGGTTGTCACAAACAATGCCACCGCGAAGGTTTTTTCCTTCCCTGTCGAGAACCCACAGGGCATCCGCGCCCTTCGCGAACGCCAGCTGCAGAAAATCTTTGTCCGGGTGAGCGGCATCTTCACGCGCCTGCAATGCCATCCAACGTAGACGCGGCAATTGCGCCCGTCCCAGGTCGTTCAGCAGCTTTTGCGTCTCTTCAGAGGCGTTCTCCAGAGGCTTCGGGAACCAGAGCAGCAGGCTACGATTGATCAGGGAGTAGCTGACGATAAACATGAAGATGATCGGTAACAGGGAAATGGCCATGGCACCGACAACCATCTTTGTCTTAAAGCGTGCGCCGAACTGCTCCCGGCTGCTTTCCGCCCAGAGCCTAAGCGTGGTTCGCATGAGGATGAGGCCGAAGACAAGAAAGGCGGCGGTGATAAAACTGGAAACGGCAAAGAACTCCATCCTGGCACGCCAACTCTTCGGTTCGAGAGGCACATCGAGCGAGCCGAAGGTAAAAACGCCGGCAAGCAGCAAGGTCAGCAGGATTCCGCCAATGGCCAGGCCCCAACGCTGTTTGGTTTCCAACCGGCTCATGGGGTAACCGACTTTCGGTAACCTGTTCTGGTCCAATTGGCGAGTTTGCAGCCGCACCTTTGGCCTGCTTCGCTGACAATTCTCGGCATCAGCGACCGCCGAGGAGCGGAAAGTGTTGTTGATGCGCGCGCAAGCATTTCTCTGGCAAGATAACACCCTGAGGAGGCAAGTCAAGATTTTCACCTGTCCCCCTTGCAGGAAGACCTGCCCGGCCGTACAGGTATTAGCGATTTCAGAACGAAGCGCGAAATTCTGACTCCGCTCTCCGCTATCATTTGCTAAGGTGAGCCGTGGGTGCAAACCCGCCGGGAGTATTGTGGATGTCCGTCCGTCTTGGCGAGATACTAGTCAAGGAAAGCCTGATCACGCAGGAACAGCTTCAGAAGGCGCTGGAGTTTCAGCGTGCTAATGGGGGCAAGCTGGGAAGCTGCCTGACGAGGATGGGGTTCATCACTGACGACGACATCACCGGCGTGCTCTCCCGCCAGTATGGCGTTCCCTCGATTAATCTGAAGTATTACGAGATCGACCCCAACGTGATCAAGCTGATCCCGCAGGACACTGCCTCGCGTTACCAGGTCATTCCGCTTTCGCGCGTTGGCTCTGTTCTGACCATTGCCATGACGGATCCCACGAACGTCTTCGCGATGGACGACATCAAGTTCATGACTGGTTTCAACGTCGAGCCGGTGGTGGCTTCCGAAGCGGCCATCGGCGATGCGATCCTGCGCTTCTACGGCGGGTCGTCCACAAACCAGGAAGAACTCACCAACTTGATGAAAGATCTTGTGGACGAGGACCAGGAGCTGGAACTGGCCGCCGAAGAATCGGAGCTGGATGCCGCCTCGCTCGAAAAGGCGGCTGAAGAAGCTCCCATCATCAAGCTCGTCAACTTGATCCTGACCGATTCGGTGAAACGCGGCGCGAGCGACATTCACGTCGAGCCTTACGAAGTGGAAATGCGCGTGCGATTCCGAGTTGACGGACAACTTCAAACGGTCATGTCCCCGCCACTCCGATTGAAGGATGCCATCACCAGCCGCATAAAGATCATGGCCAAGCTGGACATTGCGGAGAAGCGCCTGCCGCAGGACGGCCGCATCATGATCAAGTACAAGGCCGAAGGAAAGAAAAAGGAACTGGACTTCCGCGTGTCGACGGTGCCAACGCTGTTTGGCGAAAAGATCGTTTTGCGGTTGCTGGACAAGGAAAACCTGCGGCTGGATATGACCAAGCTGGGCCTTGAAGCGGAATCCCTCGAAAAATTCCAACGGAACATCATGAAGCCCTATGGCATGGTGCTGGTGACTGGTCCAACGGGTTCGGGAAAAACAAACACTCTCTATTCCTCAGTATCAACGCTGAACACCGTCGATACCAACATCATGACGGCCGAAGATCCCGTCGAGTTCCAATTGGCGGGAATCAATCAGGTTCAGATGAAAGAGCAGATCGGCTTGAACTTCGCGGCGTCGCTGCGTGCTTTCCTCCGGCAAGACCCTAATATCATCCTGGTGGGCGAGATCCGCGACTTTGAAACCGCGGAAATCGCTGTAAAGGCCGCGTTGACCGGCCACTTGGTGCTCTCCACGCTTCACACCAACGACGCTCCTTCCACCATCAGCCGCTTAATGAACATGGGCATTGAGCCGTTCCTTGTGGCGACTTCCGTGAACTTGATTTGCGCGCAGCGTTTGGTGCGGCGCATCTGTTCGAATTGCAAGGCGGAATTGGACATCCCGGAGCAAGCGCTGATTGATGCGGGGTATACGCCGGAAGAAGCAAAGAAGACGAAAATTTATCACGGCAAAGGCTGCACGACCTGCGGCAAGCGTGGCTATAAGGGCCGCACCGGCCTGTATGAAGTCATGGAAATTAACGACGAGTTGCGCGAGCTGATCCTTGTTGGTGCTTCCGCATTGGAGCTGAAGAAGAAGGCAATCGAGCAGGGAATGATTACGCTCCGCCGCAGCGGCTTAATCAAGGTGGCACTAGGACAGACCACCATGGAAGAGGTCTTGCGCGAAACGGTTTTATAGAATTGAGGATAGGCGATGGCCGGAATTACACTGAGTGAATTGCTGAAGAAGATGATCGAAATGGGAGGCAGCGACCTGCATATCACCACGAACAGCGCCCCTCGTGTGCGCGTGCACGGAAAACTCCGGCCACTGGACATGCCGCCGCTGACAGCGGCGGATACCAAGTCCCTGGCCTACAGCGTGCTCACGGATGCACAGAAGCACCGGTTCGAAGAAAACCTGGAATTGGATTTTTCCTTCGGTTTGAAAAGCCTGGCTCGGTTCCGCGGAAACGTGTTCAATCAACGCGGCGCGGTCGGCGCCGTGTTCCGTACCATTCCATGGGAGATCAAGGGATTCGAGGCATTGGGTCTGCCTCTCGTGGTGAAAGGCCTGTGTGACAAGCCTCGCGGGCTTGTCCTGGTCACCGGACCCACCGGCTCTGGCAAGTCCACCACGCTCGCCGCCATGCTGGACAAGATCAACGGTGAACGTGAAGAGCACATGATCACCATCGAAGATCCCATCGAATTCCTTCACAACCACAAGAGGTGCCTAGTGAACCAACGCGAGGTTCACGCCGACACACATTCGTTCGCGAACTCACTCCGTGCGGCGCTGCGCGAAGACCCGGACGTCGTCCTGATCGGTGAAATGCGCGACCTAGAAACCATCGAGTCCGCCCTCCGCATCGCCGAAACCGGCCACTTAACCTTCGCGACGCTGCACACGAATTCCGCGTCTTCGACTATCAACCGTATCATCGATGTCTTTCCTGCGCATCAGCAGCCGCAGATTCGCGCCCAACTCTCCATGGTGCTCGAAGGGATTCTCTGTCAGGCGCTCCTTCCGCGCGCCGATGGGCGCGGCCGCGCGATGATTATGGAGGTACTTATTCCAACGGCCGCGATCCGCAACCTCATCCGCGAGGACAAGATTCACCAGATTTATTCGGCAATGCAGACGGGTACCGGGCAAACGGGAATGCAGACTTTTAACCAGGGTCTCGCGAACGCCTATTTTGCAAAGCTAATTACGCTGGACCTGGCTCTCTCTCGTTCATCGAACCCCGATGAACTGCAGGATATGATCAACCGTGGGGTCGCTACGACGGGCAGCGGGGTCGGGGTGAAGGCACCTGTAGCCAACAGGCGCTAAAGGATTGGCGAAGCAGCCGTAGGTCAAAGAGATCAAAGAACTAAGGAGGCAATGCGATGCCAGATTATAAATATCAGGGAACGAGCCGCTCTGGCTCCAGCGTTAGCGGCGTGATGACCGCTTCGAACAAGACGGAACTGGCGAGCCTTTTGAAACGCCAGCAAATCACCGCGACCAGAATGACCGAGAAGGGGAAGGAGTTCAATATCCCCACGTTCGGCGGCGGTGTTTCCGCCAAGGAGCTGGCCATCTTCACGCGCCAGTTCTCGGTCATGATTGACGCCGGTCTGCCGCTCGTCCAGTGTCTTGAGATTCTCGCGAGCCAGCAGGAAAACAAGACCTTTCAGAAGGTCTTGACCGGGACGCGGGCCCAGGTCGAAGGGGGCGCGACGCTCTCTACCGCGATGAGAAGCTCGCCAAAAGTGTTTGATGCCTTATACGTGAACATGGTCGAGGCCGGCGAGACGGGCGGTATTCTAGATACCATTCTGCAGCGCCTTTCTACCTACATCGAAAAGAACGTCAAGCTCAAGCGCGCGGTGAAATCGGCCCTGGTCTACCCGGTAGGCGTCTTGACCGTAGCCGCCGGCGTCATCACGCTGCTTCTCTGGAAAGTCGTTCCGATCTTCGCGACGCTGTTTGCGGGCCTCGGTGTGGATCTTCCGTTGCCCACGAAAATCGTGATCGCTTTAAGCAACTTCGTTGGGAGCATCTTTGGGTTACTGATTCTGGTTGCCCTGGGCGCCATTCTTTTTGGATTGAAAGCCTGGTATGGCACTCCCCAGGGGCGCTACATCTTGGACACGATCGTCCTTAAACTGCCTGTCATCGGTATCTTAATGAGAAAGATCGCTGTCGCCCGCTTTACTCGAACACTAGGGACGTTGATCTCCAGCGGCGTGCCTATCCTCGAAGGATTGGACATCACCGCCAAGACGTCGGGCAACGCGGTTGTCGAAAAAGCTCTTCTAAAAGTGAGAAAATCGCTCGAAGAGGGCAAGTCGCTCACGGAACCGCTCAAGGAATGTGATGTTTTTCCGGGCATGGTGACGCAGATGATTGCGGTCGGCGAACAGACGGGCGCGATGGATGCCATGTTGCAAAAGATCGCCGATTTCTATGAGGAAGAAGTGGATGCGGCGGTGAAGGATCTGCTCACGGCTCTCGAACCCATCATGATCGTTTTTCTCGGCCTGGTGGTCGGTGGCGTGGTTATTTCTATGTACTTGCCGCTGTTCTCACTTATCGGAAAACTGAGCACGATGCACTAATCGGGCTCGCTCCGCAGGTCGACATCCGCTTTGCGCAGGGCAGAGGCGCAGCCTCTGCCCTCTGCTTTCCTGCCTGAACTGGGGAATGGCCCGAAGCCGGGGGCGAGGGCACAGGCAAACAATGGACCAGAGCTTTGCGACCAGAGCATGGCTGGAATGGCTGACACGTGTCCGTCTTCTGACGATCACGCTCATCCTGACCGTTGGGGTCGTGTGGCCGCAATACGTACCCGGCTCAAGTACCAACCGCTTTTTTCTTCCTCTGATCATATTCTGGATCACCCTCGGAATCCTTCATCTTATTCTGCTTCGATGGGTTCCCCAAGCCAGCTGGCATGGTGGACTGCAAGTAACGGGCGATGTGGTGATGGTCACGCTGCTGGTCTACCTGACCGGCTTGCAGGAAAGCTATTTCATTTCGCTTTATCTGCTCGTGATTATTGTTGGAAGTATCGTCTTTTCCCGCGGCCTTGCTTTCCTGAACGCGGCGATCTGCTTCTCTCTTCTAGCCGCCATGGCCATCCTGGCCTACACCGGCAAACTCCCACGCACCTCCACGAGCCTGCCGGCGGTCGAAAGCCTCCGCACCTGGCTGGTCATGAATCTCTTGGGTTTTCTTGCGGTCGCTTATCTGGCCAGCCTGCTGGCCCAATCGCTCCGCAGCAAGGGAATCGAACTCGAGGAGAAGCGCGAGCAGCTTCTTAGTCTCCAGGATTTCACACAAGATATCATCCATTCGATGCGCGGAGGTTTGATTACCACGGACCTGGAGGGGCGTATCCTGCTGCTCAACCGTACGGGCGAAGAGATCCTCGGACATCGTTTCACGGAGTTGCGCGGCAAGAAGCTCCAAGAGCTGAACGAGGCCTTCTGGCTCCCCGGTCAGTACGCCAATGTCGAGAGGCTTTCCCTGAGAAAGGAGATTGATTTCCGCACCCCTTCGGGAGAAGTGCGTTATTTGGGAATCAGCATTTCGCCCTTGCGATTGCGAACTGACGAACGCAGCGGATACGTGTTCAATTTTCAGGACCTTACCGAGTTGCGTCGGCTGGAGCAGGAAGTCGCAACGAAGGAGCGCATGGCTGCCCTGGGCCGCCTTTCAGCGGCGATCGCCCACGAGATACGCCAGCCGTTGACGGCCATGGCTGGCGCCGTCAAGGAGCTGGCGCGCCTCGTGCCGCTCGAAGACGATGAGAAGCATCTGGTTCATATTGTCAGCCGGGAATCCGAAAGGCTCAACAATATCATTACGGATTTTTTGAACTACTCGCGGGAGAAAACCTACGAATTCCATGAAGCCGACGTTCGCACCCTCCTTGATGAGACCCTGATGCTGGTGGAGAAGAAGCCGGAGGTCGGCTCCAAATACAGGATCGTGCGCACCTTCAACGGGCGGGAACTGCATGCGCGCGTCGATGCCAACAAAATCAAACAAGTGTTCTGGAATCTCTGCGATAACGCTATGCGCGCTATGCCCAATGGAGGCACGCTGACGGTGAAGCTGGAGCAGTATCCATTCTGGCTGCGCATTGCCTTTCGCGATACTGGGATTGGTTTGGATGCCAAACAAAAAGCTAAAATCTTTGAGCCGCTTCAATCGAGCTTCGAGGGCGGCACCGGGTTGGGGTTGTCCATCGTCTATCAGATCGTTCAGGCTCACAGTGGAAAGATCAGCGTTATCTCAGAAAAAGACCGCGGCGCTGAATTCATTGTCGAATTGCCGCGAGTTGCGTGAGGCGTTATGCAAGGAACGAAAGCTGCTATCAAGGAAGCGGGACGCGAGATGCCCAATATCCTTGTCGTCGACGATGAGAAATCGATCGGCGAACTGCTCGAGATCACCTTCCGCAAGGAAGGTCACCGGGTTGAAGTGGTGCCTGGCGCTGAGGCCGCCAAGCGCAAGCTGGAATCGCAGATCTTTGACATTATTATTTCAGATATCCGTATGCCTGGGGAGAGTGGAGTAGACCTCCTCAAGTTTGCCAAGGAAATTGCCCCGGGGTCATTCTTCCTTTTAATGACGGCGCTTCCTTCCCTGGACACGGCCATCGCGGCACTTAACTCCGGCGCTGATCGCTACGTCATCAAGGGAGACTCGTTAGTCGATCAATTGCGCCTCGCTGTGCGTGAAGTTTCTGAAAGCCTGAAATGGAAGAAAGAAGCAGGCTATCTGCGCCGCGAACTCCGCCGTCTCACTGGGCTCGACAATATCATTGGGCAAAGCCCAAAGATGCGCGCCATTTTCGACCTGATTCAAACCGTCGCTCCGCAGGCGAGCCGGGTGCTGGTGACCGGCGAGAGCGGGACCGGAAAGGAGCTGGTTGCCCGTGCGATTCACGAAAACAGCCTCCGCGCGCAGGCTCCGTTCATTACCATCAATTGCGGCGCGTTTCCGGAGACCCTTCTGGAATCCGAGCTTTTTGGGTACATGAAAGGCTCTTTCACTGGCGCCAACGAAAACCGGCAAGGGCTCTTCCAGGCAGCGCACGGCGGAACTCTTTTTATGGACGAAATCGGTAACATGAGCCTGACCATGCAGGTAAAGTTGTACCGCGTCCTGCAGGAAGGCAAGGTCCGCCCAATCGGCAGCACCGAGGAATCGGACGTGGATGTTCGGATTATCGCCGCGACCAACAAGGAATTTGAGAAAGAAATCGCCGAAGGCCGCTTCCGCGAGGACCTCTATTACCGCCTCAGCGTAATTCCCATCCACGTTCCGGCACTGCGTGAACGCCGGGAGGACATTCCCCTTTTGGCACGGCATTTCCTAGAACGGTTCCGAAAAAGCATGGAGAAGCCCATCGAGGGAATTACGCCTGAGACGATGACAAAGCTTGAGGCCTACGAATGGCCAGGGAACGTCCGGGAGCTTGAAAACACAATGGAGCGCGCCGTGGCTTTGGAAACCGGCAGAGAGATCTCCGTGCGGGTGCTGCCGGACCGGATCGCTGGCTATGCGGCAAGCGGGTCGGGTGCATTGATGGGTAGCCAAGCAATGGAATTCCCCGAAGAAGGCGTCGATTTTGAAAAAGTGATTGCCACAGCCGAGCGCCAATACCTGCAAGCCGCGCTGGAAAAGGCAGGAGGCGTCCGGACCAGAGCCGCCGAGCTGCTGAAAATCACGTATCGCTCTTTCCGCCATTTCGCCAAGAAACACGGCCTATAGTTATTCAAACCAAAAACCTATGAATTTCTAGACCCAAACGGCTAGTACAGAGTGACGATTTGTGTTTAGAGTGACAGACAAAAAGTGTCGACTGAAAAGGTCACTGGCTCCTTTAGACTGTTTGGCTATCCGCGAATAATGTCCATAGATCACTATAATCCTTTTACTTTCAGCAGGATACATAAGAATCGGCACATGGTCTTTCCCGTAGATTAAGATTGGCCTCTCGTATGCTCCCTAGGGAGCCGTGCTCTGGCATCACACAATTCTCAAGGAGATAGCATGAAGAAACAGAAGGGTTTCTCTCTTATCGAGCTCTTGATCGTCGTGGCGATCATTTTGATCATCGCGGCCATCGCTATTCCGAACTTGCTCCGGTCCCGTATGGCCGCGAACGAGTCTTCGGCAGTGGGTACGGTCCGCACGCTGAACACGGCGGAAGTCACCTTCTCAACGACATATCCGGCAGTTGGTTTCGGCGCACTGACCGCTCTGGGCGGTGCTCCGGCCACCTGCACAACGACCGCGAGTTCAACCGCTGCGTGCTTGGTTGACAATACCATCTCGCAGGCGCCGAATCAGAAGAGTGGATATACCTTCTCGATTGGGAACTTGCTTGGAGCGCCGACAGTGGTGCAGTATAGCTCGCTGGCGGTGCCGATTGTTGTTGGACAGAGCGGGCAGCGTGGGTTCTGCTCCGACCAATCCGGCGTCATCCGCTATAATGCGGCTGGCACCGGTTGCGCGGTCACCACGGACCCGGCACTTTAAGGCGTCATCCCTGCGGCTGGTTGTTGGCCGCGCTTGAAAACGAAAAGCACGGGATGCGAATCCCGTGCTTTTCAGTTATAAGGTACTGCACGCAATCTTGGGAGCCTCCGTAGTTGCTGACGAGTTTTGCAGCTGAATGCTTTGCCCCGAAGTGACCATTTATGCTTTACAAGGCTGACAAAAACTGTCAAACTAAGGCGTATTTGCTTGTGACGGGGAGCAAGGACTCAGCTACTAGTTAATAATTCAGCGAATAATCTCTTTGTATTGAGTAGGATACAGGATGGTAGAGATGTCACGCCGGAATTCTCACTTTGGTCCCTGCTTTGCTTCCACCACAGTGTGCCTTTGCAGGTAAAAATTCTCTCAAGGAGTCAGGAGACAGCATGAAGAAACAGAAGGGTTTCTCTCTTATCGAGCTCTTGATCGTCGTGGCGATCATTCTGATCATCGCGGCCATCGCTATTCCGAACTTGCTCCGGTCCCGCATGGCCGCGAACGAGTCTTCGGCAGTGGGTACGGTCCGCACGCTGAACACGGCGGAAGTCACCTTCTCAACGACATATCCGGCAGTTGGTTTCGGCGCACTGACCGCTCTGGGCGGTGCTCCGGCCACCTGCACAACGACCGCGAGTTCAACCGCCGCGTGCTTGGTTGACGATACCATCGCGCAGGCGCCGAATCAGAAGAGTGGATATACCTTCTCGATTGGGAACTTGCTTGGAGCGCCGACAGTGGTGCAGTATAGCTCGCTGGCGGTGCCGATTGTTGTTGGACAGAGCGGGCAGCGTGGGTTCTGCTCCGACCAATCCGGCGTCATCCGCTATAATGCGGCTGGCACCGGTTGCGCGGTCACCACGGACCCGGCACCTGTAGTTTCGCTCTTCCCTTGGCAATTGAACGGTGACCTAAAATGTCCCCAATAGGGGTTCAGGGACTATTTCTGTCAATATGGGTCAGAACACCCATCAACCAGGCCACCATCTTCCTGTAAGTCTATGAATTTAAGCATTTTATCGGCATGTTAGTGCCCGGCGAGTTGGCCCGCAAAATGCTCCATCATTCTGGTGAATTGAGCGCCTGGAGACGACCTATGGGGAGAAAACAAACAGGCTTTTCTCTGATCGAGCTGCTGATCGTGGTGGCGATTATCATGATCATCGCCGCGATAGCGTTGCCCAGTCTCTTGAGTGCTCGCATCTCCGCCAACGAGGCTTCCGCAGTGCAGAGCCTTCGCACCATCCAGACATCGGAAACGGAATACGCCACGACTTATCCCAACCTTGGCTACTCCGCCACGCTTGCGGATCTCGGCGGGGCGAGTAGTAGTGCATGCGTCCCTTCGCCGACACTGGCCTGCCTGATCGACAACCTTCTGGCCAGCGGTACGAAAAGTGGGTACAACATCACGTGGGCTGGCGACGGCCTTACGCCCTCTGTCAGCTACAACCTTAACGCCGACCCCATTGTTCGTGGTACCAGCGGCCGACGGAGTTTTTACACGAATTATCCGGGCGTGATCCGTTACAACGATACGGGTCCGGCAACGGTAAATGACCCTGCCATCTAGGCCCATCTTACCCAGCTTCTCCAAGGTGTGAGGAACCAGCGCCAGTAGGTTAAGGTTCTATACCACGGCTGGGGCTTGCTAAACTGTTGGCATGCTCCAGTGCATTCATCCCTACCTCTTTTTGTTTCTGACGATCATTGGTGCCCCCGATGTAAAGGTTCTTGTCAGCCGCTTGGAGGCGAGGTATCGCTCGGCCAGAACACTGCAAGCTACTTTTCTGGAACGCTACACTGAAAACGGGCGCGTGGTTCGCGTGGAAGCCGGCACGGTCTATTTTCGCAGGCCTGGCAAGATGCGCTGGGAGTATGACTCCCCGGAGAAGAATCTTTTCCTGGTGGATGGCAAGACCGCCTGGTTCTACGTTCGCGCCGATCGCACCGTCACGCGTGTTCCGGCGAAGGAGAGTAGCGATTGGCGGACGCCTTTGGCCTTACTGGCCGGAGAGATGAAACTTTCCAGGGTCTGCGAGAAAGTTCAATCGGCTTTTGACGAGCCTGCGGAATCTTCCGCGGACGCCATGCTCTACTGCGAGTTGAGGGCAGCGGAGGAAAAAATACAGGAACAGGGTGTTGCCGCCGGCATGCCGAACGTGACCGCGGCGCGCGATATGGTTTATCTCGAGATTGTTCAGAGCTCCGGAGATCTTGTCCGCATCTTGGTGAAGAATTCCGGAGGAGTGGGGATTGAATTCCGCTTTGCCGGCTGGCAGTACAATCCACAGGTTGCTGATTCGCTCTTCCATTTCAGCGTTCCTCCGGGCGTGGCCATCGTGAATGGGGAATTACCCCCTAATCAGGCAGGGGCAACACCTTGAGGTTGCAGGCAGGCCCGCCCCGTATCTGTGGGGAAACGGCCAACCTCAGAGGCCCGCTACGCATATCAGGTAGTTGAGGTAAACTAGAAGATTATGGGAGAATTTGTCTGCCGCGTAGCGGATGCCGAGGGACGTGTCTTTTCCCACGTCGAGCCCGCGAACTCGCTCGACGAAGCGCGCCAGAAACTAGCGGATCGGGGCTTGTACGTCTACTCGGTGGAAACCCGTGGCGGCCGTCTTGGCGCGTTGGTCCGCCCAAGGTCTGGGCGGCAGATCACCGGCTCGGAATTCCTCGTTCTCAACCAGCAGTTCAACACACTCATCAAAGCCGGTCTGCCCATCCTGCGGGCCTTGGATCTCCTGGCGACGCGCGCCAGTGCTCCCAAACTTCGCCCGGTGATCGCCCAGATCCGGGACCATGTGCGGGAAGGGAAATCGCTCTCGGAGGCGGTCGCGGAATCGGGTTTGTTTTCCAAAGTCTATTCGACGGCGATCCTTGCGGGAGAAAAAAGCGGGAATCTGCCCGGGGTGTTGGACTATTACATCGCCTATCAGCGCGTGAGCACGGGCGTGCGCAAGAAGATTCTCGCCACACTCGTCTATCCCTGTCTGCTGATAACCGTTGCCACCATTATCGTGACCTACTTGGTCACCGGGGTCATTCCGAAATTTGCGCTTCTGTATCGCGATTTAAACGTGGAACTCCCGGCGCCGACACGCCTGTTGATAGCCCTGACGGTTGACTACCGTTTCGTGTTTTTGGGTGTCGTGGCCCTGATCGTGGCGACGGCTGCGGGAGTTTTTCTATGGTCACGCACCGAGGGAGGCGGAACAGCTTTCGACCGTTTCAAGTTCCGCCTGCCGATCATCGGAGACACGCTTCTCAAATTTCAGGTGGCACAATTCTCGCGCACGCTCGCGACGCTCCTGACCGGGGGCACACCGCTGGTGGCGGGGCTGCAAACGGCTACCGACGCCATTACCAGCAAACTGTTGCGTTCTACCGTCGCTCAGGCAACCCAGACGGTCCGCGAGGGGCAGTCGCTGCACGTGGCTCTCTCTTCCAACGGGGTCATTCCCGAAATGGCGCTGGACATGATTGAAGTCGGCGAATCGAGCGGCGCGCTTTCACCCATGCTCAATAGCGTGGCGGAGTTTTATGAAGAAGAGGTCAATGTGCGGCTCTCCGCGCTGGTTGCCATCATCGAGCCGGTTTTACTGATCTTCATGGGATTGTTTGTTGCCTTTATTCTCATTTCGCTCTATTTGCCCATTTTTTCTTTCTCTCTGAGCGGAGCGACAAGATAAGGAATTATGGCCACCACCGACCAACACACGAATGTGATTGCCGGCGCGGCATCGGCTGCCGAAGAGCAGCAAGAACGCGAGTTCGCGCGCAAACTTGCCGAGCGGTATCGATACGCCTTTATCGACCTGCGCGAACAGCGCATCGATCCTGAATTGTTTCGCACCATACCTGCGGACTTGATGTTCCGCTACAACTTCGTCCCGTTGGAAACGCACAACAACATTTTGGCAATTGCCGCGGCTGATCCCGGCCAGGTCCAGAGCAGCGATGAGCTGCCGCTCCTTCTCGGCAAGAAGCTTCTGATTCGCGTCGCGACTGCCCGTCAGATCGGTGATCTGCTGAAGCGCACCGAGCAATCGCAGCGCGTCCTGGAACAGGCCACGGAAGCCTTCACTCTGCAGACCTCCAAGGAGGAAGAGGAAAGCGAAGAGACCATTTCCGGCGACCGCTTGACTCGCGACAGCACCGCCAGCCCGGTGGTGCGCCTCGTGGAAACCATCATCTTCACCGCGCTCGAGCGGCGCGCCAGCGACGTTCACATCGAAGCGCGCGATACCGAAGTGGCCGTCAAGTACCGCATCGATGGCGTCTTGCAGCATGCCATGCAGCCCATCGCCAAGGAATGGCATTCCATGGTGCTCTCACGCATCAAGGTTTTGAGCGACTTGGACATTGCCGAGCGCCGCGTCCCGCAAGACGGCCGCTTCCGTGTGCGCTACAAAGGGCGTTACATTGACTTGCGCGTTTCGATCATGCCCGCCAGCCACGGCGAAGACGCCGTTCTTCGCGTGCTCGATAAAGAAACCCTTTCGGAGAAGTTCCAAAACTTGAATTTGGATGTGGTCGGCTTCTCCCGCGAGGAGCTCCAACGTTTCCGCCGCTACATTCGGGAGCCTTATGGCATGGTTCTCGTGACCGGCCCCACGGGCTCCGGCAAGACAACTACGCTCTACGCGGCTATCAATGAAATTAAGAGCGATGATGACAAATTCGTCACCATCGAGGACCCGGTTGAATACCAGGTACGGGGCATCACCCAGATTCCCGTCAACGAGAAAAAAGGCTTAACCTTCGCCCGGGGATTGCGTTCCATCCTGCGTCACGACCCGGACAAGATCATGGTCGGCGAGATTCGCGACCAGGAGACCGCGCAAATTGCAATTCAGTCCGCCCTCACAGGCCATCTCGTCTTCACCACGGTTCACGCCAACAACGTAACGGACGTGATCGGCCGCTTCATCAATATGGGTGTCGAGCCTTATAACTTTGTCTCCGCGCTGAACTGCATCATGGCGCAACGGCTTGTCCGCGTGATCTGCCCGAATTGCAAGCGCCCCAAGAAGTTTTCTTTGGAGGAGTTGAAAGACGTAGGTCTCGATCCCGGCGTGTGGTCCAGTGTCGTCCTGGTCGAGGGCGTCGGATGTCTGGAATGCTCGGGGACCGGGTATCACGGCCGAACGGCGATCTGCGAATTGCTGGACTTGACGGACCGTATCCGGGAAATGATCATTGACCGTAGGCCGACTTCGGAGATCAAACGCGTTGCGCGTGAAGAAGGAATGATCACTTTGCGGGAAAGCGGATTGGCGAAAGTGCGCGCCGGCACTACGACCATTAAAGAAATCAACAAGGTGACTTTCGTTGAGTAGCGCCGCGACATTTCAACAGGGCATTTACCGCAATAGTCTCGTCCGGCGTGTGGCGCGCTGGCTCGATGCCATCCCGCATCCGCCGGTAGCCATTGAGATCGCCTCGGATCGTCTCGCCGTGGCGCGCTGGAGCCGCGCGGGGTCCCTCGATGAATTCGCCATCGAATTGTTGCCGCCCGGAGCGATTGTTCCCTCTGCGGTCGAGACCAATCTGTTAAATTCGTTTGCTGTCAAGTCCTCAATAACCAAGGCCTGCGAGAGGGTTCGCACGCGGGATGAAGATGTTGCCCTGATCCTCCCCGATCCCGTTATTCGCGTCTTTGTCCAGCACTTCGAGGAATTTCCACGCTCCTCGGAAGAAGCAATTCCCTTATTGCGCTGGAAGCTGAAGAAGAGCGTGCCCTTCGAGGCCGACGAAACGATCATTTCCTACATGCGCCAGGCGCCGCGCGAAACGGGCGTGGACATCGTCACCGCGCTTGGCCGGCTTCGCATTATCCGTGAGTACGAAGCGCTCGCCGAGGGAGTTGGGCTTTACCCCGGCGTCGTGCTCAGCTCTTCTCTCGCTGCCATTTCGCTGCTCGACGACGATAGGCCCGCGTTGCTTGCGCGGGTTTCGGGCTCCGCCCTAACCACGGCGATTGTGCGCTCCGGCGTGCTCTGCGGCTATCGTTGTACCGAACTTCCCGCGGCCGGCGCGGGTCTCACTCCGGAAATGCTGCTTGAGGAGATTTTCCCCGTCATCGCCTACTACCAGGACACCTGGCACCAGGGCATTGCCTCGGTCCGGATTGCGGGCCTCGGTACGCGCCTCGCCGAATTTGCCCGTCCCTTGGAGCAGGAATTTCATTGCCAGGTGCGCTCCTTATTGCAGTCCGCGCTTTCGGAAGGGCGCATCAAGGATGATGTACGCCAGCTCGCCGATCGTGACCTGGAAGGCCTGGTTGGCTGGATGTTGCACGGCGGCTAAGAAGAATTTTCAGAGTTCGGGAAACAAGTCGAAATGCGAGTTCGACTCAACTTAGCAACCAAGCCGACGGAAACGCACCGCCGCTTCCTTGCCGGTGCTGGCGTCTCCATTTTCGCTGCAGCCGTCGTTTTTCTTGGGCTGGGGTGGCACGCCTACTCCGTCCGCAATGCAGCCGCTGAAGTTCGCGCCCGCACGGACAAAATGGACCAGGAGTTTGCCAAGTACGAAGCGCAGCGCCAGGAACTCGAGCGCTATTTCAGCCAGAAAGACATCGCCAGCCTCCATGACCGCGCCACTTTCATCAACGGCATCATCGATGCACGCAGCTTCAACTGGACGCAGATGTTCATGGACCTTGAGCACACTTTGCCGCCCGGTGTTCGTGTCATCCGGATTGAACCCAAGCAGGTTGGCGGGCATGTCGAAGTCAAATTGGCCGTTGGCGCGACAAACGATGAAGCCAAGCTGAATTTCTTGCATATCCTCGCAACTTCAAAGCACTTCTCCGACGTCCAGGAACAGAGTGATGTCTCTCCCAGCACGGCCAACAATGTCGGCGGCGATCAGAGGATTGTTCAATTGACGACTACTTATTCGGGGACTTGATGCGACGTGACTTCACAACCCGCAGGCGGACCATTCTCGGATGCTTGGTCGTTCTCCTGCTCGCCGATCTGGTTCTTGCCGGCTACAGTTGGCAGCTCGCGTCTTCTCCGCAGATGCCTCGGGAGCAATCCGCCAGGCAGGCCTTGCAGCTTAAGTTGCTGCAAAAAAATATAGAAGAAGTGCAAAAGATCAAAGCGGACATGCCCACGACCCAAAAAGAATGCGAGAAGTTTGAACAATCGCTGCTTTCCTCGAGCAACGGGTACTTTTCCCTTTCTTCCGAGCTCGGCGCAATTGCGAAAAAAGGCGGTGTTCAGCTCGAGGCCCTTTCGTTCAAGCCCACCGCCATTCCGGAACGTGGGATGACGGAGATGGTGATCGAGTCCACCATCAAGGGGGATTACCGGAGCGTGATTGAATTCTTGAACGGCCTGCAACGCTCTGCCAATATTTACGAAGTCGAGTCTCTGACCCTGGCCACCGAAAAATCGAACCAAGGGACGACGAATCTCATAAAGCTGGAACTGCATCTGAAGACGTATTTTCGGACAACGGCGTGAAGCAGAAACGCCAACTCGCTGGGCTCATCGCGCTCTTGATCATTGCCGCCGGCGTGTGGGGGTGGTATCTCCGGAGAAACCAGCTAGTCGCGCCTACGGAAACGGGTTCCCTTGCCCAAAATTATCACTTGCTCGCCGTGGAAAACCCCCACATCCGAATAGAGGAAATCGAAAAAGCTCGCAAAACCGAATACAAGAGCACGGGAAGAAATATCTTCAGCGCGGTGGCCTTGCCAACTCAGGTTTCGCAATCGCGCTCTGCTGACCCGCCCAAGATCGTTGTGAATACTCCTTGCGGCGTTTACGGACCTTGCCCGGAGCCGCCACCGCCGCCGCTGACGCTTCCGGCGAACATGAAATTCTTCGGTTACGGCACAGGTCCTAACGGCGCCTCCCGCCGCGCCTTCTTCCACGACACCAACGGCGACGATGTGTATATTGTGAACGAGGGGCAAATTTTTTTGAATCGCTTCCGCATCCTCAAAATCGGCAACGCGAGCCTCGAATTCGAAGAAATTTCCTCAGGGCGCAAGGGCACCGCTCCTCTTGAGGAACAAACTACGGGTCCATCGGCATGATCGCTAAACGCAAACACAAAAAGAGGTTGGGGAAACCTGGTGAGCGCGGCTATGTGTTGCTTTTGGTTGTTTTCATGGCCACTGCTCTGCTCGTCCTGGCGATGATGATTGCTCCCAACATTCTGACCGAAGGCAAGCGCGAAAAAGAAAAAGAGATGATTTGGCGCGGCAAGCAGTACGCGCGCGGTGTAAAGCTGTACTACCGCAAAATGGGCCGTTTCCCCACGAATCTGGACGACCTCACCAAACCTAAAGTCGGCTCACTGCGTTTTCTGCGCCAGGCCTACAAGGATCCCATGAACGTGCAGGATGGTTCATGGAGACTCATTTATGTCGGACCGGCCGGGCAGCTCATTGGCAGCTTGAAACCTCAGCAGCCGAATCTTCAATTCGGGCAACCAGCCGGAATCGGCACCCCCGTGGGCGCGATGAATGCACCCGGCACCCCGGCGCAACCCGGCGCTTTTGGCCAATCCAATGTTTTCGGCCAGTCCGGCGCATTCGGTCAAATGGGACAGGCCGGAGGAGCGCCGGCTGGTGGAGCGGCTTTGGGCACGAATCAAGCAAATCCTGCGAATCCAGGAAACGCTGCCAACCCTGCGGGCGTGACGGGAATTCCTGTTTCTGCCGATCAGAGCACGGATATCAATGGTCAACCGATTCCGATGGGCGACACTCCTATCATCATGGGTGGAAACATCATTGGAGTCGGCAGCAAGATCAACCAAAAGTCCGTCATCGTTTATGAGAAAGCAAAAAACTATCGCCTGTTCGAATTTATCTGGGATCCTTCGAAGGACACATTCGGTATGGGCCAACCCGGCATGCAGACCGGAACGGGGCTGGGGCAACCTCTCGGCCAGCCGCCGGGACAGAATCCGTTCGGTCAGCAGCCTGCTCAGAATCCGTTCGGCCAGCAGCCCACGCAGAATCCGCAGCAGCAACCTCAAAATCCGCAGCAGCCGCAGCCGCAAAATCCACCGCAACAACAGTAGGCTGCATGTCAGGCTGCATGTCGTGCGGTGTTTCGAAGTTCAGCGCCGGTGCCTCGTGAATCCCGGTTTATTGCGAGCCCAGCGTATGCGGAGCCGAAGATGGCGATCCCACTGCCGGAGGTGCGGGCGTCGCCGCGCCAGGCGAATTTCGCGTGGCCGCGGCAGGGGAAGTCGCCGATTTGGCTGCGCCGGAGGGAGTCACCGGTTTGGCTGCGGCGTTGGTCTTACTTTTCTCGTAGGTGCGCTTGACGCGCCGCACGTACGAGATCGTTTCGGCGAAGGGCGGCACGCGCCCGTATTGCTGCACGCGATCAGGTCCCGCGTTATAGGCGGCCAACGTCAGCGCCAAGTCGTTGTTGTACTTCTGAAGAAGGTCGCGCAAATAGCGAGTCCCGGCATCGATGTTCTCTTTTGGATCGAAAACGTCTTTCACTCCCAAGCGGGCCGCGGTTTCCGGCAGCAACTGCATTAAGCCGCGCGCATTTTTGTGGGAAACGGCTTTCGGGTCAAAGTTAGACTCCACGGCAATTACACTGGTGATGAGCTCGGCATCCACGCCGTAGCGCGAAGCAGCTGCTGACACCAGTTCGCGGTAGGGCGGCTGGTCGGCCTGCGCCGCTGGCGGTGCGGGAATCGGAGTGAAGACTTCTTCCGGCTCGATGGCCACTACGTCTTGCGCAGCGACTTCCACCCAGCCGCCGGCCATTTGCAGACGATACTTGTCACCTACAAGTTGATAGCCCGTCACGTGCAGGCGCAGGCCGGTTCGGAGCGCTATATACTCGGCCCGGAGGTTCGACACCGCCAGCAGAAGGAGGGGCGCCAAAAGCGCAATGTGCTTCAGGCGCACGGCGCGGCCTCCCGCAGCGCAAATTGTTCGATCGCGTGCGCTACGCCGTTTTCGTCGTTGCTGGCGGTCTCGTGCCAGCCAAACGTTTTCAATTCCGCCACGCCGTTGCCCATCACCACGGGAATGCCCGCGAAGGTGAGCATTTCCAAGTCGTTGTGGTTGTCGCCAATAGCCATGATTTCTTCGCGCGCGAACCCGCGTAGCGTGGCCCATTCCGCCAGCGACGCTCCCTTCGAGCAGATGGGATTGAGCACATCCATCATCGCGAAGTCCCGCTGCTCGTAACAGGTCACTGCGAGCGCGAACTCGCCGGCGAAGGGCGCTGCGCGAAGCGCTTTCTCCGCGTCCCGCATCGGCGCGACCTTCCCCGAAAGCATCACCTGGATGGGGTCTTCGGTCAAGCAGGTTTCTAACGGATTCGCCAGGCCGATGAATTCTTTGTTGCGCGAATAATAGGCGTAACGAAGGGAATCGTCCGGGTCGAGCGTTTCCAGCATCAACTGGTTTTCCAACGGACGGTCGAAGATGACCGCCGCGCCTTCGCGCCAGGGCTTGGTCAGGTTGAGAACGCGTTCCGCGGTACGCAGCGGCAGTAGATGGCGAAGATGCGTGCGGCCATCGTTCGAGCGGATCAACGCGCCGTTGTTGACGATCATGGTGAGCGGGGCATGGAGCTGGCGCGCTACGGGCATGGCGAAATCGTAGCGCCGCCCGGTGACCAGGGCCACTTCGATGCCTCGCCGCTCGGCCTCCGCGATCGCCGCGCGGTTGGCTTCTGAAACCTGCCAGCGGCTGTCCAGCAGCGTGCCGTCAATATCCAGCGCAATGAGTCGCACCGCCATGCCTCTATTGTAGCGGGAGAGAACGTTTGCACGTTGGAAAGTTTGCAGGTTGCACGTCTGTAAGAGCGGGAATGCGAAGAGTCGGTTCCAGAATGGGAAGCGGACTTCAAGTGATTCTTGAGGATTTTGGCAAGAAAGATCAAGTGACACCCGGCAGTTTTCGCAAGAGCGGATTCTAAAGGGGTTACGGGCGTCACAGTTTGTAAGAGCGGAATCTAAAGGACTTACGGTGACACGTTTTTCGTCACGGTGACGCGCAACGAGGAGGTAAGGAAGCAAAAAGGTAAGGATGTAAATAGAAGGATCGAAAAGCGAGGGGCGGGGGGAGAGGAGTCGAGAATTCACGACCTATGATACCCTGAATTATTTGTTCTGTCAAGTAAAAATAAAGTATTTCTGTTGAGCAAGTTGCGGAATCGTTCGAATTGGCGTGTAAGAAAAAGAAAACACAGGGGTAGAGTTTACAGGGGGCGGAGGGAAATGCAGGAGAGTGGAATGAATGGCGCTGGCGGGCGCAAGAGGAACAAGAAAAGGCAAAGTCAAAGGCCCCACACGTAAAACCGACATGTTGGGGCACCCAAATTCGTATCAAGATTTATCGTCCGGGCCACCCGCCGAGTGGCTGTTCGCTGGATGAGGATTTTACCCACAGCGTCAACGTTCTTCCGCCCGGAGCTGAGATGAGTGACCCTATAATGAGGGCTTATCCGAACCGCGAACGTGGAAGTGCTTGCTTCTAGGCCGCCTTGTCCACGGCGATTTAGGTGGGTCGGCCAAGACAAGCGGTGGGCGCATTGCGGGGCGCACGGAAAGGAAGAGAGCCGCCGATGAAGATCCCAGAACAGCTGCATGCCTCCGCCGCCGAAGAAGCGAAAAAAAAAGAAGTTCGTCGGCAGCTTGACTTCGCATATGCCTGCTTCGCCCTTCTCGGCCTGACCATGCTGGCCTTTGAGGCCGAAGCATTTGTCGACGCAAAGAACCAGGGAGCTTACGCAATGACCATTGGCCTGCTGCTTCTCCTGCCATCCATGCTCGCTTTTGTGCTCGCCATCTGCCTGACTGTGATGCGCCGGCGTTACCGGCCCATCGTCGTCTTTTGCCTTCTCACCATGCTGCTTCTGGCCCTGGCGATTGGAAGCGTTGCCATGGCCTGGATCTACGGAGCCGTCTCCATGCTCGTACCTGCCTGGTGGTTCACCGTCGGCAGATGGCGCAATGCGATCCCTCCCCGCTCGCTTGGGTGATAAGCGACGGGAGTGGAATGATATAGAGAACATAAGGAGGCACTGATGACGATCCCAGGACAGCCGCATGCCTCCCCCGCCGAAGAAGCGGAGAAAAAAGAAGTTCGTCGGCAGCTTGACTTCGCGTATGCCTGCCTCGCTTTTGTGGGCTTCACAATGTTGGCCTATGTGGCCGAACCATTCTTTGTTGACGCGAAGAGCCCAGGGGCAGAAGCAGGCTATAGCTTTGTTGTCGGCATAGGCCTTGTGCTTCCCTCGATGCTCGCACTTGTGCTCGCCATTTGCTTGACCGTGATGCGCCGGCGTCACCAGCCGATCGTAATCTTCTGCATGCTCAACGTGCTGCTTCTATCTCTGGCTCTAATCTGGGAGAACAATTCCATGCGGTGGGTCTACGGAACTGTTTCAATGCTCGTACCTGCCTGGTGGTTCACCGTCGGCAGATGGCGTAACACGGACACGCCGCTCTTGCAGCCATGAATCTCCCTTCCTCCTTACTTTTCCTCACTTCTCGTTTCGATATTTCAACAGTTATCACACAGTGCCGCGCTCCCAGGCACCTGTCTTGGTATGACCACCTGAAGTTTATTCCTGAGCGAGCGCCTTGCTTCTGTAGCGCCGTCTGCCCATGGCAAACCACCACGCCGGTAATAGGATGTTGGCGGCTATATAGATTGCGGCTCCGATGGCCACTGCATTGTCGAGATAATGTGGAAGGTTAGGTGCGTCCGAGTGGGATATGTAAATCATGGCTCCGCCCACACAAACTATCGAGACCACGGAAAGAACCACGAGCGCCGAGTGACGCCAGAACTTCACGGTCAGTACGATGCCGCACACCGAAGCAAAGAGCATTCCCACTAAAAGCAGAGGACCTAAAAGCATCGCCCCGACCAACGTCCACCCAAAGCCGTGCGAACCTTCATCAAAGTTCACCAGGCCAAACTGTGACAGTAAGGCGGCAATGCCGAAAGACATGGTCACCAAGCCGAGAAAGCCGAAGCAGCCATAGGCCCGGTCCAGCAGGGCGTCCTCGCTCTTTTCTGTGACTGCTTTTAGCACTGCTCTTAGCAGGGCGAAGATGGCTTCCAGCAAGTCCATTTACTTGACTTCCTTCTCGCTCACTATCCGTTCATTCGCCTTGCTTCTGTAGCGCCGCCTGCCCATGGTGAACCACCACGCGGGTATGAAGATGTTCGCGGTTATGTAGATCCCGAATGCGATGCCCAGCACATAGCCCGTCACATAGTCGAGAGTGGGATGGAGGTCCGAATAGCGCATGTAAATCATCGTTCCGCCCCAAAAAATGATCGAGATCACGGAAAGAACCACGAGCGCCGGGTGCCGGAACCGCACCGTCTGCCGGATGCCGTAGATCGTGGCACAGAGCATTCCCGGAATACCTAAAAATATCGTCCATCCCTCCAACTTTATCCCGACGATGGCGTCAAAGTTCATCAGGTGGAACTCGTCCAGTAAGGCGCCAAGGCCGAAGGGCAGGGTCACCAATCCGAGAAAGGCAAAGCAGCGATAGGCGCGGTTCAGCCGCGCATACTCCAACCGAAGGACCTCACTACTGTTTTCCGGGACAAGGGCAGGCGACGCCGGCTGGTGTACTGGCGTCGAATGTGAATCCCTCCAATACTTCGCCAGCAACAGGACCGTCGCGGCCACGATCAAAAGCGTTGTCAGGCTGACATCCACGTGCTGCTCCTTCTGGAATTTCCGAGTCTACAGGCTCTTCCTTCTCGATTGCTAGCTTTAGCAGGAGATTTCACCAGCTAAATACAACAGCTTTGCTGCCAGCCACAAAACCCTCAATATGGTCCGTTGCGGTTGTGGGCGGCGCATTAGTTTCTCTATGCCGGATAACCGTGCTAACCGCACAAGCGAAACCACATGTCCCGCAATCCGACCTCTCAGGAGTTACATTGACAACGCGCAGCTTTGGGCAGCATTGCTTCGAGGTGCTCTATGCTCCGACCCGTACTGCCGCTGCAACTTTTATCGTCCCTGGTCTTAGTTCTGTGCTCCCCTGTGATTGGCCAGAACCAAACCTCACTCGGCGAGGCAGCGCGTCAAACGAAGGCTGCTAAATCCGCCGCGCCGGATAAAGCTGCGAAAGTTATCACAAACGAAACTCAGGACGGGCAAGGCGCCTGCACACTGCCAGCCCAATCGACGAAGGACCCTACGGCGGAGGACGCGCTGCGCATGGCATTTCTCCATCGGATTGCTGGGCGGTGGAATTTAGCCTATTCCGGCAAGGGTAACCATCACTGGTGGCCGAATCACGGCTCGGTAGGGCCCAAGGACCAAATTCATTACTTGTTTGGACCCACAGAGTTGTCAATAGAATCTAGCCCGAATTCAATCCGACTTCCGTCACTGGTCGCTTTGTCTATGGCTCGGTGCGCAAGATCTCGGCGGACGTGTTCGATGTGGCTCTGTACAAGCCTTGCGAGCCCGCCACCCAAGAAATCAAGCGGTTCAAACTCTTAATCAACGGGAAGATGCTAGAAATCACGGCAGACGCTGAAGGAAATCCAGAACCTACCATCCAGGTTCTGGAACTTGTCGAACCAAGCTTCGCCCTTCCGCAGGAACCGAAGCCGAAAGTGCAGTCCGGCGAGATCAAGGAAGGCAAGCAGTACACGAGTAGCAAGGGAATGTTCTCCATTACTGTACCTCCGCGCAATTGGGCTGTAGACACGTACAAATTTGAAGAGTCACAGTTGAAGTATGAAAACTATGACTACGAGGAAGTGGTCTTTTACATCCCTGACTTTGGACAAGCCTACGGGGTAGGGGTTCGCCGGATTCCGCAGGCGGCCCTGATACAGATGGCAAAAGAGGAAGAGAAGCAAACACTCTCGAGCCTTGCGAATAAAGCCCTTCACCAATGGCGGGACTATGCCGCAGAACCCCAGCCGGTGGAAGAAACCTCCCTCCAGACGCAGTTCGGAGCAAGTTTGCTCCGTATCTACCTTGCTAAGCGTTCCTCGCTGGGTGAAACCGCGGTCGGTGGAGACAGGATCGGCAATCTCAAAGGCGAGAAGCTTGATACTCACATTGCTGTGATTGTGGCGAAGAAGGGGGATTTGTTCATCTATGCGACAGTGGAAGACGACGATCTGCAGTCCAACTCCACACGACCGCCACAGGGTCCTTTCGACCCCAAACCAATCTTGAGCAAGAAGTTGCAGAGCTTCTTTGCCAGCATGACCGTAAAAATCTGACACAAGCCCACCCTGTGGGCGAATGGACGCATAGTAGGCTACACGTCAGAAGTGCCCTCCTTCGCAGCCAATTTGCGACGCCTCTCGGGATTGTGCCTGGATCACGGTGTTGCCGGAACAGGACGAACACTGCGGAGCTGGTTGACAATATCGATCGCCAGCCGCTGCGCCGCGGCGGGACCGTCAATTGCGGTGACCTTCCCTGTTCCCAGGACCATGCCTGTTTTCGGGCTAATCATTTTGAAAATCCAGTCGTACGTCAGGAAGGGCCGCGTGACGTCGATATAGATATCGGCTCCGTTGCGGTCGTCGACGATACGGATGCCCCACTCCTTCATCTCGGGCCGAATGTAAAGCGCGTCTTGCAACAAATTGCCCTTCATCCAGATCGTGTGGGATTCCACAAATATCGATCGAGCAGAGCGAAGAATTCCTGCCGGATCGTTTCCTGATTCACGAATCGCCGTGTTGTTCGCCTCCGATGTTCCGGTAGGTCTGTCCAGTTCTTCGCGCGGGAACTGCACGGCACTCGCGAGCTGCTCCACAATGACTTCCGCCAGCTTCGGACCGGCGTCGAATTCATCGGTTGCTTCAACCATGCCTGAAGCGAGTGTCAAGGACTTGGGCTGATAAACCAGGGTGTAGGTCCAGTCAAACGTCATGACCGGCCGGTCAACGGTGATGGCAATATCGGCAGTCTGCCCGTAATCGGCGAAGCGCAATCCCAAGTGCGGGAACATCGCTGTTTTATGAATATCGTCCTGCAGCCGCTCGCGGCGCAAATAAATCGTTTTGGAATGCACCGAAATGGTGTACATTTGCCGCTGGTCCGGGCGAGGTAGAGTCAGACCAGGAGGAGCCACTGGTGCTGCAGGAGGGTTGGAAGGAGCCGCTGCAGCGGACGCGGCTTTGGCGCTGAATGGCTGCAGACGCGCGCCCGAGTCAAAGCGCGCGCCGCCAGATGCATTGCCGAGACCGGCAATGCTGTCGAAGGGCACGGCAAAATTCAGGTTCTGGCCGACGCTGAGTGAACCGACGACGATTCCTAGTATCCTAGCTTCGGCATCCACCAGCACGCCGCCGCTGGATCCGGGCGACAATGGAGCGGTGAACTGCAAAACCCGGTAGCCACTACCAGCCCCGGGTACATCGTCGGCCATTCGGGTGGCGCTCAGGATGCCGGAAGATGCAGTCCAGGGCAAGCCCACAGCGTTCGATACGACAAAAACCGTGGCACCGGATGCCGCGCTAGCGGAGTTGCCGATGGGCAGCACTGGAAGCCCCGTTGCAGGGATGCGCAGTGCTGCAACGTCGCGGCGCTCATCGGACGCGATCAGCTCGACTTGGTCGTAGATTTCGCCGCTTTTGACCCGCACTTGCACCTCGCGCATCCCTTTCACGACATGGTTCGCAGTGAGGATCACGCCATCGCTCCGGACAATCACGCCGGAAGCTACGCCCGCCACTTGGCCGTCACCTTTGCCGACCAGAATGGATACAGCTGCAGGCGAAACTCGATCGACGACTTGATCTCCGGACAGTGCTTGGGGAGTTCCGCCTTGCCCCATCAAGTTCGATGTGGACATCCCGCACAGAACCGCGATAGCTAACAAGTTGACTAGTCGCATGGCCCCTCCTTCCTAGTGCGATACTTTGCGATCAGCGGGTGGGACTCGTCACACCGCGCTAGTCACATTCGAGTGAGTTTTGTGGTTTCTGACTTAGACTTGCTTCTCGATTGGCTCCGAGTATATACCCATTGGGCTCCAACGCGGCGACCGGGTGGTTCTTCTCGCCCGCGCCCGCTAATCCAGGCCGCAGATACGCAAGCGCCAAATACGCAACTAACATCACTTTTCGCATGGCGGCGGCCTCCTTTGTTTATTCTCGATCGCCGAACTACCCGGCACTGTCCGTGGCACTTTTCAGTCCATACCTTTGCGAACCAATGTGGCGGGGAATAAGGCGAATTACGCAAGGCAAATTTGGCAGCAGAGCCTGTGGTCTGCAAGATTCTCCTGACATCGTCATCCGGGCAGGACACTCGGAGCTGCAGCACCAGTCGCAGGGACAAGGAAATTACGTGGGTACACTTCTGGGGTTATGCGCGCAGAACGCAAGGGCTTGCAGTTGCCGTCGTTTGACTTGCCAGCTGCGAGGGCCTAACATGACCCGCCAAGAGCAAGCTCCTTCTCCAATTATGGTCGGACAGACCATTTCGCACTTTCGAATCCTTGAGAAGCTGGGCGAGGGAGGAATGGGCGTCGTCTATAAGGCCGAGGACACTAGGCTGGGTCGCTCGGTGGCGCTGAAATTCCTCCCTGAAGAGCTTTCCACGGACCACCATGCGGTGGATCGATTTCAACGGGAAGCCCGTGCCGCATCGGCTTTGAACCATCCCAACATCTGCACGATCCACGACATTGATGAGCACAAGGGCCAGTTCTTCATCGTCATGGAGCTACTCGAGGGAAAAACCTTAAAGTATTATATCAGTAGGAAGCCCTTCAGCATTGAGTGTCTGCTGGAGCTTGGCATGCAGATCGCCGACGCGCTAGATGCCGCGCATGCGAAGGGCATTGTCCATCGCGATATCAAACCCACGAATATCTTCGTGACAGCACGGGGCCAGGCTAAGGTCCTCGATTTTGGCCTAGCCAAACTGTTCCGGCCGCTGGCCTTTGGGGTGACCGCTGGCCCCGCGACGGCGGAGACTGCGACGATGTCTACTGCTTCAGGCATGCTCGTCGGCACGGTGGCCTACATGGCTCCGGAACAGCTCGAAAGTCAGCCTGTGGACCCGCGCACCGATGTTTTCGCGCTCGGTCTCGTGCTGTACGAGATGGCCACCGGGTGCAACCCCTTCCTCGGCCGGTCAGCCACTTCCACCATTGCGAACATCCTGAAGGAAGAAGTGCCGCCTGTTGCGCAGCGCAATCCCCTGGCTCCCCCTGAGCTGGAGCGCATCGTGCAGAAATGCCTGCGCAAGCGCATTGATGAGCGATACGCCTCGGCTCGAGACCTTGCGGTCGATCTTGCAGCTTTGCGTCGAAGCCTCGAACCGACGACGGGGCGGCGCTCTGCCGCGGTGGCTGCCGAGCCTGCAGCGCCCCTTGCGATACCGCGCGGCGCCATCCGGGCCTTGCTGGAGCTCATTCAAGTCGGCTATCTGGCCATGTATGGGCTGGCGCTCTATAAGTTCCACGACGTGCTGCGCGTCAGCCACGAGCTGTACACGTCGACCGTCTTGGGCGGAGTCTTGGGTGGAGTGCTACTGATGGCTAGCGTGCTCGGCGTTCCCGTGCGTCTCTACCAGTTCACTGCCATTGCTTTCGACTACCGCGACCTTGGCCAGAAGTTTCGCAGGTTGTTTCCGTTCGTATTACTGCTCGATGTAGTCTGGGCTGCGGCTCCCTTGCTCTTTCTCGGGCAGCTCCAGGGGCTTGTCCTAGTCTGTGCGGCCGCACTTGCCTTTCTTCCGTTCTCGCAGCGTACGCTACTCTACGCTGCTTATGCTCACACGGGTGGCCGCTCCTCCGCTATCCAGATGCCGGGCTCTAACTGACTCGGCTAGCGAGTGAGAGTCTCGACTACGCTCGGGATGAAAGGCGGGAGGAGCGGGACGTCGAAACGTCGGAATGTCTAGAAAGGCGCACAGGCACTCCTGTGTAGCTGCTAATAGACATCCCGGACAGGTGGGGTATTCTCTCAGCCCACCGCAGGAGGTTCGGGATGAAGAATCCAGTTTACGAGCAGGTCCAGACGAGGAAGGTGAAGGCCAGGCTGCACATGCCGCACGATTGCCTCGGCCCTGATTTGGCCTTCCTCGACGAGAAAATCGAGCTTGGCTTTCATGCCCATCGGCTGTGGAACCGGGGTAGCAATAAACAGACCTGCGGCGCTCAGGTCCCGGACGCGTGAGACATCATTCCTATCATTACAACGCCAACAGACCCAGACCCCGTCCGGCATCTCGACCCGAGAGGTGTGCCGCCGCGAATACGAAGGTGTTTGCAGAGAAGGGGACACAAAGCACCTCAAGCCTTGCATGGCTGTAGGAGTAGTGATGAGGACGTACAGGAGGTTGTAAGGTGTATGGAAAACTACTCCTGAAATCTGTGGAAAACAAGGGAAAATTTCTGCCAGATCCTCCCAACCCTGGCGGGCTGGGCGTCCCGGTACAGAACGCCGCGACGCCCCGACAAGAGTCGGAGTAAACGCCAAGCGCCAACCTCGCCGGTACAAGCCAAGGGCACGATGCATCGCGCCCGCACAAAAGCGGAGACGGCGGCATCAAGCCGCGGCCACAAAAGCGAAGCGCGTAGAGGGATTGCGGTGCGACGCGACGACGATGGTAGACTGGCACGGACATGAGCCAACCGTCGAAAATCAAATCGCAGGCTACGAATGTTGTTGAGCTGGAATGCTCGGCGTGCGGCAAGAAGTACGACGCAGCGGTGGAGCAACACTTGTGTACGTGCGGGAAGCCGCTGCTAGCGCGATACGATTTGCTGCAGGCGGCCGCTACGCTGACGCTGGAAAGCCTGAAGAGCCGGCCGCGAACGCTGTGGCGTTACGCGGAGGTGCTTCCGAACAACGCGCCCGTGTCGTTGGGGGAAGGAATGACGCCGTTGGTGCATGTGAAGCGCCTGGGCGCATCGATGAACCTTGAGAAGTTGTATATCAAGGACGAGGGGCTGAATCCCACCGGGTCGTTTAAAGCGCGAGGGATGACGGTGGCTGTGACGCGCGCTAAGCGACTGGGAGCGAAGGCTTTAGCTGCGCCTACGGCGGGCAATGCGGGGGGCGCATTGGCTGCGTACGCGGCGGCCGCAGGGCTACCTGCTGTGATCGTCATGCCCGCAGATACTCCCGCGGCGAACGTGATGGAGTGCCAGGCATTTGGGGCAAAGGTCGTGAAGCTGAACGGCTTAATCTCCGATTGCGGGAAGTATGTGGCGGAGCACAAGGACCGCGAGGGCTGGTACGACGTCTCCACGCTGAAAGAGCCGTACCGCGTGGAAGGCAAGAAGACCATGGGCTACGAGCTTTGGGAACAATTCGGCGGGAAGCTGCCGGATGTGATTTTGTATCCCACGGGAGGCGGAGTCGGGCTCATTGGGATGTGCAAAGCATTCGATGAAATGCAAGAGATGAGATGGATTGGCTCTGAGCGCCCCCGGATGGTGGCCGTTCAGGCTGAAGGTTGCGTGCCGATCGTGCGAGCGTGGGAAGCGCACCAGAATACCTCGCAATTTTTCCCGAACGCCGCGACGATTGCTTCCGGATTGCGCGTGCCCGGGCCGCTGGGCGATCTGCTCATTTTGAGCATGCTTCGCCAGACGAAGGGAACAGCTTTAGCGGTCAGCGACGAGGAGATGCTTAACGCCGGCAAGGAACTCGCTTCACTCGAAGGCATCTTTGCCGCGCCGGAAGGAGCCGCGACGGTGATTGCCGTGCGGAAACTGGCGGCTTCCGGCTGGATCAAGGCGCGGGAAACCGTGGTGCTGTTCAACACTGGCACGGGGTACAAATACTCGGAAGCCTGGGAACGGGCTTTGCAGGCGTGATACGGCGTAAAGCCGCCGCTACAAAAGCAAGATAAAGGCGACGTCCCGACATTGTCGGGATGAATGCCGTCACCGCTACAGGAGCGATTCCGGACAGGAGTGAGCACGGTGGCTACGCGCCGCTTGTACTACGACGATTCTTTCCAAAAGGAGTTCACCGCGCGGGTCGTCCATTGCGAAGTGCTTCCCCCGGATGTGAACTCCGGGATTACCGGGACCGTTTGGGGCCTGATCCTCGACCGCACCGCGTTCTACCCAACGTCGGGAGGACAGCCGAACGACTCGGGGAAGATCGGCGATGCGAATGTTCTGGATGTCCGCGAAGAAGGGGATGAAATCATTCACGTGGTCGACCGCCGTCCCGAAAGTCCGGACGTGAATGGCTGCATCCACTGGCCGCGGCGCTTTGACCACATGCAGCAACACACCGGCCAGCATGTGCTCTCCGCCATGTTTCAGGAACGCTTTGGCCGGCCCACGGTTTCGTTTCATCTGGGAGCCGAGGTGTGCACGATCGATCTGCGCGGGCCGGAGCCGTCCGAGGAAGTTCTGGAAGGCGCCGAGCGGGCGGCGAATCAGATCGTTTTCGATGATCGGCCGATCAACATTCGCTACGACTCGGCAGAGGAGTTTTCTAAGCTTGGCGTGCGCAAGGAAGTCAAGCGCGCCGGCATCCTCCGCGCCATCGAAATCGAGGGCGTGGAGTTGCAACCCTGCGGAGGCACGCACGTCAAGAGCACGGGACAGATCGGCATGGCGCTGGTGCGGCGTTGCAGCAAGGTCCGACAGGATTGGCGCGTCGAGTTTGTTTGCGGCGGCCGTGCGGAAAAAGCCGCACGTCACGATTTTCAGTTACTTCGGCAGGCTGCGGAAAAACTGAGCTGTGCCCAAGAGGACGTCGCTTCTGCCGCATCGCGGGCACTTGCCGAACGCGACGCGAACTTCAAGAATCTTCGCGCGATGCTCGGGCGCTTGGCACGCGCAGAGGCCGCGCTTGCACTGCAATCTGCGCCTCCCGGCCCCGATGGACTTCGCATCGTATCGCGCGTTTTTGAAGGCGTCCCTTCCGAATATCCCGGTTTCTTCGCCACGGAACTCGCAAAATCAGAGAAAACGGTTGCTCTCCTGTCGGCGAAAGAACAAGGCCACTTGCTCTTCGCCCAGCATCCTTCGTCGGGCAAAGATATGAATGCGCTTCTCAAACATGTCTTCGAAAAATTCAACGGCAAAGGCGGCGGCACGCGCGATTTCGCCCGCGGCAAGCTTAGCGATCCTGCTCACGCCGACGGTGCTCTCGCATTCGCGAGAGAACAGTTGTTCCGTGCTTAGACCTGCGCTATAAGCTGTGCACGAATCATCAGTGCCGATGCGAGCAGGGCAAATGGTTTAGGTGAGGTGCTGGATGAGCGAAAGACTCACGCGTCGCGACGCTTTGAAACTGGGCACGAGCGCGGCCCTCACCGCTACGGTTTCGCCCCTTCTGTCGTCTGCGGTGCGTCCTCATTCTTCCGCGCATCTCGAAGCGCCAAAACCTGATGATTCTGCGACAGCCTCCACCTCAGGAAACGAGATTTGTTTCATGCGAGCCAAACACCTCGCCAGCCTGATCCGTGAGAAGAAACTGTCTTCCCGCGAAGTGATGCAGGCGCATCTCAAGCAGATTGAGCGCGTGAATCCCAAGGTCAATGCGATTGTTACGCTGGTTCCGGAAGAGCAGTTGATGGCCCAAGCCTTGGCCGCCGATGAAGCCATCGCGAAAGGAAACTGGCTTGGCCCGCTGCACGGGCTTCCCGTTGGCGTCAAGGATTTGCACCCCACAAGAGGCATTCGAACCACCCACGGTTCGCCTCTCTATAAAGACGATATTCCGAATTTTGATTGCCTCGTGGTCGAGCGCGAGAAGAAGGCGGGAGCCATCATCATCGGCAAAACAAACGTGCCGGAGTGGGGCCTGGGCTCTCAGACCTTCAATCCGGTCTTCGGGCCGACGCTGAATCCCTACGACCTGACGAAAACTTGCGGCGGCAGCACGGGAGGCGGCGCGGTGGCGCTCGCGTGCGGGATGTTGCCGCTCGCCGACGGCAGCGACATGGGCGGCTCGCTCCGCAATCCTCCGAATTTTTGCAACGTGGTCGGCATTCGCCCTTCGCCGGGCCGCGTTCCCAACCCTCCGACGACTCTGGGATGGTTCACGCTGAGTGTGGATGGGCCCGTTGCCCGCGACGTTAGCGATTGCGCGTTTTTCCTGAGCGCCCTTGCGGGATTCGATCGTCGGTCGCCGATTGCCATTGACCAGGCCGGAAGCCAATTCGCGCAGCCGCTCAGTGGGCGCGATTTCAAAGGCGCGCGCGTTGCCCTCTTCAAAGATTTGGGCCTTCCCTGGGAGGCGGCTGTCCGTGATGCTGTCAAATCCCAGCGCAAAGTCTTTGAATCTTTGGGCTGTATTGTCGAAGAGGCTGAACCCGATTTCAAGGATGCCGACGAATGTTTTCTCACGTGGCGCCACTGGTCAGTCGAACTCGGCTTCGGCGACATTTTAGAAGCGAACGTGGACAAGTTGAATGAATACGTCCACTGGCATGTTCAAGAGGGTCGCAAGCTTACCGGGCCGCAGCTCGCGCGAGCGGAAGCCAAACGCACGGAACTGTATCAGCGCATGCGCCGGTTCATGGAGAAGTACGAATTCTTTGTTTTGCCAGTAAATCAGGTTTTGCCCTTCGATGTGAAGACGCATTACCCGACGGAAATCGCCGGCGTGAAAATGAAAAACTATATCGCGTGGATGAAGTCGGCCTACTATATCTCCACGGTCGGAAATCCCGCGATTTCCGTGCCGTGCGCTTTCTCCGACAGTGGCCTGCCCATCGGTATTCAAATCGTCGGCCGGCACAATGACGATTGGGGTGTGCTGCAAATGGCTTTTGCTTTCGAGCAAACGACGAATATCGGCAAGCGGCGGCCGCCCAACGTTTAACCTCTAGCGGAATCGATGCGTAGCCTCTTCGGCGAGTTCCTCTTTGTCTTTCTAAAGAAGGCCATTGTGATCCTGTGAGTGCTATGGTTTTTTCGTTTGCCTTGCTACCTCGTTGTCTCGGTTTGCCTGCACTTCCTTAGAGTTTAAGAGTTTGATCAATTCTTCGCCTGGGACGATGGTAGCGATTCCACTGTTATCGCGAACTTCGCCGGTTAGAACTGTAGCTGCGGGAACACTAAAGCCTGCAGACTCGGGGTAGTATCCGCTAATGAGCCCTAAAAGAATGTATCTATCGCCAGCAAAAAACGACCCGTGGTGCATCCCTCCAAGATTGACGAAGACAGGAGACCCACTGTTACCGTGAAATGCATGGAGGTCTGCTAGGAACAGTTTCCCTTTTTTGTGTAGTGTGGTGTCCAGCTTCTCTTCAGGCAACATTGCAATGACCCCTTCTCTGACAATTGGTTCCATACGGGTCTGTCCTGAAAAACTGCTGAAGTATCCGGCAAAGACGAGCTGATCCCCGACTGCAACGTCGCCGTTTTTGAGTTGGTCAGAACTTGCAACGATACTGAATGGGATGTGCCGATAGGCATATCTCTTGCTGTCCGGTGCGAGGGGGAGAATGGCGAGGTCCACGGCATCGTCTGATGCGAAGAACCATTGTATCTGGCCGCCTAGCGGGATTTGTTCGGCTATGGATTGGAGTCCATGCTCCGGAGTGGCCAGATTCATTCGTAAATATACAGCTAGAACATGGTAAGGCGAGCCAACGTCAATACCTGGTTGCGCGACGTGCCGGTTTGTCACGAGGTATATGAAGGCCCGATCTGCCCCGAGCCTGGCGTCGGGGAACATTACAAAGAAACAGGTTCCGATGACACCGCCTTGTGTCAGTCCATTCTGATAGGTAACCATCAAGAAGCCAACCGTGCTTCGAATTTGTTCTGGAAGGGGTGGCATAGGTGCTGCTGTGCTGGTCGCCGACTGCTGAGGTGCCGCGGTGGGTGGGGGCTGTGTTGGCTGTTGGGCTGAAGAAGTGAGCAATGCTAGCAATAAGCAAGAAACCAGAGCTGGAATGCTGAAATCTCGCATCTACTGTGAACCTCCTGCGATTAGAACGAATGCAAGAGGAAAACTTGCAAGTGTTCTAGGATTTAATTCTAGACCTGAGGAAGGTAAAAGCACCTGCACAGAACTGCCCAAGGGTGGCCCAAAACTAAAATGAAATTAAAATGAAGGGCGGCCCGGAGAAGCCGCCCGGCTCGGAAACCGCGTTTCTAAAGTGAGCGGCCTGACACAAGGGTGACAGTTTGTACCGGACACATGGGTGACACTCTTTCCCTTTAGGGGGAGAGAGTGATGCCTTGGAAGGAGTGTTCGGTTATGGATGAACGTGTTCGCTTTGTGGCTCGCTTGCTGGACGGAGAAAAAATGGCGGCTCTCTGTCGAGAGTTCGCTATCTCTCGCAAGACCGGCTATAAGATCTTTGACCGCTACAAAGAATCCGGTCTGGAAGCTCTGACGGACCGTTCCCGCAGGCCCTGGCGTTACGGCAATCAGCTGCCCCAGCAGGTAGAGGCCGCCATTCTGAACCTCAAACGGGAGAAGCCCTACTGGGGCGCACGCAAGATCCGCGAACGCTTGCTGCGTCGCTTTTCCTGTGAGGTTAAGGTTCCTGCCCGCAGCACTATCCACGCCGTGCTCGATCGACATGGTCTAGTCCAGCGCCGAGGGCGCAGGCGCCACCATGCTCAGGGCACGCCCTTGTCTCTCGGGCAAAAGCCCAACGAGCTATGGTGCACCGATTACAAAGGCGAGTTCCTGCTGGGCAACAAAAAATACTGCTACCCTCTGACCGTCACCGATCACGCCTCGCGCTATCTCCTCCTCTGTGAAGCCCTGGAATCTACCTGTGAGGTTCTTGCTTTTACCGCTTTTGATCGTCTGTTTAAAGAGCGCGGCCTGCCTGGCAGCATGCGCTCGGACAACGGCGTGCCCTTCGCCTCACCCAACTCTCTGTTTAACCTCTCCAAACTCTCTGTCTGGTGGTTGCGTCTGGGCATCACCATCGAACGCATCCAACCCGGTCATCCGCAACAGAATGGCCGGCATGAACGCATGCATCTTACGCTCAAAACGGAAACCACTCGTCCTGCGGGCATGAACAGTCTGCAGCAGCAAACCAAATTCGATGATTTTCTCGAAGAGTTCAACAACGAGCGGCCGCACCAAGCCCTCGACATGAAGTGCCCCGCGGAAGTCTATGCTCCCGCCACCCGCCCCTATCGCGGCCTGCCGGAACTTGCTTATCCTTTTCACGACAGCACCATCCACGTCACCAGCTGCGGACGTATCTGTCTCCACCGCAAAAAAATTAATCTCAGCACCGTCTTCGCGGGACAAGCTGTCGGTATCAAGGAGGTCGAAGAAGGTATTTGGCTGGTCAGCTTTATGGATTACGATATCGGGTACATCGATCTGGAGGAAAAAACTCTGCAGCCTCTCGACAACCCTTTTGGCCCAAAAGTGTTACCTATGTAGCCGGTACGTTCTGTCACCTATGTCTCCGGGTCGGACCAAGGGATTTTGGTGGACGAGAGGGGATTCGAACCCCCGACCTCCTCGTTGCGAACGAGGCGCTCTCCCAGCTGAGCTACTCGCCCACGAGCAGCACGTCAAGTTTAGCAAACGCCTCATGCCTTGCCAACGCGCGGTCTTCCGCCCGTAAACACACTGGCGTACAACATGCAGCGCCGCTGCTGCTCAAATCTACGTTTGTGGAATCCTCTGCGGGTGTTTTTACGGTTGATCGACCGACTCGCCCATGCGTTGCGCGATGATCTTCCGCGCGTTTTGGTACAGCGCACGCGCCTGTGGAATCACCTCCACGGCCTTCTGCACCTGCGGGTCGGCTTCCAGCAGAACCTTGAAGCCCTCCTGCTGGCTGAACGCGGACATAAATACTTCCTGCTTAATCTTCCGCTTCATCCAGTCCAGGTTCTCCGCCATCTCCGGTTCCGTGTACCTGACGTTGTGCTTGCTCAAGTACTCGCGAAACATTCGCATCACGTTCTCATCCGCCTCAAATTCTTTGGTAATGGTTGGCTTCATCCCCAGGTAATAGCGCGTAAACCCTCCCACACCCGTCTCCGCGGGGAAGAATACATCGTCGCGAAATAGCAATTGCTGAAACTTGGTCAGCTTCGGCGCCGCTACGATGATATCCGGAATAATTCCTCCTCCGCCGGTAACCTGCCGCCCGCTGTCCGTCAGTTTCACTTCCGTGGGATGATCAGGCACTTTGCGTTCGTAGTGATATTCGTAAAGCGAAACCGACTTGTAATCCCTCTGAATCAGCCGGCCACTTGGCGTGTAATAACGCGCCGTAGTCAGCGCAAGCCCGGTATTCTCGCTGAGGGGAGTTACCGTCTGAACCAGGCCTTTGCCGAAAGTCGTCTCGCCCACGATCAGGCCGCGATCGTGATCCTGCACTGCACCGGAAACAATCTCCGTGGCCGAGGCAGAATTGTTGTTCACCAGGATCACCAGGGGCACGGTCACGCCCTGATTGCCGCGCACGGCGTAATACCGCCGTTCCGGCGACGTCCTTCCGTGGTGCGACACGATCAACTGGTTCTTGTCCAGGAACATATCGCCGACAGCCACCGCCTCATTCAGCAATCCGCCTGGGTTGCCCCGCATATCCAGAATTAGCCCGTCCAGCGAGGAGGCGCCCAACTGTTTCAACGCATCCGCAATTTCGCGATCCGTTGTTTCGTTAAACCCCGACAGCCGGATGTACCCAATCCCCGGCTTCAGCAGGAATGCGATGTCCACGGAATGCCGCGGAATCTCATCCCGGGTCACCGTGAACACCAGGGTTTCTGGATATCCTTCGCGCGAAACGGTGATCTTGACCACCGTTCCCTTCGGTCCCTTCAACATATCGGCGACTTCGGTGGTGGAGAGGCCTTCGGTTGATCTGTCATCGACCTTGACGATCACATCGCCCGGCCGGATTCCTGCCTTATACGCGGGCGCGCCGGCGTACGGCGCCATCACCACGGTATGGTTCTCCCGCGGTGCCACAATCATTCCCACGCCGTAATACTTCCCGCGCTGGTCCTCCCGCAAAAGCGAAAATTGCTTGGCATCAAAGAAACTGGAGTGCGGATCGAGCATCCGCAGCATGCCCGGGATGGCTCCCTGGTAGACGGCCTTGTCCACATCCATTGGCTCGGCGTAGTTGTTCTGAACCACGTCCAGCACGCGTGTAAAATCCCGCACGGCGGTCTGATAATCATCCGCCGAAGCGGCAGTAGCCCGCACATTGGGGCCGTAAATACCTCCCAAAATAGCGGATAACAGCAATACCCCAATAGCGATAACAATTCCGCGACGTTCTGATTTCATTCTGACCTCGCGCGAGAACCTAGCAAAAATTATACCACATCGCAAACTCCGGTTTGACAGCGCCTAAACACCCTTTCTATGATGCCAATGGCGCTTTAAACGGCTGCCAAACGCAATGTTGAGCATTCCCCACATGATTGTTGTCTTTATCGTGGTCTTGGTCGTTTTCGGACCTCAGAAGCTGCCGGAGCTTGCCCGCGGCCTGGGCAAACTCATGGCTGAGTTTCGCAAAGCTTCTACGGACTTTAAGACTGCCTTCGAAGAGGAGATGCGCGACCTGGAGCGCCAGGCGCTTCTGGCCGAGCGCAAGAAGGCCGCAGATGCGGCCGCCGGCGAGCCAATACAACCTGCGACCATCGCTACCGCCTCAGGCGCCGAAACGCCTTCGAGCGAAGGCCCAGCAGAACCTCGCGGCACCGAAGCCCCGGTGATTTCCCCGGTGGCTGAATCGGTCGCGCGTTCTGGCGAAGAATCGGCCGATATTAAGGCGGAAGCCGCCGCGCCAACCGAATCTGAAGAATCCAGACATGACGCATAGCGTCCCGCCTGATCTTGTGCCCGACTCCACTCACAAACCGCAGAACGCCAGCCCGGCTGAAGAGCCCGGCGGCGCCATGACCTTTTTCGAGCACTTGAGCGAGCTGCGCAAGCGCATCATCTATTCGCTTTATGCTATCGGCATCGGCGCCTTCATTGGCATTTACCTTTCCAAGTATTTGATCTACTGGATTAACAAGCCGATGCTGAAGGCGCTCGCGGACGCACACCTTGATCCGAAACTGATTTATACGCATCCGGCGGGCTATTTGAATCTCGTTATCACAGTGGGCGTGTATCTCGGAATCGTGTTGGCTTCGCCCATCGTGCTCTATCAAATCTGGCTTTTTGTCGCACCGGCCCTCTACAAACATGAGCGCGGCGCCATTACCGGCTTCATGTGTTCCACCGTTTTTCTCTTTCTGGCAGGGATTGCCTTTGGGTACTTCATCACTCTCCCCTACGTCCTGCACTTCCTGATCAGCCCGGGGCCGTTATTCATGTTGCAGCGTGACGTCACGCCCATGATTAGCGTAAACGAGTATTTCGATTTGATCTTGCTGATCCTTCTGGGTATCGGGTTGATGTTCGAGCTCCCCGTTCTGATTTTCTTTCTCTCCCTCTTTGGCATCGTTACGCCGAAGTTTCTCTGGAAAAATTCGAAATACGCCATTCTCGTCATCTCGGTGATCGCCGCGATCGTGACCCCCACTCCGGACGCTTTGACCATGCTGGTCTTCATGGCTCCGATGATTGGGCTCTATTTCCTGGGCATCGCGGTCTCCGCAGTCGTCACGCGGCGGCGGGATCGGCGGCTGGCCGCTCCGGTGGAGGCACGCTGAATGGGATTGCACTCGAGAGCTGTTCTGCGCACCGCTTTGCTCTTTAGCTTCATCCCCGCAGGGTTGCTAGGCTGTAAAGCAGGCGGGAACGATCCCTCCGGCGCCACCGGCCAGCCACCCTTCATGAGCACCGTGGCTTCCGCGCCGCCGCAAACTGCTGACGACGCACCGCCACCCGAGAAGACCGACGGCTTCGATGGCAAGCGGGCTTTCGCATTAGTCGCCAAGCAAGTCAGCTTCGGCCCGCGTCCTTCCGGCTCACAAGCCATCGTGCAACTGCAGGATTTTCTGCAATCAGAGTTGAAGAGTTATGGCTGCGCCATGGAGACCGACAGTTTTAGCGCTGACACGCCAATTGGCCGTCTCCCGATGAAAAACATTCTCGTGAAGATTCCCGGCGAGAAACCCGGCGTGATCCTGCTCGGCACTCATTACGACACGAAGCGCCTAGAGAGGTTCGTCGGTGCGGATGATGCTGGCTCCTCCACTGCGGTGATGCTGGAGCTCGCCCGTCTCCTTTGCAAGCAGCGGGGCAAGTACGCGGTTTGGATCGCTTTCTTCGACGGCGAAGAAGCCGTCAATCGTGACTGGAAGGATCCTGACAATCGCTACGGCAGCCGTCAGATGGCCGCAAAACTTTCCGCCAGCAGCGACCTCCCGAGAATCAAAGCTCTCCTTCTTGCCGATATCGTCGGTGGCCGCAATCTGCACGTCAAGAAGGAGAGTTACTCCACTAAATGGTTGACGGAGTTGGTATGGGCTGTCGCCGACCGGCTGGGTTATCAAAGTGTGTTTCTGAACGAGGAGAGCACCATCGAAGACGACCACTTATCTTTTTTGAGCCGCAAGGTTCCTTCCATGGATGTGATCGATTTGGACAACGGACCGGAAGGCGATGTCTACTACTGGCACACTCCGCAGGACACACTCGACAAGATCAGTGCCAAGAATCTTGCCATCATCGGCCACGTTTTTCTAGAGTCGGTGAAACAACTTCAATCCAGATACTTAGGCCTCGATCGACAGATGTGATTCTGTGCGCGAAATCTACGGCTCGAACTGCACATCCTTACCCTTTTGCACTACCGAGTGCTTGCTAAAATCCTCATCATTCCTGTACGCAAAGTCCGAGCGGTAATGGCTCCCGCGACTCTCTTCGCGCGCCCGCGCCGCCCGCGCTATCACCAGTGCCAGCGTATGCAGGTTCCGCAGTTCATGCCCGCTGCGCCCAGGCTTTTCGGATTTCGGCAGTTCCATGGCTTCCAACTGTTTGATGGCATCGGCGAGCTCTTTCCCGCTTCGCATGATGCCCACTTCGCGCCACATGACATCCTGGATTTTCTTCCGCATCACGCACTCCGTGGACGGCTTACCCGAATTCTTCATCGCTTCTTTCGGCGTGCTCGAAGAATTGTCCGGCATCGGCGCAGGACTTCCCGGCAGCGCGCCCGGCTGACGCTTCCCCGCCGGCGCGTCTTTCATCATGGCCTGTCCCGCGCGTGCTCCGAAAACCAGTCCCTCGAGCAGCGAATTGCTGGCCAGCCGGTTCGCGCCGTGTACGCCCGTGGCCGCCGTTTCGCCTGCGGCATACAGGCCGAGAAGGGAAGTGCGCCCAGCCAGATCGGTCCTCACTCCGCCCATCACGTAATGCGCGGCGGGACAGACTGGAGCAAGATCGCTCGCCAAGTCCAATCCATAACTCAGGCACGTCTCGTAAATTCGCGGGAAGCGCTTTCTCAGGAATTCCGCGCTCTTTTTCGTCATGTCCAGATAGACGTGAGTGCTCTGTGTGCGCTGCATTTCGCTGACGATGGCGCGCGCCACAACGTCGCGCGGCGCCAGTTCCTGTGCTTCGTTATACCGCTTCATGAAGCGCTCCAAGCCGATGTTGCGCAGCACAGCGCCTTCGCCGCGTAGCGCCTCGGAAAGAAGAAATCGCGGTGCGCCCTGGATTGCCAGCGCTGTGGGGTGAAACTGCACGAACTCCATGTCGGAAAGGACTGCCCCCGCTTCGTACGCGATGGCAATGCCGTCGCCAGTGGCGACCTCGGGATTGGTCGTCTCGCGATAAATCTGCCCGAGCCCGCCGGTTGCCAGCAGCACCGCCCCCCCTCGCAATTCGTGCAGCGTCCCGTCTGCCTCATCGATGAAACGAAGTCCCGTGACTCGTTCGCGCTCGACGATTAATTCCGTCGTGAAGGCGTGCGCGCGCAAATGCAGATGTGGAATCGAGTGCGCCCTCGCCAGCAGCGCGCGGCTGATTTCCCGTCCGGTGGAGTCCCCATGGGCGTGCAGAATCCGCGAGCGGCTGTGCGCCGCCTCCCGTGTAAACGCCAGTTTCGTTCCGGCGCGGTCGAATTCCGTGCCCCACTCGATGAGCTGCGTGATGTACTTCGGCCCCTCTTCTACTAGCAGGCTGACCGCTTCGGGACGGCACAAGCCGTCTCCGGCCTTGATGGTGTCCTGCTCGTGCAGCCCGATTTCGTCCTCGTCGGAAAGCGCCACGGCGATTCCGCCTTGCGCCCATGCCGTCGCTGAATCACTCAGGGTCGATTTCGCCAAAACAAGAACGCTTCCCGCCGCGCTCAGCTCGATGGCCGCTCGCAAACCTGCGATTCCGCTGCCCACAACGGCGTAATCGGCGCGATGGGTTTTGTGGGAATTAGGCATGGGAATGGAGAATTTTGCGCTCGAGTATGGTAGCACGAAGGAATTGGGCGGATAAGGAAGACGGCTCCGGCATGCGGTGTGCCTGGACCGTGTGTTACATTGAAAACGTCTCGCGAATGAAAATCAAACGCATCTCTGTAAAATCGTTGAGTGGTCCGTACTCCGTGGTGGCAGGAGCAGGCGCCATCCGCTGCGCGCCGCAGGAGATAGCCTCGCTGGGCCGATTTTCGAGCGTTCACGTCATCTCGTCACCCAAAGTCTGGCGCGCCCTTGGAAAAACCGTCCAGCGCGGGCTGCAACTTCCGAGCCGCAACGCAATCCACCTTTTCAAGGACGCAGAAGCCGCAAAGAATCTTCGCAGCTTGGAGCACATCGCGCGCTCCCTGTGCCGCGCGGGCGCCGATCGCAAATCGCTCCTGATCGCCGTCGGCGGAGGTGTCGTCGGCGACGTGGCCGGCTTTGCCGCCTCTTGCTATTTGCGCGGAGTGAAACTCGTCCACGTCCCCACAACTCTAGTCGCTCAAGTGGACAGCTCCATCGGCGCGAAGACCGGTGTGAATCTGCCCGAAGGGAAAAATCTCGTCGGCTCGTTTTATCCGCCACGGTTGGTGCTCACGGATCCGCAACTTCTGCGAACACTTCCCGACCGCGAATTCCGCTGCGGCCTCGCGGAAATCATCAAGCATGCCATCATCGCGGATGCCCGGATGTTCGCTCTTCTTGAGAAGGATATGGAAAAGGTTCTGCGGCGCGACCGCCAGTCTCTCCATTTTCTGATTCCCCGCAACGTGCAGATCAAAGCGCGCGTCGTCGGCGGCGACGAGCGTGAATCCGGCTTGCGCGAAATCCTCAATTTCGGCCACACCTTTGCCCATGCTCTCGAAAGCGCCACCCGATACAGGCGCTACCAACACGGTGAAGCGGTTGCCTGGGGAATGATCGCCGCAGCTTTCCTTGGGCACGAACTCGGTTTGACGCGCGCGGATGATGTTTCCCGCATCGTTGCACTCATCCGCCGCCTGGGGCCGCTGCCTCCCTGGCCCCGCGTTGCTCCCGCCACCCTTCTCCACGTCATGCGCTCAGACAAAAAATCCTGCAGCGGGATTCTACGTTTCGTTCTTTCTCCGCGCATAGGCCAGGCGCGCACATATGATATGGTCCCGATACATGCGGTCGAGCGCGTTCTCCACCTCACCCCTCGTCTGATCACCGCGAGCGCCAATCTCTAGGGGAAATGAAATGACTGAAATTGCCCCGCCCGCCAAGGGCTCTCGCCCCGAAGGGGCCGTCACCGAAGCCGACTCTTCGAAAAAAGTCCGCGAGATGTTCACGCAGATCGCTCCGCGTTACGACCTGCTGAACCATCTCCTCTCCTTGCAACTGGATCGTCTCTGGCGCGCCCGCACCGCCAAGCTTCTCCGCCCGGTCCTCAATCGCCCCGATGCTTTGGTCCTCGATCTCTGTTCCGGAACGGGCGATCTTGCCTTCGCTCTCGCTCGCGCCGGAAAAGCCCGCATCCTCGGCGCGGATTTCGCCCACACCATGCTTGTCCGCGCCAAAGCGAAGAGCACAGCTCTCTCCCCTTCAGCCGGCGCTAACGCCCCTCCCCGAATGCCTTTTTTCGAAGCCGACGCCCTCCGCTTGCCGTTTGCCGATGCTTCCTTTGATCTCGTAACTAGCGCTTTCGGCTTCCGCAATCTGGCCAACTATGAAGCAGGCCTTCGCGAAATTCAGCGTGTCCTCAAGCCTGGCGGCACCATCGCCATTCTCGAATTCAGTGAACCACCACAAGGCTTGCTCGGGGATTTGTACCGCTGGTATTTCACCAAAGTCCTGCCGAAAATCGGCTGGCTCGTCTCCGGCCACCAATCGGCCTACACCTATTTGCCCAAGTCCGTCGCCAGCTTCTTCCGCCCGGCGGAACTCGCTGCACTCATGACCAGCGTGGGCTACCAATCCGTGGAATTTCGGGAATGGACAATCCGCACCGTAGCCTTACACACCGGCACGCGCCCACGCTAATTTGAGTCTCTACTCTTCCAATCCCGCGCTCCGCAGTTTTGCCAGCAGCGTCTTTGGTGTAATCCCCAGCTTCTCGGCAGCGCGCGTCTTGTTCCACTTGCATTCGCGCATCGTATTCTCGAGCAATAGCTTTTCGACGTGACCGGCGGCCCGGCCGGTGACTTGCTCCAGCGTTCCTTCCCAATCGAATTTCTCTGGCAGCATGCCTTCAGGCAAGTGCGCCGCGTCGGGCTTGGTTGCCGGCAACTGCAAAGCTTCTGGGCGTATGCTTACTCCGTCCGCCAGGATCACCGCCCGCTCGAGCGTGTTCTGCAGTTCGCGCACGTTTCCCGGCCAGCGGTAATGCAACAACCGGTCTCGCGCTTCCGCGGATAGCTCCAGCCCCGGTTTTCCAAACTCCCTGCTGAATTTCTCCAAGAAGTAATCCGCCAGTAGCAACACGTCATTCCCGCGTTCGCGCAAGGGTGGAACGGTAAGGGGCACGGCCGAAATCCGGAAAAACAAATCATCGCGAAACAGTTTCTCTTGCACTTGTTTTTGTAAATTACGGTTTGTGGCCACGACGATTCGAACGTCCACATCAATCGGCTGCGTCCCGCCAACGCGTTCGAATCGTTTTTCTTCCAGCACGCGCAGCAGTTTCGCCTGAATCGCCAGCGGCAATTCCCCGATCTCATCGAGAAAAAGCGTCCCACGGTGCGCCAAATCCATTTTTCCCACTTTGCGCGCGCCGGCTCCCGTGAAAGCACCCTTTTCGTGCCCAAACAGCTCGTTCTCCACCAGCCCTTCCGGGATCGCCGCACAGTTCAGAGCCACGAACGGATTTTCCCGTCGCGGCGACAGGTGATGAATCGCCAGCGCGAACAATTCTTTTCCTGTGCCGCTCTCCCCCAGCAACAGACACGTCGAATCCGTCGCCGCCACTTTCTGAATCTGCTGGCTGACTTCCCGGATGGAAGGGTGTTCTCCCACGATCCGCGGAAATCCGTAGCGCGCCGCATACTCCGCGCGCAGCAGCAAATTTTCCCGCTGCAGCTCCTGTTGCTGCGCCGCGCGCTTCACCAGCAGCTTCAAATGGTCCAGGTCCACCGGCTTCTGCAAAAAGTCGAAAGCGCCTTCTTTCATTGCTGCTACCGCTTCTTCCACCGACCCGTACGCTGTCAGTAGCAAAACCGGTATCGTCGCGTCGGCTTGCTTGGTCTCCCGCAAAACATCGAGCCCCGACGCCCCGGGCATCTTTAAATCGGTGATCACCAGCAGGTATCTTCTCGCGCGCACCTTTTGAATCGCCGCCGGCCCGTCCGGCGCTTCGTCCACGCTGTAGCCCGCCCGCTCCAAGGCCTTACGCATCATGGCACGCAATTCGCTTTTGTCTTCAACCAGGAGGAGAGGTTCCATCTCTTTCGTTTCTACCACGAATCGCGCTGCACCAGCGCACAACCGGAGAACCATGTGCAGAGAAGGGAAGCACCGGGCCCAGCTAAAGACGATTTCCCGTGTATACTCTGCACCTCGATTTTTATAGCCCAAACGTTTCGCTCATTGGAGGCAAGGATGTCCAACTATCGGAGGGTGCTTGTGTGGAGTGTGATGGCCTTTTTATCGGCCGGTGCCTACTCAGCAATATCCGTGGGGAAGACCCCGTCGCAAGTATCAGACAACAAGCAAACGCTCTGGAATCTGAAGCACAAATATTGGCGCTCCGTTCAGGAAAATGATTTGCCGTCTTATCGAAACTTATGGCACAAGGATTTCCTTGGTTGGCCGTCAGTCAGCCCCATGCCCATTTGCAGGGACCACATAACGGACTGGATTATCTCACAAACTAGTAAGGGATTGACTCCCAAGGTCATTGAATTCAAGCCAGCGGAGATTCAGATAACCGGGGATGTAGCAGTGCTGTATTACTGGCTCACGTATGCATGGCTGGATAAGGACGGAAAGGGAGCGCCCCACACTCTCCGTGTTACACACACCTGGCTCAAAGACGGGAAGGATTGGCGGATTATTGGGGGGAATGTCCATGCTCGAAGCCGTCAATTCGCAGAAGTAGCTGGAGAACGATGAATTTCTTTGCAAACTTATAACTAACGACTTACAACTTCGTCTTTTTTTATTGCGCCCATCCGGGATCGCCCCCGGATTTCCTCAATTCCGATTCCATGTCATCCAATTCCTGCCGGAGCTGGTCCAGTTCCTTTTTCTTGTCGGCGATCTTTGCGCGCTTTTCATTGACCTCCGTGCGATTGTTCTGTTCATTCATGGCCTTCTGTGGATCCGCGTAATACTGCACCTGTGTTTTCTCTAACTCGCGTTGCAGGACATTCAGCTCCTTTTCCGCACGGACAATCTTTGCGTGCTGCTCGCTGAATCGCTTCCGCCATGCTTTCTCGCTGTTGGGATCCTCCAGCGGCGTTGATTCGTCTTTCTTCGCCGTGCTTTCGGCCTTTTGGGTGTCTGTCGCCGTCCTGCCAGTAGCGCCCTGGCCCTCGTTCGTTGCTCCAGCAGCAGCACCGGCACCCGTTTCCGCCGGCTTCTCTTGACCCGCAGTTCCAGAGTGCTTCACGTCATCGTCTGTAAAAACCTTCTTCGGTTTTTGGGCGTTCTTCTTTTCTTCACGCGCTTTTCTTGCGGCGTCCGCTACCGGGTCGCCTGCCTGCTGCGAAGAGCTCTGTTGCTGCGCGTAGCTCGGCACGCCTGCCAGGCACAGTCCCGCCACAATCACCGCCGCCTTCATCCATTCTCTCATTCGCATTGTGTCTCATCCTTCCAGGGCAGCTCGAACTCCCCGGCTCTTTCTTAGATGCGTTCTTGCTTAGATTCTACTGCTTCCGCTACTCCTCGTTGTAGCGGTAGCGTAACTATAAACGCGGCCCCGCCCTCTGGGCAGTTCCGCACTTCCACCTGTCCGCCGTGCTGCAGGATGATTTTCTGCACCACTGCCAGTCCCAGTCCGGTTCCGTTTGTCTTCGTCGTAAAAAATGGCCGAAATAACTTCGGCAAAGCCTCCGCCGCGATCCCCGGCCCGTTATCCGCCACGGTGATGCGCTGGGCTCCCGCCTCTTCGCCCTCAATCACTTCGCCGCGAACCACGACACGCCCGCCACCATCCGCGGCCGCGCATGCTTCCGCCGCGTTCCGCGCCAGATTCAGCAGCGCCTGCCTGATTAACCCTTCGTCTCCGGCCACGTCCCCAAAGGCCCCTTTGCACTCGATTTTCACTTGCGGAAGCGCCTGCGCCACTTCCGCCACGGCGCGCTGCACCACCTCTTCCAGCTCCACCCGCTCATCCGGAATTTCCAGCGGGCGCGCATATTTCAGGAACTCCGCCACAACGTGTGTGATATTTCGGGTTTGTTCCACGATGCGCCGCGCGTAATCTGCGGACTCGCTTGGGGAAGCCTCCGGAATTAACTGGGCATATCCGGATATCGTCGCCAGCGCATTTTTGAATTCGTGCGCGATTCCCGCGGACAATTCACCCAGCGCCGCCAGGTTTTCCTTGAGCTGCATGCGCTGCTGCAGCGCCGCCAATTCCGTCAAATCTGTCAGCAGGCAGATGGCCCCGCTGATTTTTCCTTCACCGCGTTGAATCGGCGAAATCGTTACACCCAGGTGCCGTGTGTCCCCCGCCGGAGGCACGTGCTCGACTTCTTCTCTCCGGAAGATCTTTCCCGTCGCCAGGCATTCCGCCAGGAGCTTGGTTAGCTCCGAAGCCGCTCCCAGCGCTTCGCTGTAGCGCCGGAATCCCAATCCTCGAATTCCCAGAACCTGCTCTGCCGCGGGATTCGAACTGGAAATAATCCCCGTCGCATTCACCACCACCAGACCCGCAGGCATGTTTCGCGTGACTTCCTCGCTCAGCCGTTCGGTTTGTTCAGCGCGCTCTTTTTCAATCTTGTGCAGCCGCTCCAATTCTTTTTCCTGCTCGCGCAGTTGCTGAATCACTCCTTGCATCGACGCCGTCATGAACGCCGAAGCGTTCTCTGTACGTGGCGAGTTCTCCCCCGATTCCCCGTGGTACTCTTCGCGTCTGCTCTGAAAAGACTTCCGCATCAGATACACGATCAGCCCGGTTATCGCCAGCAGCCCCAAACCCAGCCCTGCAGCGATCTCCCACAGATGCTGCGTGTTGTTTCCGCTTTGCAATGTGTCTAGCATCGGACCTGCTGGTCAGCTCTCTTTCCTATCCGAAGATCTCTCTCAGCGATGGCCAATTTTTCGCCAGTAACGGCCCTCCATACACGATGGTCAGCGCTCCGATGCCCAGGAATGTTCCCAGCGGCAGTTGGCACTGACTCGCAATCGTCCACCGCAGCGCACTCTCTTTCCCAAGACCTCTCCGGCTCGCGCGTTCCGCCAATCTTTTTTTCCAACCTCCTAGATACAGCCCAGCCACCACGCTCAACCCGATCACGCTCCCGAGCAGGCTTCCCAGCAGAATCGTCCAAAATGTTCCCCGCAAGCCCACGAACGCCCCCACCATGGCCATCATCTTCACGTCGCCCATGCCCATGCCCTCGCGCTTGCGCACCGCTTTGTAAACCACCGCCAATCCCCACAACAAAAAGCTTCCGAAGGCCGCTCCCAGAAGTCCATCCAGAAAACCAGCCGCATTTTCCTGCAAGCGCTGATGCAGCAATCGCCAGCTCAAGTTCGCGGCAAATCCGGTGTTGGGCGGCACAAACGCTGAAAACAGTAGTCCCGCCGCGAATCCCGGCCACGTCACCAAATCCGGTAAAAGGCGGACCCGCAAATCCGTTACCGTCAAAATCAGGATCAAGCACGCGAAAAAAAGCCACTTCACCGTCGCCTGTGTCAGCCCATACTCCAGAAACGCCGCCACAAACAGTAGCCCCGTCGCCAGTTCGACCAGCGGGTACATCACGGAAATCGGCGCGCCGCATGTCCGGCACTTGCCCTTCAGCCACATCCATGCAAACACTGGCACATTGTCATAAGGCTTGATCGGCGTCCCGCATTGGGGGCAGCGCGACCCCGGCGAAATGATGGAAATCTCTTCCGGAATCCGCGTAATGCACACATTCAGGAAGCTCCCAATCACAATCCCAAAAAGGAAAAAAAATATGCCGGCGATGACCACAGTTCCGTTGACCATCTTACGGTCGAGCGTGAAGTCGACCGCTTCGCGGCCGCTCTTACTACTGTCCCACAGCCATCCTGCGCTCTCAACAAACCACTTCTTCCGCGTGCCCCATCCCTAACGCCTTCTGCTCGGTGTCCTCTGTGTTGAAATCCCCTTTAATGCCGGGCCGTTACCATTTTTCTTCCTCGATCGTTAACGGTAAACTGGTGTTGCTGATCCCTGATCTCCGATCTCTGATCACTCACAAATGAATTTCTTCGAACGCAAAATCCGCCGCTACGAGCATCGTCGCTGGAGCACGGACGACAATCGCCGCGTCCAGCCTTTCTCTTGGGGCCTCGAGCACATCGGCGGCTCCCCCCACGATCCCAATCCCGTCGCTTTCGTCCGCCAATACACGCAAAAGGCCATTGAAAACAGCCACGACTGGTACGCCACGACTCCGGCCACCGACTACCGCCTCGACTCCGAAAATGTCCTCACCTTCACCAGTTCTATCGAATCCCCCTGGCCCGAAAACAATACCGTCCACGCCCGGCTCTGGCCCGCCTCCCGCAGTTGGCGTCCCCCGATCAAGGCGGCACGAGGCACCGCGGTCCTCGTCCTTCCCAACTGGAATGCCAAATGGCATGGCCAGGACGGCCTCTGCGAATGGATTGCCCGCTTCGGGATCACCGCACTGAAGTTGAGCCTGCCCTACCACAACCGCCGCATGGCCCATGGCTGCGAGCGCGCCGATCAAATCTGCGGCCCCAACATCGGCCTCACTCTCCAGGCCAACCGCCAAGCCGTCCAGGACGCCCGCCGCTGCCTCCGCTGGCTCGAGCAACAGGGTTACACCAAGCTCGGAATCCTCGGCACCAGCATTGGCTCGTCCATCGGCTACATCACCCTGGTCCACGATCCCGCCATTCGCGCCGGCGGCTTTTTCCACGTCTCCACCTACTACGCCGACGTCGTCAGCCAGGGCATGACCACCAATCACGTTTGGGAGGGTCTTAGGAACCATGTATCCGTCGAGGAATTGCGCGAGTTCTGGGCTCCCATTAGCCCTATGCCCTACGTGGAACGCAGCATGGGCGCCGGCCGCACCACCTTCTTGGTCTATGGCAAATACGACCCGACCATGCTCCCCGAACTCACCCGCCAGATGCTTGACTCCCTCCGCCGCCACGGTGCCAAACCTCGTACCCTCGAACTCCATTGCGGCCACTACTCCCTCGAGCTCTTTCCCTTCTCCTACATCGCCGGGTACCTCATGCTCTCTTTCTTCCGCTCTTCCCTTTCCTAGGAAGCAAAAAAACGGCCATGTAAAGGCCGGACAAATTTGTAACTGCCTTGCACCTTTGCGTTGCACGAAATGTACACAAATGTTGCCTCAACAAGGTCTTCGGCATGACACTTTACTGGATAAGTCGCACAAAATGTGCAATTTAACTTTGCGTGATGTATGGAACCCAATATGCTTCAGCTCTTGCAGATGTTAGGGTTCTTGGGTAACCAAACAAGGGGAGAATCTTGATGAAACGTACTCTGGTATTCTCGGTGTTTTTGATCATGGCCGTATTGGCTTCGTCACCAGCTAAGGCGGACAACATTGATTTTGCATGCGGCGGATCCATTACCTGTACGGGGACCGTGGTGGCCAACGGCGGGAATTTCAGCAGTACGGGGATCGGGGTGACGTCAAACATATCTGGTGAAAGTGCCGATACCTTCTCCCTTATTTTCGATACTTCGACTGGCTCGATCCAAATCCAGGAGAACGGTGTGGTGGACTTTGCGGGGACCATCACGAGTTTCACCCCCTCATCCAGCGGTGGCCTTACACAACTCAACTTAGTTGTAAACTGGACCACGATTCCGGGTGATGTAGGCGGCAACATAGGGACGACGCCCCTCAGTTCCGTGATTTCCATCACAAGCAGCGGTAGCGCTTTCAGTGTCGACGTTCCAATTCTTACTAGTACTGTGCCCGAGCCTTCGAGCCTTCTTTTGCTGGGTGCTGGGTTCCTCCTCTTGGGAACCAAAAGGCTTTTTGCTCTAGGCTGAATCCCCTAAGCAGATTTGATTGAACGGTGGGCCGGAGCGCTGCGTCGGCCCATTTTCATTCCCATGGCAAGGCCAGTCTTGCACCAGCTCTTCGACGGCTTGGTCCGACACCCCCTTGTATCTGTAACCCTGCCCCCGCATTCATTGGCGCAATCCGATTCTGCAATACTCCTTTTCCTTTCTGTGCCGCGATCGTTCCAATGTGTTTTCCGACTATCCCCTTTTTTTTCAAACACTTGCACACACTTTTGCGCCACGGGCGCCATGCAACTATTTTGCAATCAATCCGTTGCGCACTCTTTTCGTCGTCACGGGGCGTGTAGGGGTTAGAACCTCTTAACTTGGATTCTGCACTCGATGCACGATGAACCGGAATTCCGCGTCGGTGATCAGCCCGCGCTTCTCGACACCGGCGTGCTTCACCGCCGCCAGGACCGTCTGCTGCTGCTCAGGTGTCAAGGAAAGGCCTAACTCCTTTGTTTTGATCGCAATGCTGTCGATGCCGCTCTTTTTTCCTAGCACGATCTCGCGCTTTGCTCCCACCAACTCCGCTGAGAACGGCTCGATCGCCTCCGGGATGTGGAACTGGCTGGCTACCGCGCCACTTTCACGCATAAACAGGTTTTCACCGACCACCGGCTTCCACGGTTCGATTTGGTGCCCGGTCGCCCGCCGCAGCAACGCGGAAACCTTGCGAATGTCTCTTAGATTCAGTTCCACCGGCACGCCGTACAGTCCTTGCAGCGCCATGGCAATTTCGCCGATGTCTCCATTCCCGGCGCGCTCGCCCATCCCGTTGATCGTGCCCTGGATCCATTCGGCTCCGGCGCGCACAGCCGCAACGGCGCAGGCCGTCGCCATTCCAAAATCGTTGTGCCCGTGAAAATGGAGCGGCACTTGTGGCCCAACCCATTCGCGCACCTGGCGCACGAGGAATTCCACGGCCTCCGGGCCGCACGCGCCAATCGTATCGACGACGACGAGTTCCTCGGCGCCAGCGTCCAGGGCGTTCTTGTAAAACGCCCGCAGCGTTTCCAATTCCGTGCGCGTCCCGTCCACGGTGAAAAAAGCAACTTTGACGCCATGCTCTCGCGCATAGGTTATCGCTTCTGCGGCCCGGCGCTTCGCCTCTTCCACTGTGAGCGCGTAAGCCTTCAGCTTGATTGCACTCGTGGGGGTTTCAATGACCGTGGCGCGCGAGCCCAGCCGCAGCAATTCGTCAATGTCCGCCTTCACCGCGCGGCCAAATCCCCAAATCTCCGCCTTCAATCCGGCATTGGCGATTGCTTTGAATGCTTCGGCATCTTCCCCCGAAACGCGGGGAAAACCGGCTTCGATTCGACCCACTCCGAGCTCATCCAGCGCACGGGCAATTTCCAGTTTCTGTGCGGGCGTGAGGACTACGCCCACGCTCTGCTCGCCGTCGCGCAGCGTCGTGTCGTAGAATTTCACCGGGTGCCGCGACACAAAGTCTTTTCGCACCTCGGGACGGCGGTTCAGCTCGCTGATCCAAAAACCGTTTTGCGAATGCGCAGAAGTTTCCCCCATCGGTCGAATCACGCTTTCGCCGCGGCCTTTCCGCCGTGCAATTCCTTGTAAGAAACCACAGGGTTCCGTAGCACGCCGATTTTCTCGATTTCGCACTCCACCACGTCCCCCGGTTTCAGATAGAGCGATTTCGGGTCGTCGCTGAACGCCGCCACGCCGGAGACGGTTCCCGTAGAGAGCACGTCGCCCGCGGAATATCCCATCGGCGAATAGTGCGCAATGATTTCCGGCACGGTGACGGACATTTTGCTGGAGTGCGATTGCTGGCGCGTCTTGCCGTTCACGCGCAACTGCATGGAAAGATTATTCGGATTTGGGATTTCGTCTGCGGTGACGATGTGCGGTCCCAGCGGACAAAACGTGTCGATGCCTTTGCAAAAACTGAAGACGCCCGATTTCATTTCCACGCGTTGAATATCACGCGCGGTGATGTCGTTGAAGATCACGTAGCCGCCGATGTAGTCGGCCGCGCGCGCCGCGTCAAAATGCTTTCCTGATTTCTTCAGCACCAGCGCAAGCTCCAGTTCGTAATCCAATTCTTGCGTCAGATGTTCCGGGTACACGATGGCTTCGTCGGGACCGATGATGGCATCCACGTTCTGAAAGAAAACGATCCACGGCAAAATGGGATGAGAAAAGCCGGATTTCTGCGCATCTTCGTGGTGTTCGCGGAAATTTCCCGCGGTGTGAAAAAACTTTTTTGGAAGAATCGGTGCCTTGATCCGTACGTCCCTTTTCTGAAACCGAAGCGTTTCTCCGGACGGTCCCGTTTCCGCGCCTTCTTTCACGACATAGTCCAACGCGGTGCGTGCGGCGTCCAGTCCGCGATCGTCATTTTCAAATAACCCGCGCATGTTGGCCGGGACGCGCGCGTCGGCCAAGGGATAAAAAGCCCCCTCCTGCTGCACATTGCGCAGATACAACGCATAACCGGCATTCAAATCCACAATCGTGCCATCGGCGGCAATCGCGCCGATGCGGTCTTCCCGGCTGCGGCAATCGAAAGTAAGCAATTTCATCGGGAGTCCCTCGCCAAACAAAAGTGAAACATTGGCTGCCTACCCCATTTGGTGTTCGCGAACAGTATAGCGGAAGCGGAACTGACGAAGGATCGCAACTCACATTTTGTGTTGGGACGTCGGTTGAGATTCCTCGCCCATGCCCATCGGATGAGCTCAGGACGACAGAAACGCCGTTGTCCTCATTCAGATGTTGCTTTTCTTTTAGGAAATACTTGGCTAAACGTCAAGGGGAGGCTTGATGTAGGCGGCGCCGTGACGGTACAGGCCCGCGCTGGGGATCGCTTGCGAGAAGACGATGCGGATTGGCACGAAGATAGTGCCACTGCCGGGAGTGAAGGGCACGGCCACTTCCACGCGCGAGCCTTCGCCGTACTGATTCCTGCTGCGGAAGCTGAGACCGCCCTTCGACAAGTCTTCGCAGACCACGACTTCTTCGGCAAAGCCGCGGCGGCGAATGCACGCCAGGACGCGTGCTTTGACGCGTGTACGATTACGGCGGGGAACGACGCGTTCCTCGACGGGCGTGCGTGCGGCACCATTTTCCGGCGTGGCAACTTCCGAGAGGGATTCGATCCAGATCGAAGGCGAGTCACAGTGGCGGCAAAGGCGCGCAACGCATTTGCGAACTTCGAACGATCTCAGTTGCAGTTCGTTCAGATAGACAACTTCGCGGCGCTGGCAGAAGCTGCATTCCATAAGAAGACGGGCGAGAGCTTCCTCGGCTTTGTGTGGGGAAGGGAAGTCGATGTCCCAGAAGTCCGCGCGCGGCTCGAGAAGATGGATGGCGTAGAGAAAGCCGTTCGGGTCTTGATCAATCTCCGCGACCACGCGCGCGCGCGCGCGTTTCCAGTGGTCGCCTTCGAGGTGGCGGCGAAGGTGCAGCTCTTGGCCGGCATCCAGTCTTTCGCTCACCCGCAGCACTCCCCCATTCCTGCTGACAAGAAGAGTCTCGGCCGTCTGCGTGAACGTGGCGCCCGCCGCAGTGGCCCACGATGCCTCGACGGGCATGCGGAAGCTCACGCGGTCGCTCTGGCGGAGTCCGTCGGATAGAGTGCTCATGGTGCGTTATGAGAAAAGCTCAAGTTTCAGGCTAACATGCACGTGAATCCGGGACAGGCTGGAGAAGGAGCCGTTTGTCGTTCCAAGTAATAGCGCGAGAAGGACAACTCCGCCATGGACCACCTGTTGGGTATTGTTTCTTTCGCGGTACAACATTTTGAAAACACCGCGGACGAACTGATTTTAGGGCACACTGGGACAAGCCGAAACTTACCACGGGCAAATCACGGCCGGTTGCTGGCCGTCGGGGCCTGACTGTGGGCAACGTTATTTTCATGGACGACCGCGCATCGAATGGCGACCCCCGGAGCATTACGGTCCGGGACCGCCGCTTTTGTATCCGCTATCCTTTTGCTGCGGACGCACTCGTGCTGGATCTGGAAAGCGGATCGCGGACGGAAGGTGTGACTTCCGACCTGTCCATGGGTGGAATTTTTGTTTGCACCAGCAAGCCGCTGCCTTCCAACACGCGCGTACGGATCACGCTGACAAGGAAAAATGAAAAAATGGAAGCGCTTGGAATGGTGCGCATCGTAAAGCCCCGCATCGGCATGGGCATCGAATTTATCGATGTCGAGCAGCCGCACTATGGAGTGTTGTGCCGCTGGGCGGAGCAGCTCGGCAAGGCACGCTGAGGGCTGCTGCTTCTCCCAGGTTCTCCAGGCTCGCTGAACTACCCTCTTTCCGGCACAAGCCGAACAGGTCCATGCCTGATTTCATGGGCGCGTATCGAGGGGATGTTTGCTCTTTTCGTAGAACTCATTCTGGATTTTGAGGCTGGCATCATCCGCTTTGACGGCCCGGATGGCATCAACAATTGTGGAAATCCAACCCTGCACGTTCCATTCACCCAGTTCGTTGGTGGCCACCGAGCCATCTCCCGAGTAGTGATTGGGGAAACGTGCGTACCACCAAATGCCGGTGTAGAGAAATTCCGGGAGATTTTGGCGCTTCAGGTCCGCGCCGGATTCGCTGGCGGCGCGGTCAATGTGAACGAGTTCGGGATGGGTGTATAGCGTGTTGGAGGATTCGTTCTCGCCCGCGTGGTAGTCGATGCCGGTGGATTTCTTCGCAGGACCGCCGGGGCGGCTGCGTTCGCCGTCGAGGACGTAGACGACGTAGTCCTTGGGCTTGTCCATCTGCGCTTGCGCGAAGTACGGGAGCAGGTGCTCATTTCCGCCGTGGCCATTCACGATGATGGTTTTCTTGCAGCCGTTGCGCGCCATTTCGTCCGTGGTTTCCTGAAGCAGTTTCAACTGAAGCTCCAGGCTATAAGCGACGGTGCCGGGCTCGTGCTTGGCCTCAAAAATCTGCCCGAAATAGTATTCCGGGAAGACCACGGCGAATTCCTGCTCGGCGGCGTGCAGGGATGCGTAACGAACATTCAGAAGATCGGTTCCCAGCGGCAGATGCGGCCCATGCTTTTCGAGAATGCCAAACGGGAGCAGGCAGGTTCCTTTGGATTGCTGAATCGCCTGCCGGAAATCGGCCGCGGTGAGCTCCTCCCATTTCACAGAGAGTTTCGCCTGTCCCCGCACAGGGACAATCGCGAATAGAAAGAAAACAGCAGTCACGCCAGCTCTTTTCATAAAGCCTCCCAGAGAACGACGCGCCGTATTTTAGTGCGAATGCCTCGATTCCGCATGCCTAAATCGATTCAAAATCAAACTGCGGAAGGAAGGGGAGAGACGGACGATTCCGAGTCCATTTCTTCGAGACGGCGATTTTTCGGCTCCACCCCGAAGAAAAAGACCACGAGGATTTGCACGATGAGGAGCCCGATCATCAGGCTGATGACTCCGCCGATACCGTACGAACGGAGCAACGCGACCACCATGAAGGGGGTAACAATGGTTGCCCCACGTCCGAAGGTGTTGCAAATTCCCGCCGCTCGCATGCGTACGTCCGTGGGAAATAATTCCGGAATGTAAATGGCGAAAAGCAAAGTGACCTGCACATAGATTGGCACGACCAGAAGAAAGCCGGTGGCCAGCAGCAAAACGGGGTTCTGGATGAAAGGATAGATGCCGCCAACAAGGATAGTCATCGCCGAGGCACCGATGATCGAAGGTTTGCGGCCCCAGGAATCTGCGGTGAGCATGCCGATGACCGACCCGACCGGGGCGCCTGCCGACATAATGAAGGAGTACAGAAAGGAGCGCGCGATGCTGCGTCCCTGGTGGACAAAAAATGTGGGTAGCCAGGTGACAAAGCCATAGATGAGCGTATTCGCCACAATCAACGTGACGATGCCAACGATCATGCGCGGGAGCAGCACGGGGTTGAGCAACGCGGCAGCCGTCCTCGTTGGCGGCCCGGGCTTGGACAGAATTGGCTGCGACAGAGCGCCATGCTCGCGGGCGACCTCTTCTTCGATCGACTTCATAATTGCTTCTGCTTCTTCCGTTCTGCCAATAGATTCCAGCCATCGCGGCGATTCCACCAGCCCTTTGCGCATGTACCACACCACCAGCCCGCCCAGTCCGGCCAGCACAAACATGGTGCGCCATCCGAGGCGAGCCCCCAATTGAGGAACGATCAGCGTGCTCGCCAGGGCGCTGAAGGGCAAGCTGGTCACCACGAGGACCGACAGCGTGCCCACCCATTTGCCCCGGGCTTGCGGCGGCACAAACTCGGTCATGGTGGAGAAACCTGCAACCAGTTCCGCGCCCAATCCCAACCCCATGATGCCGCGAAGCACAATTAATATCAGCATTGATGGCGCAAACGCGGCAGCGACGGAGGCCAGGCCAAAAATGACCAGATTGGCCTGATAGGTGAAACGCCGGCCGTAGCGGTCGCCGAGAAAACCAGTGAAGAAGGATCCCAGCATCATCCCGAGAAACGTCACGGAGACGAACAGAGCGTTCTGGTTCAGCGTGGAAAAACCCGTCTTGAGCGTGGCCCCGAGGACGGTTGCGGCGACGTAAACGTCGAAACCGTCAAAGAACATACCGATGCCGATCAGCGTCAGGATGCGGCGGTGAAACGAAGAAATCGGGAGACGGTCGAGGCGAGCGCCAGCGTTTACCGCCAAGAGGGGCCCACTCACTTCTGCCTGGCGAAGAGGGCCAAACTGCCTTCCGTGAGGGCTTCGATGGCGCGCCGGCAGTTGTGCTCGAATGAATTTTGCTGCGCCTCGAGAAAGAATTCCTTGCAGCGACGGACGGCGGCGGGGTCGAGACGAAGAATGCGTTGGACGAGGGCATTCGCCTCGCCGGCTAATTGCTCGGGTGGACAAACCTGGGAGATCAGGCCGATTTGGAGCGCGCGGTGCGGGCTGATGGGATCGCCGAATAGAACGAGCGGAAATGCGAAACGGGGAAGAGCGTATTCGCCGAGGTAGGCCATGATGGCCGAGGGAGCGAGTCCAGAACGCATCTCGGGAAACGCGAGCGAAACATTTTCTGCAACCAGCGCGAAGTCGCAGACGATCGCCAGGCCGAAGCCGAAGCCAAACGCGTCGCCTTGCACCTCGGCGACGCTGATGAGTGGGGAGGTGCGCAAAGCGCGCTTGAATTCAATCAGCCGAGCCGTTTCGTTGCGAATGGAGGCGGCATCTCTGCCCGCGCGCTCGCGCCCGCTACAGAACACTTTGCCGCGAGCACGGATGCGTAGCACACGACCGCGTTGTTCCGAGGCTTCGGAAAGCAGCTCGGCCAGCATGGCGTCAAACATCGCCCCGGTCACTTCGTTGCCATGGACTGGATTGTTCAGCGTAAACGCGAGGACATCGCCGGTCCGCTCGATGATCACGCCCGTTCCGGCGTCAGGCGACGAGGGAACGGATTGGCTTGGTGAGGACATGAGGGCAAGTTATACAAGGACGGCAAGGCTGTCAATCGAAGTTGCGGCTGGCGCGCGGCTCACTTGGGCGATCCAAAGCCTGCTTCTCTTCCGGCGCGAGCGAGCGCGTTGCTCCCTTCGGCAGGTCACCGAGGGCGAGCCGTCCGATAGCGACGCGCACGAACCTCAGCACTTCAAGATTTACTTTGTCGCGGATGCGGGTGCGGACGCTGGCGCTGGCGCCGGAGGCGGCACCGCCGAAGCGGGCGCACTGGAGGATTCGTGCTTCACGGCTCCGTAGCGCGCTGCCAGCCATTCGCGCGCTTCGGCAGGCTTGTAGTTAAACGGCCCTATTCCTCCGCGATAGGCGATGTGACCACCTTCGTTGATGATGTAAATGCGCTCCGGCCACGCGGAGTAGGCGTTGTCGGCAGCGTTGCTCATGTCATCGATCCCGAAGGGCAGAGAAAACTTGAATCGTTTGGTGAAATCATTCGCGATGGCCACGCGCTGTTCCAGCGTTTTTGGCTGCACATAACAGACGTCATCCGTCACGTTGGATTTCATCTGCCATTCGTCGGTGGGATGCGCTTCGCGCACGTAAACGGTCAGGAAATCGGCGTGATCTTTGTAGTCGTTATAAATCTGAACGATGTCGCCAACCTGGCGGCGGAAAGGTGGTCAGGTGAAACTGCCGAACACCAGAACCAACGGGCGCGCCCCGAGGCGTTCGCGAATGTGAAAATGGCTCGCGCCGTCCAGCGCCACCAAGCGTGCGTCCGGAGCGTCGCTGCCGACTCTCAGCGTGCCCCGATGCATGTGCGGCAGGGCGTAACGGACCATGCCGTACACGTCCTTCGGACTGCCTGCCATGTAAAAGAGCACGCCGAACGCTGCGAGGAGTAGCACGGCGAGGCCACCGGCAAACCATTTTAGGAATCGCTTCATGCCAGGTTTCCCTAATTCATGCAAAAAGATTTTACCAGCAAATCCGGGGAGTTTAGCTCCTGCCTTTCGCGCGAAGAAGCTCGCGCTCCTGCTTGTAACGCGCTAACGCTTTTTCGATCACGTTAGCCGCGGCGTATGCGGGGCGAATGTCCTCCACTTGCACCTGCTTGCCTTCCAGTTGCTTGTAATCCTGAAAGAAGCGCTTCAGGACCAGCAAACGGTGCGGCGGAAGCTCTTTGGCTTCCACGTAGCCGTTGAATTCCGGATCGTTCGTCGCCACGGCGATGATTTTGTCATCGCTGGCGCCGGAATCGATCATAGTCATCACGCCGATGGCCCGTGCTTTGATCAGCGAAAGCGGCTGCACCGGTTCCTGGCACAGCACCAGCACGTCGAGGGGATCGTTGTCCTCGGCATAAGTTTGCGGAATGAAGCCGTAATTCGCCGGATAAAACACCGCGGAGTGGATGATGCGGTCCACCTTCAAGAGACCGCTGGGCTTGTCCAACTCGTACTTCACGTTGGAGCCCAGCGGGATTTCGATCACCGCCACAAAGTCGCGCGGGAGTTCGTTTCCCGGGGAAACATCATGCCAGGCATGCAACATGAATCGCCACTCCTCTACGCGCGGGCCTTGTCGATCATCTCTTCCCAAATTCCCTTGGATTTGAGAATGAGTTCGACGAGTTCGCGCGCGGCGCCTTTGCCGCCTGGGGCTTTCGTTCTGTAATGAGCCACGCGTTTTACTTCCGGGGCGGCGTTGCCCACAGCCACCGCAAGCCCAACCCGCCGCATGATCATGAGGTCCGGCAAATCATCGCCGAGAAAGGCCACCTCGGATTCCTTCGCACCGGTCTTGCGCAAGATATCTTCGTAGGCCGCGATTTTATGACCCTGCTTTTCATAAACAAACTCGACGTCCAGCTCTTTACACCGGCGCCGGAGCGCCGCGCTGCCGCGTCCGGTGATGACGCCGGTGCGTAGGCCCGCCGTGACGGCAAGCGTGAGTCCCTGCCCGTCGTGGGCGTCGAAGGTCTTGACTTCGAGGGCGTGGCCGTCCTGTTGCGACGCCAGAGTTACGCTGCCATCCGTGAGCGTCCCATCCACATCCATGAGCAGCACCAGAATCTGCTTCGCCTTCTTCGCCAGTTTCTCCGGTATCCTTCCGCCCTTTGCCAATGTTCTCTCCCTTTCTTTTCCGTGTCCTCAGCATTCTCTGTGATCTTTGCTTTAAATCTTTTTTCTTGTGTTGCTACATCAATTCCAGCGTCCACAAATCGTGCAAGTGCACGACGCCAAGAACGCCTTTCGCTGCATCCATCACCACGACCGAGGTGATCTTTTTCTTTTCCATCAGATTCAATGCTTCGCTGGCCAGCACATGCGGCCCGATGGTCTGTGGATTTTTGGTCATGCCATCCACCGCACGCATTTCGAGAACCGCCCCGCGATGTTTTTCCATTAAGCGCCGCAGGTCGCCGTCAGTCAGGATCCCCGCCAGGCGTCCGTCGGCATCCATTACGGTAGTCATGCCCAGACCCTTCGCGCTCATCTCGTGAAAAACGTCCGGCATCGGCGTTCCTGGAGCGACGCGTGGCAACGCAGCACCCGAATGCATTAAATGTTCGACCCGCAGCAATTTCTTGCCGAGACGGCCGGCCGGATGCAAGGCCGCAAAATCGTCGTGCTTGAAATTGCGCCGCTCCAAGAGCGAAACCGCCAGCGCATCGCCCACAGCCATCGCCACCGTGGTGCTCGCCGTCGGCGCAAGATTCAGCGAACACGCTTCTTCCTTCACGCTGACGTCCAGCACTACGTCGCTCGCTTCCGCGAGTGTCGATTTCGGGTCACCGGTCAGTATGACCAGCGGCATCTCCAGGCGCTTCAGCGCTTCGAGCAGTTGGATGATTTCCTGTGTTTCGCCGCCATAGGAAACTGCCAGCATGGCGTCGCCGCGCGCCAGCATCCCAAGATCGCCGTGCAGCGCCTCGGCAGGATGCAGAAAAAACGACGGCGTGCCAGTGCTCGAAAATGTCGCGGAAATTTTTCGCCCGATGAGGCCGGATTTGCCCATCCCGCTGACCACTACGCGCCCCTTGCAGGCGAATAAGACACTCACGGCCTTCTCGAAATTGGCATCGAGCCGCGCAAGAACATCCTGAATCGCTTGCGCCTCGATTTTCAGCACGCGCCGCGCGGTCTCGAGACTCATCGAGCGCTCCACCGGCGGACCACGGTGCTGAGTCCCTTCAATCTCGTCAACAGGCCGAGAAGATGCGACAACGGCAGCGCATTGGGCCCGTCCGACAAGGCTGCCGCGGGATTGTCGTGCGTCTCCAGAAAAATCCCGTCCACGCCTGCGGCCACGCCCGCGCGCGCCAACGGCTCAATAAATTGCGGCTGCCCTCCGCTCGAGTGGCCTTGCCCGCCCGGAATCTGCACGGAATGGGTCACGTCAAACACCACCGGGTATCCCGTCCTTTGCATGATCGGGAACGAACGCATATCCACAACAAGATTCTGGTAACCAAACGAAGTGCCGCGCTCCGTGAGAATGATTTTTGTATTCCCCGTACTCGCCACCTTCTCTGCTACGTTGGCCATTTCCCACGGCGACAAGAACTGCCCTTTCTTCACGTTCACGATCCGCCCCGTTTTGCCCGCGGCGACCAGCAGATCCGTTTGCCGTGCCAGGAACGCCGGAATCTGCAATACGTCGCAGACCTCCGCAGCGGGCTGTGCCTGCGAAACGTCGTGAATGTCAGTCAGGATCGGCAGCTTCAATTCTTTTTTGATCTTGCCCAGAATGCGCACTCCTTCCTTCTGTCCCGGACCGCGAAATGCCTTCACCGACGAACGGTTGGCTTTGTCGTACGAAGCCTTGAAAATGTACGGAACCCCTGCATCGGCAGCGATCTTGGCAATTTCCTCCGCCATCATTCGGGCGTGCGCTTCGCTCTCGATCACGCACGGCCCGGCAATCAGGAACAACGGATTGCCGCCGCCCAGGCGCAGCTTGCCGAGTTCGATTTCGCGAGGTGCAGTCATGGAGTTTATTGAAGATACCATACACGCCAACGCATTTTGGACGTTTGCCAGAGGAGTGATGGCTGGTGCGCCCAAAGCAGCTGCAAACCCAGTTTAAGCCTTCTTTAGGCTGTGGCGCGTGGCGCGGCCCGCATGGCAGGCGCCGTTTGGCGTTCGGGGACGCTGACGGAGGCCAGGCGCAAACGCTGTTTCTTGTGTTCCAGCGCGGCGCCAATGAACGCCGCAAACAGCGGGTGCGGCTCGAGCGGCTTGGATTTGAATTCCGGGTGGAACTGGCAACCGAGGAACCACGGATGGTCCGACGCCTCGACTATCTCCACGTAATTTTCGTCCGGCGTCCGCCCGGTAATCTTCAATCCTGCGGCGACCAGCGTTTTCTCAAAGTCGCGATTGAATTCGTACCGATGCCGATGCCGTTCGCTGATCTCGAGTTTTCCGTATGCTTTATGCGCAAAGGAACCCGGCTCCAACCTGCACGGCCACGCCCCCAGCCGCATCGTGCCGCCCATTTCGTCCACGCCCAGCAATTCCCGCAGTTTGTAAATCACGCGGTACGGCGTCTGCGGGTCAAATTCCGTGCTGTCTGCCTGCTTCAATCCGGCGACGTCGCGCGCGTATTCAATCGTCGCGCACTGCATCCCCAGGCAAATCCCGAAGAAAGGCACTTTGTGTTCGCGCGCGTATTGAATGGTATAAACCATTCCCTGAATCCCGCGTTTGCCAAAGCCACCCGGCACGAGAATTCCATCGTAGCCCTGCAATCGTCTCGCTGCTGTTTCCGGCGAGTCGATCTCTTCGGCTTCCACCCAGTGCAGGACGGTCTTGTGGTTGTGCGCCAGGCCGCCATGCAGTAAAGCTTCGCGCAGGCTTTTGTAGGCATCTTCGAGCTGCACGTATTTCCCGACAACGGCGATATGCGCTTCCCCGGCTGGATGATGCAGGCGGTGAACCAGGTCCAGCCACGGCTTCATGTCCGAAGGCCGTGTTTCCAGTCGGAGCAGTCGCAGAATCTGCGTGTCCAATCCTTCCTTGCTCAGTTCCGCGGGGACCGCGTAAATCGTGTCCACGTCTTCCATAGAAATAACGCAGGACTCCGCGACGTTGCAGAACAGCGCGATTTTCTTTTTCAATTCCGCCGGGATGTGACGATCGCTGCGGCAAAGCAAAATATCCGGTTGAATTCCGATGCTCAGCATCTCTTTTACACTGTGTTGCGTCGGCTTGGTTTTCAGCTCGCCCGCTGCGGCGATGAACGGCACCAGCGTCACGTGCACAAAGAGCGTGTTCTCGGCTCCCAGCTCCAGGCGCATCTGGCGGATGGCTTCGAGAAAGGGAAGCGACTCGATGTCGCCGACCGTACCGCCAATCTCCACGATGATCACGTCCACGCCGTCCGAGACTTTTCGGATGCTGGCTTTGATCTCGTCGGTGACGTGCGGGATCACCTGCACGGTTTTGCCGAGATAATCGCCGCGCCGCTCTTTGGTCAGGATGGTTTCGTAGATGCGGCCGCTGGTCCAGTTATTGTCGCGGGAAAGCTTGGCGTGCGTGAAGCGCTCGTAGTGCCCCAGATCGAGGTCCGTCTCCGCGCCGTCTTCGGTCACAAACACTTCGCCGTGCTGGAACGGGCTCATGGTGCCTGGATCCACGTTCAGGTATGGATCGCATTTTTGCAGAGTGACTTGGAGACCGCGACTTTCGAGGAGACAGCCGATAGAGGAGGCCGCTACGCCTTTTCCCAGTGAGGAAACAACTCCGCCCGTTACAAAAATATATTTTGGCGCCATCCGTGTAGCCCGCGTTCTTCGCCGGGCTTGTATGCCCTCCACAGGATTGACGTACATACAATTATGTCTGCAACCCACGATTCTGTCAAATCCAACTCTTTGCACGATTGAAACGATATTTCTCGGCAGCCGTTCAGTTTCCGAGTTGCCGACTATCCACTCACTGTGACACAATGTGCCGCGGATTTCTGCGCGCAGTGATGCCAGGCAATCAAACAGTCTACGACGCCCTGATTGTCGGCTCGGGCGCGAGTGGCGGCTGGGTAGCCAAGGAGCTTACAGAGCAGGGGATGTTTGTGCTGATGTTGGAGGCCGGGCCGCCGCGCCTACCTACGCGCGACTTCACCGAGCACGTCCGCCCGTATCAGGTCAAGTTTCGCGGCTTCGGTAATCGTCAGGCGCTGCTCGAGCGCCAGCCCATCCAACGGCTCTGCTACGCGTGCGACGAATTCAGCCATCAGTTTTTCGTCGACGACCATGAGAACCCCTACACGTTTCCTCTCGACAAACCTTTCATGTGGGTGCGCGGCCGGCAAGTGGGCGGCAAGACATTCTGCTGGGCGCGCGAAAGCTACCGCTATAGCGACTACGAGTTCAAGGCCGCGAGCCGCGACGGCTATGGCGAAGATTGGCCGCTTAGCTACAAGGACCTCGAGCCGTATTACGACAAGGTGGAATCACTCATCGGGGTGAGCGGGTCGCGCGAAGCCCTCGAGCAGATGCCGGACGGCAAGTTTCTACCGCCCATGAACCTTTCATGCGGGGGGCAACTCGCGCGCGAAGTGATCGGCAATAAATTCGGCTGGGTAGTGATGCCCGACCGCGTGGCGAACCTGACGGTCGTGCATGGCGGTCGCCCAGCGTGCCACTACTGCGACGAATGCCAGCGTGGCTGCTATACGGCATCTTACTTCAACAGCCCTTCAGTGACGCTGCCTGCGGCGGCGCGGACCGGGCGCCTGACCCTGGTAAGCGACGCCGTGGTCAGTCACGTACTCATGAACGCGCAGGGCAAAGCCGAGGGCGTCTACTACGTCGAGCGCACCACACATGCGCACGGCGAGGCGCGCGCCAAAATCGTGGTGCTGGCCGCGAGCGCACTCGAGTCTACGCGCATCCTGCTCAATTCCCGCTCCTCACGCTTCCCCGGAGGGATCGGAAATTCCTCCGGCCAGCTCGGCCACTACGTGATGGACCATTTCACGCTGGAAGGTGCGGGCGGGTTCCTGCCCCAGTTCAAAGCATCCAAGCGCGAACCGCGCGGCACACCGTGCGGATTCCTCATCCCCAAGTATGTCAATACGGGAAAATACGTGAACAAGAATTTCCTGCGTGGATATCGCTTTGATGGTGACGGCAGCCAGGAACTCTACGAGCACGCCTTCGGGCTGGCGGGGTTCGGCTCCGAGTGGCGGAGCAGAGTCCGCACGGAGATTCCGTACTATTTCGGAATGATGGTGCAAGGCGAGTGCCTGCCGCGCTACGACAACTACGTCACGCTCGACGCGGAAAAGAAAGACGCCTGGGGAATTCCCGTGCTGCACATCGTGGCGAGCCACGGCGAGAACGAGCATGCCATGGCGAAGGCTATGCGGAACGACGTGATGGAAATCCTCGACGCTATGAAGATCGAGGATCCTCAACCACCCAGTGAACGCCTGAGCGTTTTCGGCAAGAACATCCACGAGTGCGGCACTGCGCGCATGGGCAACGATCCGAAAAAAAGTGTAGTCAGCAGCTTCTGTCAGCTCCACGACGTGAAAAACGTTTTCGTTACGGACGGCGCGGTGTTCGTCACGCAGGGCTGCTACGAGCCCACGCTCACCATCATGGCGATTTCCGCGCGCGCCGGCGACTACATCGTCGACCAATACCGCAAAGGGAATCTGTGAGGCGCGGAGGCCGCCGTTGCGCCAAGCAGACAGTGGTCTTTTTCATATGGACAAGGCGATAAAGAAAATTGACAAAGGGGAGCCCGTTGTCGCCTTCACCCGCCGCGAGTGGTTGGTGAGTTTGGGCAGCGCTATGGTCCTTTCTGGCTTTCGGGGCCCGCTTGGACAAGCCCATCAGGACCCGCACGCGGCCGGCGCGCCACTTCCACCAGGGCTCTACCGGCCCTCCTTCGATCACCTAGCCCACGCGCTCGCCAGTGAAGACCCCTTCTTGCCGATCCCCCGCGGTAGCGAAACCGAATACCTCCGGCCGCGCTCGGGACCGTTCATTCCTCAAGCGATTGCGCAAGAGGAATTCCCCGTCGTCCGGCGGCTGGTGGAAATCATCCTCGGCGAAGACTTGAAGAACTCATCAGAGAAACCGGCGTACGGCGCGTCGGCTAGCATCTATGATGAAATCGCCGAATGGATTGATTTGGTCGTGGCTAGCGCGCCGACCATTCGGATACTGGCGCGGAGCCTGCCGGCTGACCAGCGGGCGCTCACAGTCGCCTATTTCGGCAGCGAGGAACCGATGCAAAATCTTGAGACATTCGAGTCCGAACGAGTGTGCCACGAGGGGCTCGCTTGGCTTCGCGAAGAATCGCAGCAGCGCTTCGCGAAAAGCTTCCTCGATTCTGACCCCAACGGGCAGGTTGAGCTTGTTCGGGCCATCAGCGACGTGCGCGAGGATAAGTCCGCCATTCACGCGGGCACGCGCCTGTTCGATTTCCTCAAGGCGGAATCCATCCGCGGCTTCTATACCTCGCGCCTCGGCCTGAAAGAGCTCGACTACAAGGGGAATTCCTTCTACGGCAAACCGCCCGGATGCGGCCTTACGCCTAGGTCCAAGGCCACCGCGAGTAAGCTAGAGTAGATGCCACCGCTGTCTTCCCCAATAAACTCGGGCTCTATCGTACCGTAGGCCGCCCAGCCAGCTCTTGGACTTGTGCCCGAGTCACGGGCTAACCGGAACTTATCTAGGAAACCGAGACTTTTTCCCCGGGAACGGGTTAGAAGCAAGAGGGGAATACTCTGTGAGGTGAGGCGGTCTGCGCGTTTGTTGCAACGCTGGAACTTCCGTAATTCCCGGCGAAACCCTTGTCAAAGGATTCGCTATCTAATGATTAGAACCGTCGCCTTGCGCCTCGAAACGGTTTTCCGTTTGTTTCCGCAACGCAGAATGGTTCCGGGTGGAACTCTTGCAGGTGGGAAGGGGCAATGAAACTGACCATTCGATCAGTACTTCTGATTCTCATGCTTAGTTCGCTGGCGCTCTGCCTCTCCGTGAGTGCACAGCAAGCCATGCCTTCGGATACGCAGCTGCTTCAGACCTACGATTCCAACCGCGAAATCTCGCTCATTGGTACCGTCGTGAAGTATGAAACGGCTTCGACCGTGCCGCCGATGGGAGCGCACGTCACCATTCAAACGGCTTCGGGCCAGGTGGATGTGCACCTCGGCAATGCCAGAGTTCTCTCGGCCAACTACCTTGCCTTGAATGCTGGGGACAACGTCCGCATCGTGGGCGAACCGATGGTTCTCGGCGAAGGCACTTACTTTGCCGCGCGCATCGTGCAAAAAGGTACGCAAGCCATCGCTGTTCGCAACACGAAAGGCTTCCCGCTGACGCCTGCCTCGACCTTAACGCAAGCCCAAAAGGAAGCCCTGCGAGGTGTGCGATGAACCGCCTAGGCTTGGCTGCGGTCGCGGCCGCGGCTCTCTGGGTGGCTGCCTGCAGCAGCGGTGGCGGCTCCACAATTACTCCCCCGCCTCCAGCCGGCAATTATAGCCTTGCCAGCCTCAGCGGCACCTACGCTTTCATGACCAACGGCAGAGTGATTACCAACACAGCCACAGGCCCTGCGGAAAGTCCGCTAGCACGTGTCGGAAGTTTCTTCGCGGATGGCATGGGGCATATCACCGGGGGAGTGGAAGACGTAAACGCCAATGGCGCAGTAAGCAGCGCGATCTTCTTCAACAATACGTCGTCTTACACCGTCAACCCCGATGGCCGGGGAACACTGACCTTGGATCTGACGGCCAATGGCATTCCGGCCACCATTAACTTTGCAATCGTTCTCACTTCCGGCAAGGCAGGAACGGCTCCCGCAAACGATGGTTTGATGATCGACGAAACCTCGACTGCCAACCAGGCTTCCACCGGCAGCGGCAATTTCATCTTGCAAAATACCAGCTCTTTTCAAACTTCCTTGCTTACAGGCACATACACTTTCGACTTTTTCGGTCTCGACTCTGGCGGGGCACCTGAGTCCATCATCGGCGAATTTTCTGCCAGCGCCGGGGGGATCACCAGCGGATTCGAGGATGCCAATGATAACTTCGCACTCACCAATGGGCCGACCGGCGTCGGATCGTTCACTTCCGATCCACAAAATTCCGGTACCCTTAGCAGCTTTGGCCGCGGCTTGGCTACCATTGCGGGCGAAACCTACGCGTTTTACATTGTTGACCCCACCAGCCGCGTGAGACTCATCAGCATCGGAACCAGTACCGCAACTCCACCCATGCTCACCGGCGATGCCATCCTACAAAGCAATATTCCCGCTAGCATCAGCGCCATCAATGGTGGCTTCGCCTTTCTGGTTGGGGGCAGCGACTTTGCCGGTAACGGCCTAGTCCGCGTCGGCCGTCTCACTGCTACTGGCGCAACTCTCAGCAAGCTGCTCATGGACGTCAACGACAACGCCTCGGAGACTCAGCTCAATACCTTGTCTAATGGCACCATCTCGACCTACGATCCCGCGACTGGCCGAGGCATGCTTTCGTTTAACAGTGCAACCGCTACCTTCACCTTCGTCTTTTATCTGAGTTCGCAAAACAGCGGCGTGATTCAGGAACAGACCGTGGGGAACACCAGTATTCCGGTTGATGTCGCTGACGGTTCGATCCTGGCGCAGACTGGCAGTCCGTTCTCCGGCAGCAATATCGCGGGAACCTATGCCATGAACTGGAGCGGCGTCGTGACATCGAATGGCACCCAGGACGAAGAAGACCTTGTGTCTCAGGTAAAGGTTTCAAGTCTTTCCCTCAGCGGCACTTCGGACATCTTCCAGTTCACCTCAACGACGCTAACACCGATTACAGACATCGGCACTAAGGGGACGATCACTTTCAACGGCGGCGATGGCGCTGGCGACGACGGCAAGCGCGTCGACATGACTGTCAATCTTTCAGGGGCTTCACCAATCAAGATGGTGGTTTACATCGTGAATCCCCAACTGGCTTTCTTTATCAACACGAATCAATCCGGCGCGCCGCGCATCGTTGCCGGAATCCTGAAAGCACAGCAATAGCGTAGCGACCACCAATTTAATCTACGAGAGCACCGTCCGGCGGGACTCCCGCCGAGCGGTTTTTCTTGCACCAGGGAATTTGGTCTGGTTGGTTCGTGTCGGCGGAAGACGGCCGTTTTCGCCCCGAAAAAATTGCCCCGGCCCACAGTGAACTCAAACCCCTTAGAATCAACACTTATGAAACTGTATGAAAACAAACGGTTTTAACTACCTTTAGAATCAACACTGGCTCTGTTGACATCCTTGGCACAACTCGGGTTTGAGGGATCGACAAGGAGAGTATTACGGTGTTTTCTGATGGAGCAGGAGGGACGATGGCCGAAGTCGGACTCCTGCCC
>QHYN01000104.1 GCA_003224145.1 Acidobacteriota bacterium
AGAGAAATTCTGAGTGAAAATTTCGACGATGTGAATGAAGCGTTGAGTCGCGCCCATGATGGGGTTCGGGACAACCAGCGGAGCGAGACCGCCAGCGATCCAGATGATCAGGCCTACGACCACAGCAGAGTGCCAGCGCTTCATGCGCAGAGTGCGGATGACGGGAACCACGGCAAGGGTCATCAAGACGCCGCGAGCGAGCTGGATGACCCAAAACCATAGACCGAGGCGCCCTACAGCTTGCTCCGCTTCCGGATAATAGCCCTTGGTGAAGAACTGATAGGTGATGGCGCCGAAGATCAAGTAGTAGAGCACGTAAGCGAAGCCGGAGAGAAGAACCATGATCGTGGCGCCGATAAGGGAGCGATGCGGAACTGGAATCTCTACGGAATGGGATAATTTCAAAGCTCGGGCGAGCGCTGCGAGCACGGCGGCGAGGATCATATATGTAACGACGCTTCCGAAGAGATCGCGGACGGCATGCTGGCTGAAAGCGGGAACAAAGATGAGCCCTTCCGACCAGGTACAGAGTACGGTCACAATCAGCAGGACGGGGACGATCACCGCGAACTGGCCGAGCGCGGTGCGAGGGCCGAAGAAGGCGACGGGAACAAATGCCGCAGCAAATAAAATCCCTGAAAGCCACCACCAGGCAAAATGGCCAGCACCCAGAGAAGCGATCGTGACGGGAAGACCGCCGAGCAAACAGTAGAGGGCGACGCGGGATTTCATGGCTCCACACTATATTGGTCCGAATGCGAAAGGAAGTGACATTCCTCACGCTGAGTTGTGACCGGCAGCGACTCAATTCAGCGTGAGAGGTACACGAGCACGCGAACAATTGCGCGAGCCGTTGCATCGACCGTACATTAAGGGCTCGCCTTATCTGAGCGAATCGGGGACTGCTATCCATACAATATCCTGCGGAGGCAGCACAATGTTTGAACGTTACACAGAGAAGGCTCGGCGCGTCATTTTCTTCGCGCGCTACGAAGCGAGCCAATACGGCAGCCCCTATATCGAGACGGAACACCTGTTGCTGGGGATTATGCGCGAGGACCGCGCTCTCGTGAAGCAGTTCTTGGGCCAATCTAACGCTGAATCAGAGATTCGCGCTGAAATCGAGAAACATATCCCCCCACGCGAACGCATTTCTACTTCCGTCGAAGTACCCCTCACGAGCGACTCCATTAAGGTCCTACACTTTGCCGCGGAAGAAGCCGAAAGGCTCGCTCAGCGCTACGTCGAAACAGAACACCTGTTGCTCGGCATATTGCGCCTGGAAGGGTCGCTCGCCGGTCAGATCTTGCGCGCGAGGGGCCTCAAGCCGGCAACGATTCGGGAGCAACTGGCAAAAGGTTCCGGTCCTACTGTCAAAGTACAGCTTGATCAACGGGCGTTTTTGAGGCTGGATAGCTTTCTTGCCGGGCTGAAGTGGCATAAGGCGGAGGAGTTGTTGCCTGTTTTCGCTAAGAATGCGCAATTCGTCGATGTCTATGGAAAACGGTGGAATCGGGAGGAAATCCAGAAGGAATTTTTGACCCTGTTCGCTCCTTACGCCAAGAAAAATGCGACTTATGCGATCGAGGAAACACTCGCGGATACGGCAGACCTCTTTGTCGCCATTGTTTTGTGGAAGAACGCCATCCTTGCCAGTCTGGAGCGCGTCTGGATCCACCGCATGAGTTTTGTTCTCATTCCGAAAGAAGATGATTGGGAAATCGTCCTGGTCCAGGTAACTCCCGTTCAGCCCTTATAGGTTCAGGCCATCATTCGAATTCACGCTGGGGAGCGGATTGCTCCGCGCCGACGCGTCCGGCGGTAATGTCGGCTTTGAAGTAGTTTTCACCTTTGATGGGCGAGCCCGCAAGGCGCCGAAGCATGGCGATCTGGCCGATGTGATTCAGCGCGTCGGCGACGGGGGCCTGGAACAGCCCTTCGGCGGAAGCGTGGAGCGGCTCGGGAGAGGCGAGATACTCATCGAACTTTTTAATCGTGGCAAAGAAGCGCTCTACTTCCGTGTTCCAGGGAAGCGGTGTCGAGTCGTGCCAGGTCTGATTGCCTCGCGCGATCGAGAGCGCCCAGTCAAAGAGATCCCCCATGTGCGCGAGGATTTGCGCGGGAGTGCGCGTCTTGTCCCCGATATGGAAGCTGGAGAAATGCTCGGGAGCGCCGCGCAATGCTTTGCCACCGCGGTACGCAACGGTGGCAAGGGTGTGGCGCAGGAGTTGACGAGCAGAATCGGGAGACACGGTCACGGGTGATGCGGCGGTCATGGGATAACCCCTTCTCGACTAGCGAATCGGAAGTAAAAGTTTTAACACAGAGGACGCGGAGAGCATAGAGCCTACAGAGAGGAAGACCAATCACGGCGTTCGCAGGAATTTGAACGAAGCAGAAGTCAAGTAGCACGATTCACCAGTCACCAATCACGAGTCACCAGTCACCCACTCATTGCTTCGTGTACACGCGCACGTAATCGACCAGCATCTGCTGCGGGAACTGGGTCGTGTTTTCGGGCGAGCCGGGCCAATCGCCGCCAACGGCAACATTCAGGATGAGGAAGAACGGATGATCGAAGACCCAGGGACTTCCCGGCTTCCACACGAGGAGTTCTCCAACGCTGGGGCGACCCGTCGTCGAGTGCACCGGAAAGTCCGCGCTGCCGCGAGTTTTCCTGAATGCTGCTTCAAACGACTCGTGGACATAGAAACGAACGATGTCCGGCTCCCATTCGACCGCAAAGATATGAAAATCGTCGCCAAATTTCTGCTCAGGCGGCAGCGTGTAAGTTGTTGTCAGGTCTGACGTGCCGCTTGAAGCGCCGGGGCCGTGCAACGAAACATGAACTTTGCCCGGCTCCTTGCCGATATTTTCCATAATGTCGATTTCGCCGCACTTGGGCCATCCGGCAGAAGTGATGTCATTGCCGAGCATCCAGAAAGCGGGCCACATCCCCTGCCCCGCCGGAATCTTTATGCGCGCTTCAAAGCGGCCGTAGGCCTGGCTAAAGAGCCCTTGTGTCTTGAGGCGGGCTGAAGTGTAACTGCTTGAGACGCCATCCGAACAGGTGATGCTCTCCTTTTGCGCGGTGATGACCAGATTTCCACTTTTGACCTGCGCATTCTGAAGGCGATTGGTATAGCACTCAAGTTCCTTGTTGCCCCATCCTTTGCCGCCCGTGTCGTACGTCCATTTGGAGGAATCTGGAGCGGAGCCGTCCGGGCCGTTGAATTCATCACTCCAGACCAGGGTCCATCCTTTCGCTGGAGGAGGCTGAAGGGTCGCTCCACCGCCGCAACTGAGAAAAAAGATAGCTATCGCAAGAAAAACCGGAATAAAGCTAAGTGGACTTGGAGTGAATCGCGATGTCATTGGCATTCCCTTTCCTCGCAGACCAAGCCTGCGAGATGTATGGGAGCGATCAGGCGAGATTTAGGGCACGCTTGAAGGAACCCTTCTCGCTATCAATCTTTTTCTGAAGCTGGAGAATGGCGTAGAGAAGGGCTTCTGGGCGTGGCGGGCAGCCGGGAACGTAAACATCCACGGGGATCACCTGATTGCAGCCTTGCACGATGGCGTAGTTGTTGAAAACGCCGCCCGAGGTGGCGCAGGCGCCCATGGAAATGACCCACTTGGGCTCAGGCATTTGATCGTAGAGCTGGCGAATCACGGGGGCCATTTTCTGCGACAGGCGCCCAGCGACAATCATCAAGTCGGCCTGCCGCGGCGAAGGACGGAAAACCTCTGCGCCAAAGCGCGCCACGTCGAAGCGCGCCGCGGCCATGGACATCATTTCGATGGCGCAGCAAGCGAGGCCGAACCCGAGCGGCCAGATGGAGCTTTTGCGCGCCCAGTTCACCGCCTTATCGAGGCTCGTGAAGATGATGCCTTCGTCCTGCAGCAGGCTGCCAAAATCGTCCGGCTTCGTGAGCGTGACGTGTTTTCCGAGCGATGTGCTCATTCTTTCCTCGTCCAAACGATTTTCGCACACCCGCGCCCGCCGAGACAAATGAGCTCCAGGCCAAACTGAAGATGGGAAAGCTTCAATGCGTAGGAGGAGCAGGCCTCAAATCGTATTCGAAATCCGAAACGGAGCGCGTGGAGCGAAGGTAGCCGATGACGGAACCGGGCCAGAGCGTGGTGTTCTCCCCCGTGTGTGTGTCTTGATACCAACTGCGGCAGCCACCGGATTGCCAGACGGTGCGGCCCATCCGGTCGCGAATGTTGGCGGCGAAATGCTTTTGAGATTCGGCGCGTACTTCCATCACCGAGGTGTTGCGGCGGCGCATCAGCTTGAGGCATTTGATCACGTAATGGACTTGGGCTTCGATCATGAGAACTACGGAATTGTGGCCTAAGCCCGTATTGGGTCCGAGAAGAATGAAGAGGTTCGGAAAGCCGCTGACGGTGACGCCGAGGTAAGCGCTCATCCCATTGTGCCAGGCGTCATGAATTTCGATGCCGCCCCGGCCAACCAGACGCATCCCGATGAACTGATCGGTGACATGAAAGCCCGTGCCGTAGATCAGAACATCGATGGGCCGCTCGACGCCATCCCGGGTCACGATGCTGCGCTCGCGGACTTCCGCGATGTTTTCGGTGACCAACTCGACATGAGGCTGTTTTAGCGCAGGATAAAAATCGTCAGAAAGAAGGATGCGCTTGCAGCCGATCTGGTACTTGGGGGTCAGTGCCGCCTGCAGTTTGTGGTCGGGGATGCTCCTTTCGAGGTGGCGGCGGGCGATTCTCTCGAGATGCTCGCGCACAAAACGATCGCCAAGAAAACTGAGGACGCGCCATTCGAGACTTAAGAACAGGAATTTCCGGAACGCCCAAGCGAGCCCTGGCACGTTGCGGAAACGCTCCCGCCATTTCTCAGAAATGCCAAAGTCGAGTCGCGGCACGATCCACGCCGGAGTGCGCTGGAAGAGATAAAGCCTTCCGACGCGCGGCGCGATTTGCGGGACGAATTGGATGGCGCTTGCGCCCGTGCCAACGACGGCCACCGTTTTGCCGCTGAGATCGACTTCCGGCTTCCACGTGGCGGAATGAAACGCGGGTCCGGAAAAGCGCTCGATACCCGGGATTTCCGGATAGTGCGGCACGTGCAGCGCGCCCATGCCGGAAATCAGCACGCGCGCGTGGATGCTTAAATTATCGCCCGCACGGATGTGCCAAAGACCGGCAGACTCGTCCCAGGCGGCTTCGTGAAAACGAGTGTTGAAGCGGATATAAGGAGCGAGGCCGTAGCGTTGCACGCAGGATTTTAGGTATTGGTAGATTTCCGTTTGGCTGGCGAACATGCGGGTCCAACCAGGATTTCGTTCAAACGAGAAAGAATAAAGATGGGCAGGCACGTCGCAAGCACAGCCGGGATAGCGGTTTTCGTACCAGGTGCCGCCAATGTCGTCGCTTTTTTCGATGAGCAGAAAATCTTTCATTCCGGCTTCGAGAAGCTTGATCGCCATGCACAGGCCGGAGAAGCCGGCGCCAACGATCAAAACGTCGACGGCGAGGTCGGCGCGATTTTGATTGGAAGTCAAAGACTCAACCATTTTCTTACGATTTTACACCACTCAGGTCCGCAGCGCTGGTGTGCGTGCGAAGAAAAGCAGCACTTTCCCGCAAGGACTGGCGGGCCTCCGGGATCCGGTGCGGGGCGAGTTGCCAGGCATGCGGGACCACCGGCCAGATTTTTAATTCCACGGGAACTCCGGCGGCGCGGGCCTTCTCCGCCAGTCGCGTGGAATCGTCACGCAAAACTTCGTCGGCGCCGGCGTGAATGAGCATCGGTGGAAGGCCGGAGAGGTCGGCATATAGAGGAGAGGCGAGAGGATTGCGTGGGTCAGTGCTGCCGAGATAGTAGCGAGCAGACGGGCCGATGTCCGGACCATTAAACATGGCACAGCGGCTCGCGTTCGTGCGGATGGAGTCGCCCGTGGCCGCGAGGTCGGTCCACGGAGAGAAAAGCACTGCAGCAGCAGGGAGCGGCGTGCCCGAAGCGCGAAGAGCGAGCATGAGCGAAAGTGCCAGACCCCCGCCTGCGGAATCGCCCGCGATGACGATGCGCAGTGGCAAATACCCTTCGGCAAGGAGACCTCGATACGCTGCAGTCGCGTCTTCCACAGCGGCGGGAAAGGGATTTTCCGGAGCAAGGCGATAGTTTGGAGCGAATACGCCGAAGCCGTGCATCGCGAACGATGTGGTGATCGGACGGTGCGTCTCTGCCGAACAGCCGAAATATCCGCCGCCATGCAAATAAAGGAGCACGTCTTTGCTGACATTTGGCGATTCCACCCACTCTCCGGGAATGCCGTTCACCTGAACCGGAGAAATGCGTACCGCCGCAGGCACTTTGTACGG
>QHYN01000204.1 GCA_003224145.1 Acidobacteriota bacterium
AATCTTTTGGTTAGACGGAAATGCGCCACGCTCTTCCATTACTGCACCGTCGCCTTCAAATTAGTGGGTGGCTGCACGGCCGCCCCACCAGTCCAAAACATTAGGTTCGGGGTGCTTGTCCAGTTCACCATAATGTTGTGGAAATAGGTCGTCGTGCCACCGGTATAGAATCCGTTCTCGTTGTTGCCAAAGTACATCTGGTGCAGACCCCCGCCGCCTTTATTGCCTGCGATAACAGTTGCCGCACCATTCGATAGACACGTGGATGAAACAGCGCCGCAGGAAATCTGAGTGCCCCCCGACGTGAATGCGTACAGGTAGGTAACTCCAGTGTTGATGTTCCAATAGAGAGAAAACCAATAGGTTTGCTGCGGCAGAACATAAATGCACGAGGAGTGCGCGGTTGGCTTAACTTCGATGCGAGCGCCGATGTAGCCCGCAGGTGGAGTGCAACCGTTTTGGTTGTTGAATTGTAAAACGGCGTAATTCCCAGCTGTGTTGAAGAATATAAGACGGTCGTAGTCCGAACCGGACAAAGGCTGCGCCGGAGGCCCAATGGTGAGGCAGACAAGGGCCGATACTGCCGTTGCGGAAGCCGCCGAACCACTAAAGGTCATAATCTCATTTGAACCTGGTCCAGGCACGCTATCGTTGTAAGCAATACTGTTGAAGTTCAGCGCTTGGGCAGGGTAGAGCGTACCGCCGGTGCCATTCATCTGCACAGGGCCGAGATTCCCGCAGGCTGGCAGACCAGAACCCACACTGAAAGCGTTGGTTGTCGGTGCTGCCCAAGTGCATATCGTCCCAGGAGTGCAATTAACGCTTACCGTCCCCGCCGTCATAATGCTTGCGGTCAGCGCTGTGCCAGGGCTACTGGTTTTCATATCCACTAGTAGGTCCGCTGGGAGGGTTGACCAAGTCTGGCCAAAAGAAGAAACCGTGCACTGGAGGCACAGAACGAATGTGCAGACAAGGATTTTCTTCATCTCCGCCCTCTGGTGTCGTAAATGCTCTACCAAATCCGTCATGATCGGCGAACGGACTGGAACTACTGACCCCCCTAGGCTAACAGCTTAATTCTCGCTTTGCTGCAATCCTACTGGCCCTAAGTACAATTTGTGAGCAGGGATGCAGACCTGTACGGTTATTGTGCCCTGGCCAAAAGGGGCGTACGTCAGATGTTCGCAATCGACAGCGGCGCTACCGGACGCCTTGTGCAGACCCATCTACAAATTGGCGGTGTAACAGCTCCAGGGTTAACGCCTTGTGAATCTCTTCTGTGTAATTCCTGTCGCCTTTAATGTGCCTGCGGACCAGCGTCTCTAGCCCCTTTCGTTCGATGTAGGGGCGCGAAAGGCTACGCGAATCCAATAATGTCTCTCGCACGTACTTTCCCAGCACGCTTCGGTACCAGATCCGGAAGTGATAAACCTTGTGTCTTCCAAGGAACAGCCGTTCGAAGTGCATAAAAGAAAGCATATGGTCGATTTGGGCGACCCATTGGGGCATCCCCATGTCGTAGCCATATTCGGCTTTGAACAGGAACTCAAGGAGCGCGTGGGCGGCTAGCTCTGGTATGCCTCTCCGCTTTCCCCCTACACCGCGGTCCGTCGGGATTCGGGAAAGGTCCGGGCTTCCATCCGCAATCAGCCGCAAGGAGGCCTGATCGTTGTCTAACGCCGAGCCGGAGGCGCGATATACGGTTCGGACCAAATCGTTGTCGAGGTACGGGGAGCGCATGGAAAGCTGCGTCTGCTCCAGGGCAAGAATCCCATAGTTATGCCACGGGCTCTGTTTGAAGGCGGCAAAAGTTACCGGATGGGCTCGAACGAGACCTTTATAGGTTTCCCTTGCCTGGTTGAGATGGGCCAGAAAATCCGGATGGAATAATCCAGGAGCAGGCATTTCGGGCTTGAACGCACGGAAGTGGCGAAGGATCTCACCGCCAAAGACTCCTGTCATTCTTACAGGGGCGATTTCGCGAGCCTTCTCGTTCAAGTAAAGATCGGGGGCGCGGCTCACGTCCACACACGCGTCGGTCAGATACACGGCGCGCTCCGCGTAGTGCGGAAATCGCAATAGAAATTCCTGGCTGGCAGGAATTTCTTGAAAGGGCTGCCTGCAGACTTCCGCCACACGCCGGGCTATGCGCACATCCTGATTCTCGCGCAACATGCTGCCGAACGTGTAACAAGGCACGGACACAGACTGGGCCTTCCGCCAAGCCATAATCATGCGAGTGTCCAGCCCCCCCGTGAGCGACATTCCTACGCGCTCATTACCGTTAAAATAGCGCGGGAGGTTCCGCGCGAAGACATCGTGGAATTCCCTGTAATACGCCTCCGGTTCCAGGAGCGCTTGGTTTTCCCATTCGCGTGGATCGAAATAAGTTCCCTTTTCCGCGAGCGACCCATTGTGAAAAACCCATTTTGATCCGCCAGGCAGCAAGTGGATTCCCTTAAAGAGCGATCGGCCCTCGAGTGTGCAACCGCAGGCGACAAACTCACCCATGCTGCGAAGATCGATCGTCCGAAGCTCAGGCCGGACCGCGAGAATCGCCTTGGCCTCGGCTGCGAAATAGAACGCCTCTTTTGATTGGTGAAAGTAAATCCGATGCACGCCGTAGCGGTCATTGAAGAGCGCCGCGGCTCCTCGGTTCTTATCGATCAACAATCCGTGGAACCTTCCATTTAATGCCAACGGAAAAGAGCCATCCTCTTCGTAAAGGTGCACAAGGTAGGAAGAACCTGCCGGACTCAAATCATGGCCGCGCTCTTTGAGCCGCTGTGCTGTTGTTGGTTCCGGAAACTCCTCTCCCGAAAAAATGAGCACCGCGTCTCCCCGTTCGTTTCGTAGGGGCATGCCGTCAGAAAACGAATCCTTCCGAGCGACCCAGCCGACGTACACTCCGAGGGACTCGTCCATCCATGTGCCGCCTATGTAGAAAGACTCATGGCGAAGAGTTTCTAGCATCCGCAACAGTTGCGGCTCAGCGCATTCACGGGGCATTCCGGTTATCAGACCAACAAGACCCGGCATGTGCGATTCCTTTTAACTCAGGCAGCGGGATCCTCTAGATCGATTGGCAGTAGTTCCGCAGGTGGGAGGGTCGCTCCCAGGTTAAGTACTGGAGCCGGCGGGAGGACTTGAACGCTCCATCCGCCGATTACGTTTCGGCTGCTCTGTCGTTGAGCTACGCCGGCTCATGAAAGCCGTGAAATTATACCATAGAGACCGCGCGCCCGTGGCCATTCTGATTACTGAATGAGGGAGAATACCGATAAGACCCCGATGAAGCTTCGCTTTCACGCAAAGCCCCCCCCATCGGCTCAACGGTACGAAAAATCTGGGCATAAGGATCTCTTCAAACCCGTTACGGATTTTGAACGTACGAAGAGGATGGTCGCGCTTATTTCCGTAATTATACAGGCCGTACGTAATGTATGAGATGCCTTTTGCTTCGCATACTTCCACCGCCTTAGACACCAAGGCGTTGGCCGGTCTCTTGTCAAAATGGCTTGGCTTCGTGGTCAGATTCAAGATCGATGCGACCTCTGCCCGGTAGACCAAATGCAGAAAGCCGATCAGCTCATCGCCGAAGTAGGCGCAGATGAAGTCGCATCGATCGACAAACTCGCCATAGAGCTTCTTGGTCTCCTCGGAGCTTTTGCCGTAGTACCCGTTACGCATGCCTTGCCGCAGCGGAGACTCGTCGTTCACTTCCCGGATTCCCTGAATCAGATCGTCATCGAACTCCCTGATCCTCACCACCACGCCACGTCTCTGGGACCGCCTCACGTTTTTGCGGGTTTCCTGGGGGAGGCCTCCCCACCACTGTTTGAAGCTAACTAGGCGGATGGCGGCAACGCTCTCCCATTCCATGGGATAGGGATATTTCGGGAGCGTTGCAGGTAGTTTTTGAGTGAAAGTAAAGATGTCAGCCTTCAACGCATCGTTCGCATCGCCCTTCAGCTTCTTTATGTACACTTCGGGATTTTCCAGCTCATTCTCCATCATGTCCTCGCCGCGGACCATAGCCGTCCTCAGCCACTTTCCCGTGGCGATGAGCTTCCTACCATTGACATCCACTGCAGGTATGGTGATCCAGCGTCCCCTGACCCTGATTTCAACGCAGTTCTCTTCCGTGGGCATCATGTTCTGGCACCGCCCCCCTTCTGAGGGACGGTTAACCCCCAAATTCCCCGAACGAGTACATCGTCAACGGGCACTTCTCGGACCACAACCTTCTTTTCAGCGTGCCTGGCTTTGTTCCGTGCCTCGAACCCGCTCTGCTGTGTCGACCAGTGCTCAAACGTGGAGACAGGCAGGACAGCCATATTGTCCCATTCCATCGGGTAATCGTATTTCGGCGATGTGTCCGAGAGCTTTTGAATGAACGTGAAACGTCAATGCGTATTGGTGATTTTCGTAGTGTCTCGAGTAGCGGTTCCGGGTCCTCCAAAGACTGGTACCCCTCCCCTTCGAGGAACGCAGTCCGGATGAGCTTTCCCTTGATACGCAACTCCTTGCCGCAAATCTTCAAAGATCACCTTCGAGTGTGGTGCAGAAGGGACACCGCGGGAACAAGAGGCCCGTTGGACTCTGTTTCACGCCGCTGTTGAGCGAGATTACCTGTGTCGCATCATTTCAAAACTAGACTGCGGAAAAGGTTCCACGGTGTCCACGTTGGTGCGCTTGGCAAGTTCGCCCCCAGGATCCTCGGCGGGCTCATGGACCTCAATCGCAAAGAGAAGGAAGGCAACCCAGATTAGACTAGACCGAAAAGCAGCCTCCGTGATGTTGTAGAAAAGCATGACGGCGAAGAGGGCCAGACTGAGTGAGGCTAGGCTGGAAGAAAGTGACAGCCTCCTACAGATTTTCCGGTAGCTACTAAGCAGGAATACGCAAAGAAGTGCCAGCCCCGTAAGGCCAAGGTTAAGATACATCTCAAGGTAACCGTTGTGTGCCTCATTTATGCTCCCCACTTTGCTCCAAACGTATTGGAGCCGAGGCCCTATCCAGAAGCTTTCGTAGCCCGTGCCAAGGAGGGGATTGGTTCTTAAGCTCAAAACGGTCGTCCATATTGAAGTTCTATCGGTTAGTGTGGGATCCCGTCCAACGGCCGCGGCTAGGTTCCCGTTCATGTCACAGCCGAATGCCAGCAGAAGATACAGACAGAAGAAGGCAGGGATTAGTGCTTTGAGGAATGTAGGACGGCGTTGGGACACTTTACGATGCGCGGCAATTAAGATCACACAGCCCAGTACAAGGCAAACGGTGGAAGTCGCGCTCCTGGCCAAGTGCAGCAACCAAAAAGTCATTGCAATAAACGCGAAATTGAGGCGAATGATCCTTCGTGTCCGCCGTTCCTTACGGTCGCGCCAGCGCGTCACGGTGTCCCAGAAAAAGAAGATGCCGCTGACCAAGCACGCAGCGCCAAGCATGTTCTTGCTCGTTGCAGCTCCCACAAACAGCGAGGCACCCGACCAAAATTCGTATTCCTTGCCGATCTGGGGAAAATATTTGATAACCAGAATCGAGAGCGGAATCAACAGATAACACAGACGGCGGAGAAGCGCGCGGACTGCTTCAAGCGGCCGAGGATCAGAGAGAACGACTAGGATGGTTAGGTAGTTGCCGAGATCCCGGAACCAGCGCTTGACGGAGACGAGGGCGAAGTCGGACCAAAACACGCTGACCAGGCCGAAAAGGACGAAGGCAAACAGGGCCACGTTGGATCTAAAAAACCTCCCCCAGTTGAACCGGCGCAACACCAGGGTGCCAATCGCTAGTAGCATCAAAAACGAGAGGACGACGCGGTCCAATGAATTCCCCTCTTCGAGGGCCTGGGCGCTGGATTGGATCGAACTGCTGCCGAGCCACTGTGAAGGAAGCCGCGATCCAAGGATGAACATCCAGGTTACTGGCACCCACAAAGCCCAAGAGGTGCCGGGGTCCTTAGCGGGGTCGAACAACAACAAGGCCAGCAGAAGAACAAGCCAGAGAATCAGCGCCAGTGTCGGAGGCATCTTATCAATCCTGTTTGCCGCTAGACTGCGATTCCAATATGTGAAAAAATCGCGTAGGCCACAAGCCGCCGACTCTGCGTTGGTTGCTTCAGGAATCCACAGATTGGCACTTGACACCGCCCGGCGTCCTCAAATCAAAGTGCTCGCGGGCTCTCCGTGGGCCCGAAGCCATTCCTCAAAAACGACTAGGCTAAAGAGAACCTTGTGATTGTCCTGGCACCCAGCGGCATGTTGCGCGAACAATTCGCGCACGGCTTGTGGGCGAAGGTACTGGTAGAGCTTCGAGCCACCGTCAAGGAGCGTATCGCCCATCTTGTTATCCACGACACTCCGGAACCAATCATCGACGACATTGCTGGCAAACCCCCGTTTCGGCCGTTTTAGGAACGAATCGGGAAGAGAGGTCCGGCACACCTGGCGGTGCAGCCACTTCCGGGAGCCATTTCTCACTTTAAAGCTTGCGGGCAACCTCTCGACGTATTCAACAATTTCTTTGTCGACATACGGCACCCGGAGTTCGAGACCGTGCGCCATCGAGAGCTTGTCCGCGTACATGAGAAGTTCGTCTGGGAGGGTCGAGCGCACTTCCAGAAACTGGAGTCCGCCCAACTCGTCTGTTTCAGTCATGAGATCCGTAAGGTCCCTCCAACATTCCAAAATAGTGTCTCCGGAGCTCGGACCGAGGAGTCCGTCTTGGAACAGGTTTTCGATTTGGTCCCCTGGCAGGAGCGAAAGTACATGTTGATACCGGCGCATGCGGTCCGGAATCGCCAGGGAATAAACTCCGCGCTTAAGGGTCTCATTTCGCGGTAAGGCTGCAACCGTCGAGGAGATGGGTGTGCGCAGCCAATCCGGCAAGCCCGCCCACAAGGCGCCGTAGCGGACGCCGAGATGCCGGAGATATCCCCCAAACAACTCATCCGGGCCCTGTCCGACTAAGGCAACTTTGACATCCTTACGGGCTCGTTCACAAACGAAATACATTGGCACAATAGAAGAAGTTGCTACGGGTTCCTCTAATACAGCCACGATCTTTGGAAGCGCTTCCTCGAAGACCGCCCTTGTGATCGTTACGTTTGTGTGTTTTGATGCCAGGACGTGAGCGGTCTGCGAGGCATCTTCCAATTCATCGTCCGCGAAGGCCGCACCATATCCCACAGTGTAGGTCGGCCACGAACTACCGCTAAGATTCATCAACGCAAGCAGCAGCGCCGAATCGATGCCTCCGCTCAAAAGCAGGCCCACCGGCACGTCGCTGATAAGCTGCCGCCGCACTGCATCTTTGTACAGGGATAACAATTCCTCTCTGGCCTCTCCAGGCGACTTTGTCGGTGCAAAAGGAACGGGTTTGAAGTTGTACCATCGACTCACCTGGCAGGCGCCATTTTCAACTATGAGTTTGGTCCCCGGGGCGAGTTTGCGCACTCCCTTGAGTATCGTGTAAGGGGATGGAGTATAACGATAGCGCAAAAAGAGATTCAGGGAGATAGGATCAATCTCCACTTTGTCTGGTGGCATGGTTGCTTGGATCGCGCGCATCTCGGAACCGAAACACAGACCATCGCCGTCGATTCTGTAATAGAGCAGCTTGATGCCAAACGGATCACGGGCGAGTACCAGCCGGCTCAGTCGAACGTCCCAAATTGCCAGGCCAAACATGCCATTGACGTGGTTCAGCACCTCATCGCCCCACTGTTTGTATCCGTGCAGGATTACCTCAGTGTCGGAATTAGTGCGAAACACATGGCCATAGCTCTGCAGCTCACGCTTAAGCTCCTGGAAGTTATAGATCTCGCCGTTGAAAATCACCCATACAGACTTTTCCTGGTCCGACATAGGTTGGTGACCGCCCGCAAGATCGATGATCGAGAGCCTACGAAACCCGAATCCGAGCGGTCCGTCAATGTAGTAACCCTCGTCGTCAGGCCCTCGATGGGCGATGGACTTTGCCATCGCCTCAATTTCCCGGCGCCGAATGGGTGTCGGGTTCCTATAGTTATATTGTCCGCAAATTCCGCACATAAGAATCTTTAGTTTGCAACCTTTAAGGGCAGACGCTGAAGAGTGTCCGCGGCGCTTCTGTTTCTTGGCCCTTTAATTCGAGATAAGAAAAAGCAGAGACTGCGAAATACCTGAGCCTGCGCCCAGCGATGCATTGGCACGTTGTCCCAGCCGACGAAAAGCTGGCGGGACCTAAATGAACCATCAGGTCTTTGCCAGCGAGCCAGGAGATCCGCGACAACCGCCGTCACGATCCTGTCCAACTCTGGGAAACGCCCTTGCAAAAGGGCGCCGAGATTGATGCACTCGGCATAGTCATAGAGTTCTCTGCGATACACCGTGAGCCGCGGCCGCTTGGAAAATGGCAAGGGCAAACCGGCAGAATCGAACAAGTTTCTTACATAATAGCTGACACCCTGCTCGATAGCCCTGTGACACCGCCCGCACCCGGTCAGTTGTTCGATTTTTGCGAGCGCCTTCAGAACAAAGCATGTATGAAAGTGGTCTACAAAGTCCCTGACGTTATCCGTGGAGTAGTACCAGGAGCCGTCTGGATTTTGGGACTCAAGGACAAAGTTGAGATTTCGCTCCGCAACTCTCTGAAATCCTGGCTCCGAGAAGTCCAACGCTGCACTGGTGAGGAGAAAAGCCCGGTAGGCACTCGCATTGACGACACTACTCGAGTCACCAGGTCCGGGTGTATAGCAACAGGTGGAAGCATTCGCCGAAGCCTCAATATCTTGATAGTCTTCCAACGCATGCCGCGCGATCAAATGCATGATTTTCCGCCACCGAGGGTTGTGATCAAGGTGGTAAATCTGACGGAAGGCCTCATAGACATAAGGTACCGTCGTGATCAGGGGAGTCCCTTCTTTGATGGTTCCCCGCCGTGTTTCCCAGTGGAACGGGTAGCCCCAAGCGTAGTTCTCAAAGCCTGGACAGCGGGTTTCAATGAGTACTTCCAGAAAGTGAATGGCTCGTTCATAGTGTGACTCCGCTCCCAAAATCTGGGAAAGAAGGGCGAAGCCCATGGCATAATGCGCGTCCGCAATGGGGAACCGTTGCCGTTTCCAGAAGAAGCGTCGCGTTGAGGGGACGAAGGCCTCTGAGAAGACCATAGGAGACACGGCCAGCTTGCCAAACAGAGGTTTTTGATAGTAGAGAGCCTTAGCCCTTCGTCCCAGGGCACTCGCAAAATAGCTCTGGTAGTCATACGAGGTTTCACCGTAGCGACCAAGCCAAATTGTAAAGCGGCTGAGGGCCGTTTTGATTTGTACAGCTTGTGTCTCACTCATAGTGGCGTTCTCTTGCGCGGAAAAAGTCCTCTATTCGGGCAGGAGCGTGAATTTATCGATTGGCTTAAACGTGAGTAAAGATTTTATGATGATCTTCAGCTTCTGCATCTGCTCCCGGCGGTGGAACGCCATGAGCTCCTTGGAGACCGGACGCTCTACTCTTCGCAGCATTGCCCACCAATAACCCAAGCCCAGAGCGAGCCCTTCGACCAAATAGGGTGGTTTCGTCATTCGATACGCAGCGCGGAAGACTTCCCAAAGCGGATGTCCGCCAAGGTAATAGTCCTTCTCACCGTAGGAGAATGCTGCAGCGAATGGGCTGCGCTCGGCTGTTCCCAAATGCCGGTAATGAAAGAACGATTTCTCTCGAAATGATCTTGTCTTCCAGCCCAGCATCCGGGCCGTCGCGACTGCGATCCAGTCGATGCCTCCGGCCTTATTTGCAAAATACCCCCCTATGTCCTGAAAGCATTGGCGCCGGAACATCTGGCATTGGCCTGATACGTGGAGCTGCCCTTCAAAGCTATCGGTTTCCGAGTTGTAGCCTCCTTCCTCTTTGAAAACTGTCCCAGCCACGCCAAGGCGGGGCTCTTCCTTGAATTTACCCAGGAGGAATTCAAAATGATCCGGGTCCAAAGAAACATCGGAATCCAGATTACCAATAATCTCGTAGTTAACTTTCTTCAGTCTTTCCTGACCGGCGTTAAAGGCATAAACCTTAGCGGCAAAATTGCGCTCCCGGCGCTTCGGAAGATTAACCAGTTCGATCCACCTGTACCTGGAAAGATAGCGGTTGACGAGCTCGCCGGTAGCGTCCGTCGAGCCGTCGTTCACGATGATCCACCTCAAGGGTAGACACGTCTGATGGATCACGGACTCGATGGTCTTCTCCATGAAAGCCTCTTCGTTACGGGCGGGTGTGATTAGCACGTAAGAGGGGAGGCACTGCTGCCTTTCCATGTAAGCTTTCCTTGCATCCGCGTGACTGCGCTAATCAGCATCACGAGACGGCTGGTGCGCGTAAACCTCAGTTCGCTCTTCGGCCAGTGATTTGTCGTAGACCTGGTCGGGTTCATGCACGACGACGTGGCTGCCGCGATTGGAGAAAGCGAACGGTACACACAGGAGGTTCTTAAGCCGCATCCGCAATTCCTTGCGCCGCTCCGGGGGCACGAAGAAGAGCATGAAGCCGCCGCCTCCGGCCCCCAGCAGCTTGCCTCCGAGGGCGCCAGCGCTGCGTCCGGCCTCGTAGATATCATCGAGTCTCGTGTTCGTGATGCTTTGCGTCAGCGTTCTCTTAATCTGCCAGGACTCGTGAAGCAAATGGCCAAATTCCTCCAGCGAACGACTTGCATCCGTGACGATCGCTTCGGCCTCATCGACCATCTGAAACATGAGCCCCAGCTCATGCTTCCGGTGAGGCGTCAATCGAATCTGCACTTTGGCAATTTCCGAAGCAGTACGCGAAAAACCTGTAAAAAAGAGAATGCAGTGCTGCTGCAGCAGAGCTAGCCTGTCTGGCGGCATTATGATCTGGTTGACTTCGAAACTCCCGTCCGTCTTGAAGTTGACGCGATTGAAGCCTCCATAGGCGGCATTGATCTGGTCCTGCGACCCCACGGCCTCCTTCAGCAGTTCCTGCTCTACGTGGATGGCATCGAGCGCGAGCGCGTGTTTGTTGCGCATCTGGTCTCTGAGCGCATAGAGTCCCAGTAACAGGCCCACCGTAAAAGCGGAACTTGTGCCCAGGCCGGTTCGCGCAGGCAGGTCCGCCACGTGGTGGATTTCCACTCCCTCATCGACTCCCAGATATTGCAGGCACGCGCGCACAGAAGGGTGCGCGATCGCGCTGTTTTGATTGACGTTTTCTACCTTTGAATAAGAGATGCGGCTGTGGTATTCAAAAAAAGGCGGCAGCCTCCGGCACGTAATGTAGCAGGCCTTGTCAATCGCGGTGGACAACACGGCGCCACCGAACTCACGATGCCAAATGGGGTAATCCGTGCCTCCACCAAAGAAAGAGATGCGGAGCGGAGTGCGGGTTATAATCATACGGCTGGCTTCCTTCTTTCCATACTCCCGACAACTGCTGATCGTGCATACATGCCCTGGGCTAATGCCGTCCCTGGTCGCAAAGCCTCGGCAAAGCCGCCTTATAGAGACTGCGGTGGAGTTCTTGAGCACGTGCGTAATTTTCCGGCGTCCCGATGTCGATGAACATTCCACGCTGCTCAAATGCATATACGCCATGATCGAGTATGCGCGGAAAAACATCCTTCTCGAGGCTAGCGGGCCCCTCCGGAATATATTGGAGAACGGCGCGGTCAAAGACGTATACACCGCCGTTTATCAAGCCAGGAGTCTGATTCCCCATTTTTTCCCTAAAGCTAACCACTCGCTGGTGCGCGTCCATTTGAACGGTTCCGTACCGGGCTGCATCCTTGACCTTGCAGACAGCCATGCTCACCAATCCGCCGCTTTCCCCATGGAAGCGAATGAGCTCATGCAAATCAAGCTCCAGGAAAGAATCGCCATTCATTACCAAGAACCCGGATCTCTCCAGTAGATAAGGGGCTGCAAACTTGACCGCCCCCGCCGTTCCGAGCGGCCGCAATTCTCTCGAATAGCTGATTGCGACATCCCATTTATGGCCATCGCCGAATTCTTCCTCAATCTGATCGGCCATATGGCCAGTACACATCACCAGGCGACGGAAACCCTGAGATCGCAGCTGCAGAACCAGCAGCTGAAGGAAGGACACATTCCCGATCGGTGCCAGTGGTTTCGGCGTGGACGGCAGTGCCGATCGCAGGCGCGTCCCCAGTCCGCCGACGAGAAGGACAGCGCTCATATCCCCTCGAGTGGCGTCCGCCAGGGAACAGATATTTGGTTCAGAACTCATCACTAACACGCTGTTCAATCGCGTTTCAGAGAGGCAGTCCCGCGTTCCCCTAGGTATCAGAGGACGGCATCCCAGTATTTCAGCATAGACTTCAACGTCTGCTCAATCGAATTTACCGGCTTCCAACCTGTGTCCCTACGGATCTTGGCAGTGCTCCCAAAGATAATCTTTTCGTCCGAGGGACGCATCAACCGTGAGACCGGCCGAACCTCGGCTTTCACCCCACATAAGCGAATTGCAGTGCGCAAGATTTCGTGGACCGGATATGTACGCGCGGCACACAGGTTATACGCCTCGCCTCTTTTCCCTTTCATTGCGGCGAGATAAAGCCCCCGCACCGCGTCGTTCACATCGAGGAATGCCCGGCGAGGCTTCAAGTTGCCCACCTCAATTACAGGCGCCTGCAGGCCCTTCTTAATGCGGGCTAACTGCCGCACGAAATCCGAGGGTGCATCATTCGTCTTCCCTGGCCCCGTGGTGTTAAAGAGCCGCACGTTGATTGCCGGAATGCTGTAATCCAGAAAATATTCGCGGGCCAACAGGTCCAGACAAACCTTGCTGATGCCGTAGGGATGCAGCGGTCGAAGAGGGTGTTCCTCCTTAACCGGCATGGCAGACGGGGCCACATGTCCGTATTCGGCGCTCGAACACGCTGAAACGACAACGGGAGCACGTCTCAGACGTCGAACCGCCTCGAATAGATGCAAGGAACCCATGATATTCGAGTCAAAAGTTGTGACGGGATCCTCCCACGAAACTGTGGGAAGGCTCTGCGCTCCCAAATGAAAGACGTGCGTCGGCCGATACCGCTTCAAGATTTGCGTCACGCGGCGCGCACTTCGAAGGTCGCACTGCGTAAAAGTCAAACGGGGCAGCTTCGGAAACGATGGCGTGCGCACATTCAAATAAGAACCAATGACTTTCCAACCTTTGACTTGAAGAAACTTCACCAGATGAGATCCGACAAAGCCTTCTGCACCTGTAACTAGCGCAATTTTGGTCATCAGGTATGGGAAATCGTTTCTGTCGACAGCTCTTGTTCTTGAAAATAGTTCTTGCCCTTTTGTACAACCTGCGGGCTGGCGTGGTCTAGGATTAAGTTGGCTGCACAGTGCGCGGGTCTTTCCTTGTCGGCAGCAAAGCTGGCTATCGTACAGTCTTGGCCGGCTCAGGGAGTCATCGCCACTCTTTCATCCAAAAACTCTCTCACCTTAGTGACGACCAAATCCTGCTGGCCATGACTGAGTTGAGGGAACATGGGGATCGACAAGATTTCGCCCGCGACTCGCTCGGTGACAGGGAAGGCGCCCTGCCTGTAACCCAGATGTTCGTAAGCTTTCTGGAGGTGCAGGGGAATGGGGTAGTGGATGCCGGTCCCGATCCCCGCGTCGGCAAGTGCCAACCGCAATCCGTCGCGATCCGGCACTCGAATGACGTAGAGGTGGTAAACGCCCCGCATCCATGGCGCTTCCACGGGGACGACCACAGCATCTCCCGCATCGGCAAATAGCTCATGATAGCGGTGAGCGAGTCGGCGGCGCGATTCATTCCAATAACCCAGGTGGCGAAGCTTAACCGACAGCCAACCGGCCTGCATAGAATCGAGCCGTCCATTGTAACCTTCGATGTCGTGGTAGTACTTCTGTGCCTGGCCATGATCACGAATCATCTTCATCCGCAAGGCCAGGGATTCGTCATCGGTCGTGATCGCGCCACCTTCACCACAAGCGCCAAGATTCTTTCCGGGATAAAAACTGAAAGCCGCTGCCTTGCCAATCGAACCTGCCTTTTTCCAAGCATTGGCCTTCTTTGAAAAGTATTCCGCACCATGGGCCTGGCAAGCATCTTCAATAACTACAAGGTTGTATTTCGCAGCCAGATCCATGATCGAATCCATGTCCGCCATCTGTCCGTAGAGATGAACCGGAACGATCGCGGCAACTCTGCGCCTGGTAGCACGCTCGGTCAGCTTTCCCGTCTGAGCGTCGAATTCGCAGTTCTTCTCGATGAATTCCAATAATTTTTCGGGATCGAGGGTATAAGTTTGCGCGTTGATGTCAACGAAGGCGATCCCTCCTCCGGCTTGGGTGATGGCCTCCGTCGTAGCAATAAAGGTATTCGGTGCCGTGATTACGATGTCGCCGTGATCGATGCTCGCAGCCATTAACGCGAAGCGCAGCGCATCCGTACCGCTGCCTACGCCGACACAGTGTTTCGTGCCGCAGAACTCCGCGAACGCGTGTTCAAATTGCTCGACCATGGGGCCGCCAATGAAGCTGGCAGCGTCCAGTGCGCGATGGAATACTTCCGTCAGTTCCAGCCGGAGCTCGCGGTGAGTAGTAACCAAATCGAGAAATGGAATGGCGTTTCTTCCGTTCACTCTTTGTCTCCCATGGCAACGGGTACGTTGGCATCGATGTATCTCTTTACCTGGGCAGGATTTCCCACCACAATGGCATTGGCGGGGACATCCTTAGTGATAACGCTTCCGGCGCCGACAATCGCGTTCTCCCCGATCGTTACGTTGGAAAGAACTGTCGTTCCCGAACCGATCGAAGCGCCTTTCTTAACCAACGTTCGCTCCACCCTCCAATCCTTTTCACTCTGCAACTGGCCGTCAGCCGTAGTTGCGCGTGGATAGGAATCGTTGATGAACGTGACGCCGTGCCCGATAAACACGTTGTCTTCTATCGTCACGCCTTCACAAATGAAGCTGTGGCTTGAGACTTTACAATTCTTCCCGACCGTGGCGTTTTTCTGGATCTCGACAAATGCACCAATTTTCGTGTTGTCACCAATTTCGCAGCCATAGAGGTTGATGAACTTGGACAGCTTGACTCCTTCTCCTAATTTCACGTCTGCAGCGATCGAGCAGAATTCATTCATAGCCGGATCAACTCCCCCCTCTTTTGGATGGAGCATTCGGCCGCTTCCAGCATCCGGACGACTCGAAGCCCGGCATGTCCGTCGTTGAATGGCATCTTGTTGTTCATGATGCAATCCACAAAGTATCCGAGCTCGACGCGCAGCGCCTCCGTTTGTTCGATCTGTGGTGCCCACATGTCGCCGGTGCGATAGCTCACCAGGAGATCGCGGATTCCCTCTCCCGCGCTGATCTGGACGCCCTTGTCGTACACGCGCACCTTTTCGTCGGCCACCAGATCGTTCCACACGAGCATCTTTTTCTGGCCACCGATCAAGGTGGTCCGGATCTTCACTGGCGAGAGCCAATTCACGTTAATGTGCGCGATCACATTCTGTGGGAAGTAGATCGTCATGAACGCGACGTCTTCCACGCCGTTCAAATGCTTTTCACCGGTTGCAACGATTGCTTCCGGTTCCTTTCTTATCAGGTGATCCATGATGGAGAGATCGTGTGGCGCTAAATCCCAAATTACACTGACGTCGTGCTGAAAGAGCCCAAGATTTACACGCAAGGAATCGTAGTAGTAGAGATCGCCCAGATCACCCCTGTCCACCAGTTCGCGAATCTTGCGAACCGCCCCGGTGAAAAGGAAGGTGTGGTCCACCATGATGGTCAATTTCTTGCGTGCTGCCAGCTCGATGAGTTCCTCGGCCTGAACCGCGCTGGATGTGAAGGGCTTCTCCACAAAAACATGTTTGCCATTCTCCAGTGCTGCCTTGGCTAGCTCGTAATGCGTCCAGACAGGTGTGATCACGGCGACGGCGTCGATCTGGGGCGATCGCAGCACCTCGCAAGGGTCAGACGTTGTTGCAAGGCCAGGATAAGACTTCCGCGCATGGGCCAGCGCTGCCGGGCTTTTGTCGCACACCATCTCGACGCGCGTGTTATCCAGACCATGGAGATTCCGGACGATATTGGGGCCCCAGTATCCGTAACCGATTACACCGACTCGAATCATGTCTGCTCTTCCGTCTGGGGAGAAGGGTTTCTCGAGATCGCTAGTGATCGTTGAAGGGAACATTTAGGACTCGATAGGCCATTGTCAAGACTGGAACAGGCTACCGCCTAAATGTCACTTCCTAAAATGCTAAATTCTTCTAACTTTACTCTATGTCGCTTGAAATCAATAACTTACAGTAGCTCAGGGGATTCCAAACGACATCTAGTACAGTCGCAATCAGTCTGCCATTATCTGGTAAGGCTTATGCGCCGGCTGACCGATGCCGCTCTCTCATAAGTTAATGAAAATACTACATTTATTCATGCGATTGGCCCAGAACATTGGCAAGCATGGTTGAAAATTCTGTGATTGGTCGATTTGTGGGGAAAAATCTTACCACCATTTGACAACACCATTCCGCAGCGGCCGTTTAATTGCGATGTGCTGAACTCTGGATAGTTCCGGCGTTTTGCAGAATCACTTCTTGTTTGGCAAAGAGCCTGCCGATGAGCTCATTCGAAAACGCGAGAGGACCTCGCCAAGGTTCTGGATGAAGGCTTCTGAATTGTAAAGCTCCGCACTCGTCCGCAGATTCTCGGGTGAAGCAGTTGGTTCGACCTGATCCAACTGAAACTCCCGTGCGACATCCTCGATGATCTTCGGTTGAATCGGCCGCTGTTGTTCCACGTAGGCGTTAATCAATGCATGTTCGCACAGCAGGTTCACTACTCGGGGAATCCCTAGAGAATACAGGTGGACCGTTTCCACGGCAGCAGGGCTGAAGATCGGTTGCCCGCTCGGAGTTGCTCCCGCAATTTTTAATCTTTCGAGAATGTAATCGTGCGTCTGGTCCTTCGTCAGTGGGCCAGTCTTGCAACGAATCATGATGCGTTGCCGCAGCTGCCGGAGTTGAGGCAGATTCAGCTTCTCTTCGAACTCAGGCTGGCCGGAAAGCACAATTTGCAACAATTTCTCTGTGGATGTCTCCAAGTTGGTGAGCAGACGGATCTCTTCCAGCACTGGAAATGTGAGATTTTGCGCTTCGTCAAGAATGAGTACCGCAGTTTCGCCCTTGCGGAAGCGTTCCAAAAGCCACTGATTCAATTTCATCAGTTGCTGGCTCTTGGAATTCGATTCACAGTGAATATCAAATTCTGCCAGCACAAAGTCGAACAGCTGGGCCGAGTTCATCCGGGAGTTGAACAGAAATGCCGTCTTCGTTGCGCTCTCGCGAAGCCGATCCAGAAGCCTGTTCACGAGTGTTGTCTTACCTGTCCCCACCTCACCCGTGAGCGTGATAATGCCTTTTCTAGTCTGGACGCCGTACATGAGACTAGACAATGTCTCCTCGATTTGCTCCGTAAGAAACAGATACCGCGGGTCCGGACTGACATTAAATGGGTTTTCTTTTAGGCCGTAGAATCCTTTGTACATAGTCTCTTTTTTCTGTGGGGCCGTTCGTACTGGTTCTAGATTTCTTCCTTCGAATTCCTATTACCTTGCTCACGCGAAGATCTGCACTCGCCATCGAGCCGGAGTCGTGCCTCCACGCTATCGTAACACTTGTGGTGCCGCATGCCACTGAACGCTCAGCAGAATTTGGTGGGTCGTATTGTTCTTCCCGCAATTCGCAGTACCGCACAGGGCCACATTGGAATTTTGAATCTGCGCTTGATATCCTAATGAAAGATTAGTTGTCCTGCCGAACGGCCGAGTTAATCCTGCTCCTGGTATCCAAGTATCGTAGCTCGGCGAGGTCGCGCCTGTTACAGGCACAATCTGGCTGTTCTTGGCGTACCCGAAATTCAAAGCGCCGCTCCACACTCGAGTGAGCGGTCGGCTCCAGTAGGCACTGACCTGATCCGTGCTGGCGCCGCTAAACACCCCGCTCCCGCTGCTTACTCCATGCGTGTAGTTCAGCCTGACGGTGGTCAGGGGAAAGGCATAGACTAGCGATCCGGCTCCCGATCCCGAGACCCTCTGCTTCGAACCGTTGATGGGGACGCGAAACGTGGTCACGTCGGGTCCGCCGTCAAGGTTCAGTGCCAGCCTCCCTGTGATCTTTCTTCCATACGCAAGATGAGCTACATGATCGCCCACCGCCTGCGGACCACCTGGATAATGATAAGCAGTAAATCGGTAGACCACGCCCAGGTAGTCCCTGCGCGTGATCTCATAGTTGTACCCGACATTGAGGGTTTCGGTATCACTGTTGATATTCCCGGAGTTGATAAATCGCAGCAACCCGTGAACCCCTCCGACCGTAATGGATCCGCGCCGGCTCACATCGTAGGTCAGCTGCGCTGCAGAGGAATTGCTGTAGCGCGGACCGGTCGCCGCCAGGATGGACTGACCAGGCACGAATCCATTCTGAAGTCCGGGCGATGGCGCGGCTAGACTGCCCGTAATTCCCGGAGATGCTAGTCCGCTTGCGCCCCCAAACCCAAACGAGCTCTGGGGCAGGTAGGAGAACTGGTCCATAAAGAGTGCCTGCCATCTTCGTTGATCAATCTCCAGAGCCGATGCCAGATGATGATATTGCCCGTTTCCCTGGGTCTGATCCTTTGAAAAGAAGCCGCCACCCGAATAATTCATTGAAAGCAGGGCATGGCTCCATGCTTCCAGCAAGCTTAAGTTGCCATTCACATAACTCGTCGTAGTCCATCCAGGGCTCCCTGCTGCACTGGAGGAACGAGACTGTGCAATATTGCCGTATTGAACCCCAGGCACCCAGTAACTGTGGCGAAGCTCCGAAGTACCTAGTGTCGGACTCTGTACGCCTGTCACCGGCCCCGTGTCTGGTTGCATTGTCTGCGTACCCTGATCTGCGTCTTGCTGATTACTGTTCAGATCGGGGAGGGGCAGGAGCACGCGCGCCGCGGGCTTCGGTTTTTCATCCCCCTCTTGCTGGGCCCATAGCGGTCGTGCCTGGAGCCCAATTGCCATTGTCCCAAGAATCCCGCAGGTTAATTTTTTCCAGATTTTCATTTCAGTTCCCTCACGGCACCACAACCACATCTCCCGGTTGCAACTCGATGTTTTGCGCAGGATTTCTTCCGGCGATCGCCTCTTTGTAATTGAATGGAATCTTCACGGGCTTGCCATTCTCGGTCCTCAAGACGTAAATGTTCTTTATGCGGGCAAACGCCGTAAAGCCGCCGCTTCCCGCAAGCGCCTGCAGCACCGTCATGTGCGGGAGAAGCTGATACGCGCCTGCCTTCGAGACTTCTCCAGTGACGTAGATTCTCCGGCTGTTGATTTCCGACACACTTACCGTCACTTGCGGGTTTGTTATGTACTTCTTCAGTTCCTCGCGAATTACGCCCGCCAACTCCATGGGTGTCAATCCAACCGCTTGAACATCATTCAGCAACGGCAAAGTGATTTTCCCGTCTGGTCGCACTGGAACTATTCGTGTCAATTGCTCTTCTCGCCAGACGTCAATTTTCAATACGTCTTGCGCTCCAATCTTGTAAGTCGGGTCCTCCGCGGCCGGTTGTGCAGCACTTGGAGTTGCCTGGCTTTTCGTGTCCTTGGTGTCTTCTTTCTTGTCTTGCGTGGCGGGATTCTGGCTATTTGCGGACGCGCCTCTCGCGATTACGAGGGCCCCCAGAATCACTAAAATCGACGCTCTGATTGTCACTTCCTCACCTCCGGTCCTTCCGATCCCCTTCCAGCCCTGTCTGCTTTATCTTATAAAGGAGGGATTTGTAGCTGATCTGAAGTTCCTGGGCCGCTCGCTTCCGGTTCCAATGTGTCCGTTCAAGCGCTTTTGCGATCAAGTCTCGTTCTGTTCGTCGCGAAGCTGCTCGGGCCGCTACTTTCAAGGAAGAGCCCCGAGGCTCCTCCGCCAGCGCCGGTTCCAGCCTGGGCATCGCACAAAGCTCTTCAATCGCCCTCCTGGAATCACCAAGCACTACGATCTTTCTTGCAAGATTTTCCATTTCACGCAAGTTTCCCGGCCAGTCATGTGTTATAAGCAGTTCCGTTTCCTGGTCGCTCAGCGCGGGGACCTCCCGTCCCAACTCTGCAGCATGTTTCGCGAGAAAATGCCCCATGAAGACGAGGATGTCTTCTTTTCTGTCTCTCAGGGGAGGCAGGCGCAGGCAGACTCCGTTAATTCGGAAATACAGCTCCCTTCGGAATCTTCCCGATTCGATCTCCTTCTCGAGATTCCGCGAGGTGGAGGCAATGATGCGCACGCGCTTAGAACTACTATCCTCGGTCTCTCCGTCCGGCATAAGCGAGAGCAGTGCCCTCTGGCTCTCAAGATCCAATTCATCGATCCCGTCCAGGAAGAGCGTTTGTAGGCCGTCTTCAGGGCTCTCAGCGCTCTTGCGCAGATCCGATTTCAGCAATGCGAGGAGCTCTCCTTGATCCACCGCCCGGCAGTTCACCTTCTTAAGTGGCCATTGCCCCTGCTTGGAAAGCCGATGAATCGCTCGCCCGTAGACTTCCTTCCCAGTCCCGCTCTCCCCCTCCAAGAGCACCGGAATACTCGTGCGTGCAATGTCCTCCACAACCGCATTTAGCCTCTGGATCGCAGGGGAATGGCCCAGAACCAACAGACTGTTCGGGGGATGGAACGCGGCGCCAGTTAGAGACAGGCTCATAAACCTCCATAGCGATCAAGTGCAAATCCCCTGCCAGGTAGAATTTCACGGAGAAGGTCACCTTCCTTTATTAACGTGTTTTCTTTCAACGGTTTACGAGGAGGTGTAGGATTGGGCTTCAAAGAAAAGTAGTGGCTAAAGTCCTAGTTTTGTGCCAAGAAGTGCCAATTTTTTTTCCTTCTCAGTTCCTATGAGGGTCTGAAAGCGCGGGCGATTCGACTTCCACAAAATAGCTGACCCCGCTCCAAGTCTGGGGCGGGGTCATGGGACTGAGGGTGTGTCCAAAATTCAGAGAACTTAATTGGTTAGAAAGCGACGGCCGGCGAGCGCGCCTAGAGCCAGCAATCCCGTGCCAAGCAACAGCATGCTGGAGGGTTCTGGGACGTTAGTCGTAGTAATCAAGCTGGAACTCCATGGGCTCACAGCGACCAAGTTTCCGCTGGAATCCAACAGAAAGGCAATGAAAATCGTCCCCGCTGGCACGCCGCCCGGGAGGGTAACCGACTGGCCTACATTCACGTTTCCAGTCCAAGCCCCCACCTGGAAGGACGTGGCACTGAAGCTGCCCGCAGTCATACCCGTGGCTAACTGCTCCTGGCTCACTGTGCTGGCAAAGTTGGGGAATACTTGAGTTGGACTTACGCCAAGCACCGCCCAGAGGTTGGTACTGCTGTTAAAGTTTCCGCCGGTACCAGTGTTCGGCGTCAGCACGGCAATGAACAGCGTCTCGCTGCTATTGGCCGTGCCGAAGGCCCATGCTTGCGTTGTCCCCACTGAAACTTGGATCGCGTTGCCGGCATTGCAGGTAGTAAATTGATTGATATCGCATAAATGAATGTTGTCGGCCATTGCCGGCGCGCTGTAACACAGGGCAACCGTCGCCAAGGCCAAAACCAGTAAAGTCTTCCGAATCATGCACGCCCTCGCAGTCCTACAGAGATAAGAACACGTGCTCTGTGCCAGCAATCGCTATGCCATATCAATCCAACATCCCTAGACTGGACAACCCATCCAAGTTATGTGTTTTCATATAGTTATACGGATCAAGTCGATTTAAGACTTCGACCGGCCAGCTCCCCACTATAGCTTTGGGAAAACTTCTGCGCATTCTTGTACTTTCCACGACAAAAGGCCTAACTCCGCAGATATCTGGTGGCCGGCCCGTCGACCAACATCGCCGTGCACGCGGAGTGACGTACCATTCCGGCCCGCCATGCCGTCACGTTCTAAACGGTGAATAGTGCGGTGCAAAACGCCGTTCTCGCCCCTTGAGTCTACCATGTTCCTTCGCTCCCCCTGTCGGTCCGAAGGCCTCGCCATTTCCATCTCATTGCGTTCACTCCAGTAGCTAATTCAATGTCTCCCAATCATTTCCCCGGCCCTTCGAGTCCGGAATCAGATACACTTCTGGACAGAAGAGGGAGCAGGTCCTGGCCACGGCCGACACAACCGAGGTGAGTGATTCTAGTTCAGCCTGGACGAAGCGGTGGCTGTTGTTTTCCTGTTGGATGGTTCTCTCATCCTTGCTGTTCAAGAATCCTGTCGGTGCCCTCGTCCGATTGTCTCTTTCGCAGGACGATGCCTCCTACCTAGTACTCATTCCGTTTATCAGCGCCACGGTTCTTTACTTGGAGCACTCCAGAATTTTTCTGCGTCTCGCAGGCGATAAAATGCTCGCAGCCATTTTCCTTTTTTTCGCCGGCTGTGCCGCGCTCGCTTCGCATCTTGCGGGGAACCATTCATCGCTCGGCGTTCAACTCTCAGGCTGGATCCTTTCCCTCGTGTTGGTTTGGGTGGCAGGCTTTGCTCTTTTCTTTGGGAAAGCCGCTCTAAAAGCAGCGCACTTCTCCCTGCTCTTCCTCTTACTGATGATTCCCCCACCTAATTTTCTTCTGGATCGCATCATCTACTTCCTCCAGGAGGGCTCCGCTTGGATAACGGGAGCCTTGTTCGACCTTTTCAGAGTCCCCGCATTGCGCGAGGGCTTAGTGTTTCATCTCGCACGAGTCGATATTGAGGTGGCAAAAGAGTGCAGCGGCATCCGCTCTAGCATGGCTTTGCTCATCCTGGCGCTGCTCATTTCCCATTTTCGTCTTAAGAGTTTTTGGTACAAGACATTGTTCGTCGCCTGCGGTCTGTTCATGATGATCTTAAAGAACGGAATCCGCATTGCTACGCTTACACTTCTTGCAATATACGTCGACCCGAATTTTCTTTTTGGCAGATTGCATCACCAGGGAGGCGTGGTCTTTTTTGTGCTGGCCCTTCTTTTGTTATTGCCCTTGCTGTTTTTCCTGCAGCGCGTGGAGGCGAAGAGGGGCAAAACGGCAGAGCCATATTAGACATCCAGCCGGGGACCTACAGCACCAGACCACTTTACGCTCTAGAATCCGGAAGAATCTAGTTTGCGGAGGCACCCCCATCCTGCAAATGGCGCGGCACTCGGGCGCAAAACTCCGTAGAATGACGCGTAACTATATAATGGGTAAGGACTTGGGCGGCGCTTTCCGCGCATTAGGGATAGATATAAGGCAACCAACCCGCTTTAGTCGCGCTCGGCGTAGTAATTTTGGTATTCGTCGCCGTAAGAATCGCTTCTTTCAACCTGATTGAGCACCACTCCGAGAAGGTTCTTGCCTTGGAATTCAGCCGCGGTTCTCTCCGCAATTGCGGCATCCGTTGAGCCCGCCCGGATCACAAACAAAACTCCATCCACCAGATCAGCGAGAATACTTGCATCATGGACCGGTAAGGTCGGCGGAGAATCGATGATGATCCAATCGAAGCTCGGAGCGACTAGATTGAGCAGGTGCTTCATCCTCTCATTCAGCAGTAGCTCGCTCGGGTTGGATACCAGACTCCCGCCCGGGATCAAGAAAAGATTCTCCTTCGTGCCTTTCTGAATTACCGCATACTCGTCCGCGTCACCTCGCAAGTAGTCCGAGAGTCCTGGGCAGCTCGGCGCTCCAAACAGCACGTGCAATCGCGAAGACCGCAAGTCTGCGTCAATAAGCAGAACTCGCAGTTCCGGCTGTTGAACAATCGATTGGGCGAGATTTGATGCCACGAAGGTTTTCCCTTCGGCGGCAACTCCGCTAGTAATGAGAACCTTTTGCAGCTTACGTGTGGATGCAATTTTGTACAGCCGCGAGCGCAAAGTACGAAACCGTTCAGGCCCGCCTTCGCCCGGTTTCGAGTTTAGAAACACACTACTGACCGGATCGAGTCGCCACTCGACTTGTGCACAGCGCTTTATTAGCTCTTCGTAATGAAAAGGTACATCTTGATTGTCACCGGTTGGGACCCGTGGAGCAGCTGTGGGCTGTGCGATTCCTGGTCCTTGCGTGATCGGGCGTCTGAGTTCCCCTGTAACTTCCACGACCCCGGTTTCGAGTCCTGCCGCGAGCTGCGCGGATCTCTCTTCGGCGGCTTTCTTCAACGCTTCATGAATGCGACTCATCGTCTCCTCGGAAGTCCCTCTACTCCATTCAATCTCTTGCGACGCCGGACCGCTTCAGAAATCCCGCGCCAGTCCTTCCAGCAGCAGCTTCAAGAACGGGCAGACTGGTGAGGACAGGGAGCTTAAGATACATCTCGACCTCCCTTTCCGTGTGTAAAGTCTTGTCCATTGCCATTAACAAATACAGGATGGTCAAACCCAACACCGCACCTCCTCCCAGGCCTCCCCCCGCGAAATTCAGCATCTTGGGGAAGGATGGGCCCGTCGGCAAGCTCGGTGGGTCCAGCACGCGAAATTGCTCACCCTCCTGCTGATGAACCAGGTCTCTTGCCATCGCGGAATTGTCCCGCTTCTTCAACAGGTCGTTGTAAAAAGCCAGGGCACTGTCATAATTGCGCGTCAATTCTTTTAGCTGCAGCTCTACCATTGGGCTGGCCTCGATGTGGCCCTCAATCACTCGGATTTGATCCTGAATCTTCACCTGTCGCTTCCCCAGTTCAGCGTAGTTAAGTTCCTCCTGTCCTATTCTTGTGCGAAGCTGTTGAATCTGAGGAGGTTCTGTCTGTTTACGGGACTTGATTGACGAATCGTCGGCACTTGGCATTTGCTCAATCTTCTTTTCGAGCTCAGCAATCTCATTTTGCAGCTTTGCCACATCTGGATGGTCTTCCGTGTAGCGTGATTTGAGAACTGTCAATTGCTCCTGCCGAGTCCGCAGTTGTTCCTCGAGGGTTTCGGCGCTCTGCGCCGCCGTTTGGGAGGCCTTCCAACTTGCCTCCTGCTGACTCAAGAGGGTTTCATTCATTGACTTGTCCTGCTGCTCCCGAGTGAGCGCCTGGGTCGTGGCATCCAGTTCAGAATTCAGGCTCGACAAGAGACTGAGATTGCGCTGTTCTTGTTCCGGCAACAACCCCATGTATTGGCGCTTGAATTGAGCCAGCTTGGCATCCTGCTCATTTAGCTTGGTCTTCGCTTCTTCCAGTTGCTGGCCAATAAAGGAGGTGGTGCGGCTGACCTGCTGTTCCAACGATCGTGCATTTTGTTCCATGAACATCGAGGTGATTTCCGTGCAAATCTGCTGCGCGATTTGCGCATCGTTGAACGATACGTTCACAGAAAACCCGGGCAAATTTCGATCCTGAGTGCCGGGCATCGCTTCAAGGGCAGAAATCACAATCGCTTTTCGCAAGCGTTCAATCAAATCTTCCATGGGGAGCTTGGCTCGGTCATTGGCGTAAAGGTTGAATCTTTCGATGATTGGCTCTAGTCGGGTCCGGCTCAGAATCTGTTCCTTCATCGAGGCGAGGCGCTGGCTCAAATCCTCGGTCACGACAGGCTTCACGTACTCCTCTGGGACGGTCGGCCTCGCCACGAGCACAAGTGTCTGGGACGTATACAGCTTCGGAAGCTGCGTCGCCACCAAGATGCTGAGAATCCCGCAGCCCAAAGCGCAGGCCGGAAGGATCCACCAGTGCTTGCGCAGCACTCTTTTTACATCCGCAGTACTGAATTCGCCGTTCCGAACCATACATTTCTCTCCGCGAGAGACAGCTCAGACTGTCCCATCGCAGGGGGGAGCACGCAACATGCCACCGCCCTCCCAACCGAAGAAAAGGCGAATGAAGGATAACATGCTTTTTAATCAATACTTTACGGCCCCATCACCTCTCCCCCAAGAGAGGTAACCTTGCCCAGCTTTCGATGAACTTGAAAAGTGGAACTTTTGTATCCAGAATATCCCTAAATTTGGCCATGAACCCTCATCTTTTCGGGGATGGGCAAATCAAGAACGCTCAGTCGGAAGAGAATGCACTTCCGGGTCGAGCTTATAGTCTTTTGTTTCATAAGCTTAGGATTTCCGTTTTTGATCTCCACTCGATGCTTTCTCGGATGTAGAATTGCTTTCCAGGCATCCTGTCATGGGAAAACTTTGCAAGCAGGGCGCCTCAGTGCCCTCTACATTCGCGCGGCGCGCGGTTTTGTTGTTCGGGATCACCCTGCAGGTCTGTATTTTACTGGCTGGCTGCCTACGCGACCGCAACGTACGAAAACAGAGGTTTCTGGCCGAGGGGGATCGATATGCCGCTCAAGAAAAATATCCTGAAGCCTTGCTGACCTACGGTCGCGCTCTCCAGATTGATCCCAAAGCGGGCGATGTCCACTACAAGATCGCAAAGTGTCACCTTAAGCTGTCGAATTGGGCATCGGCCTATGGAGAATTGCAGCGCACGATTGAACTTGAACCCCAAAACTGGAATGCCCAGTTGGATCTAGGCCAGTTGTATCTGGCTGGGGGCAAAGCATCGGATGCAAAAGACCAAGCTCTCACGATCCTGAGGAGCAATCCCACGGATCTTGGGGCCCAGATCCTCCTGGCAAACGCTGACGCGCAGTTGGGCAACCTACAGGACGCGCTGTTGGAAGCAAAGAACGCAGTTAGCGCATCCCCCAACAATCCGGACCCCTATGTGAACCTTGCAAGGATTCAGCAGAAAGCTTCGGCCTACGGAGACGCAGAAGCAAATTTGATGAAGGCCAGAAAGTTATCTTCTGACTCTATTGCCCCGGCAATGGCTCTAGGAGAGCTTTATTCGGCGCAGAAACGTTGGGCAGATGGCGAGGCGGCTTTTCGGACAGCGATTTCGATCGCCCCGAAGAATCCTGCCCCCCGGGGTGCTCTAGCATCAATGTATATCGCCCAAGGCCAGAATGACTTGGCCGAAGGAGTTCTGAGGGAGGCAAAAACACAGTTGAGCGGTGACCCTATCGCCTACAGATTATTGGGAGATTTCTACCTATTCCAAGGAGATAGCGCAAAAGCGCTCACAGAGTTCGCCTCACTTTTGAAGGATCATCCGGCTGACCTCAGAGTCCGCAAGTCCTATATCCAATTGCTAATCTTGTCTCATCGAACTGACGAAGCAACGAGATTGACGGACGAAATTCTGAAAAGATCGCCTCAGGATAGCGACGGACTCATCCTGAAAGGCCAAATTTTACTTCAAACCGGCAAATCCGACGACGCCCTCCACACTCTGGAGCAGGGGGTCAAGGAGAATCCCGCGAATGCGGTTGGGCATTACCATCTCGGGATGGCCTTCTTTTCCAAAGGAAATGTGAATCAGGCAGAGGGTGAGTGGAGGGCAGCCGTGCAGCTGCGCCCGGATCTGACGGACGCTTGGATTGCCTTGGGCAAGAGTGCTACCGACCGTCGCGACTGGAGCGATCTCGAGACGATAGGCGTGCAACTGATGAAAGTTGCTCCGAACACTCCGGGCGGTTATCTTTTCCACGCAACTGCGCGGGTGAATCGGGGTGATGCAGCCGGCGCGGAAGCCGATTTGAAACAGCTGATTCAGGTTTTCCCACAGAGTCCGTTGGGTTATGCCAAGTTCGGGCAACTTCGCGCATTAACCAAGCGTTGGAACGAAGCGGAAACCCTCTATCGGGAGGCCCTGAATCGTTCGCCAAATTTCCTCGATGCAATCCAGGGAATGGTCGACCTCGATTTTCAACGTGGAAAGCCGGGGGACGCGCTTCAATTCATTCAAGGGAAGATTAATCAAGATCCGAATAACGCCGCACTCTACCTCCTGCAGGGTCAATCGTTCCTGCGGGTCAAGCAGCCCGCCGATGCAAAGCAGTCCTTTTCGCGCTGTATCGAGCTCGACAAGCAGAATCTGACCGCCTTCATTCAACTTGCGCAGGTGGAGCAGAGCCTCGGTAATGTGGCGGAAACAATCGCAAACTACCGGCATGCCATCGCCCTTGCCCCGAATCGCGCGGGACTATATACGATGTTGGGGGTCTTCTACGCAGGTCAGGGTAACTGGCAGGAAGCCCAAACACTCTATCAGCGGGCCGTGGCGATCCAGCCGGACGAAGCTCTTGCGGCGAATAACCTGGCGTATCTCATGCTTGAGCATGGCGGCAATGTGACCGTGGCTCTGACGCTGGCCCAGGCGGCCCGCCGAGGGTTTCCAAATGTTCCGAACTCCGCGGACACACTGGGGTGGGCCTATTATCAGAATTCAGCTTATTCCCTGGCGGCGCCGTTGCTGGAGGAAGCCGTAAAAGGCGCGCCTTCCAACGCCACGTATCGTTATCACCTGGGAATGGCCTACCAGAAGTTGAGTGACGTTAAGCGGGCGCGAATTGAGTTCGAGAAATCGATTCGTATCGCCCCGAATACTCCTACGGCTGAAAAGGCTTCACAAGCCCTGGGCGAGCTTTCGAGCAACTGATCTCCCCTCAATTAGGTGAAGTTAGACTGCGAGGATAGGAATCCTGTGCGGAGCTAGGGGATCACTGCGGAAACTTGATTCGAGTAGGCGCTCTCCATGCCAGTGGAATCCACTGCGGTTGTCACATAGTAGTAGGTGGTGCCGTTTTGTACCGCTGTGTCTGTGTACACAAGAACTGCGACGAGGGCTGAATTAACTCTTGTGAAGCCTGTCCCGCTCACGGTGCTGCGATAAACGTTGTAACCGGTCACCACTGAGGTGCTCGCGTTCCAGGATAGCGCTACAGAGTGCGTTTGCTGGACCGTGGCGGTGAAATTCACACCGGTTTTATTTGCACCATTTACCGTCACACTCTGGCTGACCGGGCTAAACGTGTATCCGATATTGCTCGGGGTCACCGCGTAAGTTCCGTTGGCCAATCCCGGGAAAGTATAATTCCCAGAAGTGTTCGCAGTCGTCACGGCGGGGGCGGCACCACTCAGTGTGACGGTGGCTCCGCTTCCGCCCGCTGTTGGGGTAATTGTCCCGGAGATGCTAAGAGTGCCAACTTGCGCTGTCGCCGTGAAATTGACTCCTGTAACGTTAGCCCCGTTGATCGTGGCAGTCTGACTGGTCGGGGTAAACGTGTAACTCGTGTGGCTAGGAGTTACCACGTAGGTTCCGTTTGCTAATCCCGTGAAAGTATAGTTGCCAGAGCTGTTGGCTGTGGTCGCGGCGGTCGCTGCGCCGCTCAACGAGACCGTGGCCCCGTTGCCGCCCGCTGTCGGACTTATTACTCCTGAGATGGAATACGTTGTCGGTGCGGGAGTGGTCTGACTAGCTTGGCCGGTGACGAAGCCGGAGCATCCCGCGACAAAAGCCATCAGCCCGAGAATCGCAGCCACAAAAAGCGCTTGTCCCGCTCGAGGAACAACCCCCAGCGGGTGTGAAGAGCGGCCAAATTGGTTTCTGCTTTGGTCGCGTTTCATCGTCTAGGCATCTCGGGCGGCTGCCTAGACATTAGGTTACGTTCATATCTGTCTCCGAGGAACTGATTAGAGGTCCAGATTAGGTACAGGTATGGACCCTGTCCTTCGGACGGGTAGGGCCTCGAACACCGACTTCCCCTACCTAATCCTCAGATTCCTCCGCACTTACGTGATGGCTGAAGGGTGCAGGTCCGCTACGCTTCATCAATTTTCTCCGTCCCGCTAGGAGTACCCTTACGGTATGGCGGCCGATACTTGGTTCGAGTAAATGCTCTCATTGCCGCCGGAATCCACGGCCGATGTCACATAATAGTAGGTCGTTCCGGTCTGGACATTCGAGTCGGTGTATGTCAGGACACTGACCAGCGACGAGTTCAACTTCACGTACCCGCTGCCGCTGACCGTGCTGCGATATACGTTGTACCCCGATACCGTCGACGTGCTCGCATTCCAAGTGAGCGCCACCGAGTGCTGTACCGGAGTTACGCCCGTTCCGAATAGGGTCACCGCTGCTGGCGATCCCGTTGCATTGCTCGCAATCGAGATAGTCCCGTTTGCAGTGCCCGCAACGGTCGGATTGAACACCACTGACAGGGTAAGGCTTTGCAAGGGCGACAGTGTCACCGGCGCGCTTCCCCCGGTCATGGAGTACTCTGCACTCAAAGTGATTGATGAGATCGTCACGTTGGCATTACCAGTGTTGGTAATGGTGACGGTTTGCGGCGCGGAAGAAGTCCCCGTTGTTATGCTACCGAAGCTCAGGCTCGTGGGGTTAATTCCCAGTGTATAGATCGCAGCAATCCCAGAGCCGCTAAGATTGACAGGCGTTGGTGAAGTGGGCGAATTGCTCACGATGGAAATAGTTCCAGAAACAGGGCCAACCACGGTGGGTACAAACGCCACAGTGATGGTTTTCTGCTGTCCGGCGTTCACGCTTAACGGCAGCGAGAAGCCGCTGACGCTGAAGACGGAGGCGGACACGCTTATTTGCGCGATGCTCAGCGTGGCCGTGCCCGTGTTGGTAATGATCAAGGGTTGGGAAGTGGTGGTACCAACTACGTCGTTGTTTCCAAAGTTGATCGAGGTGGGATTCACCTGAATCGCTGGCGCCGGGGCCGGATTCACCGTCAGCGTCGCTGCACTGCTCGTTGCTGTACCGGCGGTGTTCGTTACCATGACTCGGAATGTGGACCCACTATCTGCGGTTGTCGTCGCTGGGGTCGTGTAACTCGCTGCCGTCGCCCCCGCGATGTTTCCCCCGTTCTTCTGCCATTGGTAACTGAGCGGCGCGGTCCCCGTCGCCACCACCGTGAACGTCGCCGTCTGCCCCGCCGTCACCGTCTGGTTCGCCGGCTGCGTGGTGATCGTTGGCGCTACCGGTGCCGGATTCACCGTCAGCGTCGCTGCGCTGCTCGTTGCTGTACCCGCCGTGTTCGTTACCACGACTCGGAATGTGGACCCGCTGTCTGAAGTCGTCGTCACTGGCGTCGTGTAACCACTCGACGTGGCCCCCACCATGCTCACTCCGTTCTTCTGCCACTGGTAACTGAGCGGCGCCGTGCCCGTCGCCACCACCGTGAACGTCGCCGTCTGCCCCGCCGTCACCGTCTGATTCGCCGGCTGTGTGGTGATCGCCGGCGCCACCGCGGCTGCGTTCACCGTCAGCGTCGCTGCGTTGCTCGTTGCTGTACCCGCACTATTGCTCACCACCACCGCAAATGTCGACCCGCTATCTGCTGTTGTCGTCGCCGGCGTCGTGTAACTACTCGACGTGGCCCCCGCGAGGTTCGCTCCGTTCTTCTGCCACTGGTAACTGAGCGGCGCCGTGCCCGTCGCCACCACCGTGAACGTCGCCGTCTGCCCCGCCGTCACCGTCTGATTCGCCGGCTGCGTGGTGATCGCCGGCGCCACCGCGGCTGCGTTCACCGTCAGCGTGGCCGCCGCGCTCGTCACCGTCCCCGCCATGTTGTTCACTACCACCGCAAATGTCGACCCGCTATCTGCTGTTGTCGTCGTCGGCGTCGTGTAACCACTCGACGTGGCCCCCACCATGCTCACTCCGTTCTTCTGCCACTGGTAACTGAGCGGCGCGGTGCCCGTCGCCACCACCGTGAATGTCGCCGTCTGCCCCGCCGTCACCGTCTGGTTCGCCGGCTGCGTGGTGATCGTTGGCGCTACCGCGGCTGCGTTCACCGTCAGCGTGGCCACCGCGCTCGTCACCGTCCCCGCCATGTTGTTCACCACCACCGCAAATGTCGATCCGCTATCTGAAGTCGTCGTCGCTGGTGTCGTGTAACTGCTCGACGTGGCCCCCGCGAGGTTCCCCCCATTCTTCTGCCACTGGTAACTGAGCGGCGCGGTCCCCGTCGCCACCACCGTGAACGTCGCCGTCTGCCCCGCCGTCACCGTCTGGTTCGCCGGCTGCGTGGTGATCGCCGGCGCTACCGGTGCCGGATTCACCGTCAGCGTCGCTGCGCTGCTCGTTGCTGTACCCGCCGTGTTCGTTACCACGACTCGGAATGTGGACCCGCTATCCGCCGTCGTTGTCGCTGGTGTTGTGTAGCTCGCTGCCGTGGCCCCCGCGAGGTTCGCTCCGTTCTTCTGCCACTGGTAACTGAGCGGCGCGGTGCCTGTCGCCACCACCGTGAACGTCGCCGTCTGCCCCGCCGTCACCGTCTGATTCGCCGGCTGCGTGGTGATCGTTGGCGCTACCGGTGCCGGATTCACCGTCAGCGTCGCTGCGCTGCTCGTTGCTGTGCCCGCACTGTTGCTCACCACCACCGCAAATGTCGACCCGCTATCTGAAGTCGTCGTCACCGGCGTCGTGTAACTACTCGACGTGGCCCCCGCGAGGTTCACCCCGTTCTTCTGCCACTGGTAACTGAGCGGCGCGGTCCCCGTCGCCACTACCGTGAATGTCGCCGTCTGCCCCGCCGTCACCGTCTGGTTCGCCGGCTGCGTGGTGATCGCCGGCGCTACCGGTGCGGGATTCGCCGTAAAGTCCACTCCTGCGACGTTCGCCCCATTAAGCGTTGTATTCTGGGTACTTGGAGTAAACGTATAACCTGCATGATTCGGAGCAACCCCGTACTTCCCATTCGGCAATCCGGCAAGCACGTAATTGCCCGAGTTGTCTGCTGTCGTGGTCGTGGTCGCCGCCCCAGTCAGCGTCAGCGTCGCCCCGCTTCCTCCGGCTGAAGGGCTAATCGTGCCTGAAATGCTAAAACCAGTTGTCTTGAACCCGTTGCCACCGCGCCCGTAGTGGTTACCCTTGGAATCGGTCGAATTAACTTGGTAAGAGTAGGTCGTGCCGGCGGCCAGACCGGAAAGCGTCACCTGGTGGCTCGTGACCATCGTTGAATCAACTGGAGTGCTGGTTCCGTAGGAGGGGGTGGTTCCATAATCGACCGATGAGCTTGCTGGGACGTTCGTTGTCCAGACGATCTGAGTGGTGTATGCCGTAATGGATGTGGCTTGTACGTTGGTAATGCTAAGAGTAGAGGGCGACGGATTGGTGCTGCTGCCACTAACCAAGCCCGCGCAACCACTCAACACGAATGGCACCAGCGCCAATACGGTCAAGAGCACACAGCCCTGCCAAGAATTCTGGAGCTCGCGAAACCTTTTACTATGTGTTTGTGTTTGCGGAGTGGCCTGCCGACCCTTTACAAAATTTCCCCGCTGCTGTTTGTCAGAGAAAAAACCAAAAGCGTGTTCAGACGCGAAAAACTGGCGAGATGTCTGACTCTCTTTCGCTCTCATTATTTCCTCTGGGCTGAGGTCAGGACGTACTCGGAAACGGGGGTGGGGTCCGCTCGGGTCGCTGCTCTGGATTGCCCTAACTCCACTACACGTGGATGATAGACAGACGAACACTCCGCTAACTACTGGTGTGAGGAACAGTTTTGGTGCAGGGCTCAAATCCGAACTGCATGCTTCGCGTGCAGTGTCCTTCGGCCAGTTACCAACTGCCCGATTGGACGAGTCCCCTAAGAGATATACGGGGAGGAATTTAATTATTGAATCTTCTTCTGTTGGTGAAGAGTCGGATGCTTACAGCAAAAGAATTGTGAACGCAAATGAATCAGACTATTGAATCGTATCGCTTGGAGAAGTTCCGGACGAAAAGAAAGCTTGTCGTAGGATCCGTTAGTCTGCGGCAGAAGGAGATCGACCCGCCTCGTCTTCCTGCCTCGAGGCCATACTCTTACGTTTTGCGGCCAAGCCAGCATCGCGAATCTTGTATATCAGGAGTCGATAGCTGATCTTTAGTTCTTGAGCTGCTTTTCTTCGATTCCAGTGATTGGCGCGCAGCGCTGAGAGGATTATGTTTTTTTCGCTGGCCCGGATGGCCTCTTTGCACAGGCTCTTTAAAGGAACGACTCCCTCACGAATCGACGCCGAAGGGAGAGACGAAGTAACCGACCGTGTCACCTCCTCCGTGATTGATGCGGTTGGACCAAGGAGGACATGCCGCGCAATGCCGTTCGAGAGCTCGCGGATGTTTCCAGGCCATTCCATGCACTGCATATAGTGCAGCGTTTCCATGCTGAGCGGCTCTGCCTGCTTTTTGAATTGTTCTTGGCACCGCACGAGAAAATGTTCGGCCAACAAAGGAATGTCTTCCCGGCGATCGCGTAAGGGTGGCAACTTTAGGCAGACTACGTTGATGCGATAGTACAGATCCGCCCGGAACGATCCCTTTACAATTTCCTCGTCGAGATCTTTATCGGTAGCGCAGATCAATCGCGTTTCGACCGATCTCTCCACCTCATCGCCGATTCGAGAAAAACAGCCATCCTGAAGAAACTGCAGCAGCTTGCTTTGCGAAGCCAAATCGAGGTCCGCAATTCCGTCGAGAAACAGCGTGCCATTATGCGCAAGTTCCACTCGCCCCGGCTTCGGCTCACGCGCTCCGGTAAACGCGCCCTTTTCGTAGCCGAATAGTTCACTTTCCAGCAGCGTTCCGGGTATTGCTGCACAATTGACCTTGACGAAATGGCTGTGGCAGGCGGCCGAATGACTGTGAATCCATCTTGCCAAAAGCTCTTTCCCCGTTCCCTTCGGGCCATACAGCAATACGGCAATACTGGTCCCCGCGATTTTCGCCGCTCGCTTGCGAACCTCTTTCATGGCCTCGGAACGGCCAAATAGAACCTCATCTGGCGGCAACGCGTTAGCCAGTTCAGTGCTCGTTGTTTTTGTCCGTTGTTCGGCAGACATATTCCGCTCAGGGATTTAGTGGAGGAAGGGAAGCACACGACAGACCATCGAACGAATCCGGCCACAAAGTCATTTATGGTCAGGTTCGTCCATTAACCTGTTTGCTTGAAAGGACTTAGACCGGGAAGAGGCGGAGTGGTTTTAGTACCGCCCTAAGAAGCTAAACTGTTGCCGTAGGAATTAAATAGTAAAAACTTCTCCCACGCTCGAAAATAATTTTCTCTCGCTGGATACTGTAGTGCTCAATTCCATCTTCAAGGACCGATCGGTGCGTTCTCAATCTGCCGATTCGAACAGGCTCTATCTTGGTGGAAAAATAAACGCTTCTAACAGGTCCGCCCTGGCCTTCTCGTCCGACGCCACCACCCGCAAGATGTCGCTCACTGAGAGCATTCCCCGGAATCCCTGGTGCTCTTCGAGCACGATGAGATGGAAGATGGTGTTCTGCTCCATCAATCGCAGGCATTCCTCCATGGTCATCTCGGGCGTAACGGTTACGAGCTCCCGCGTCATGATGTCCGAAGCCTTCATCCACGCAGGACACTTGTTTTCCGCTGCCACTTTGTCGGAAACATCGCTGTGCGAGATTACACCCACGATCTTTCCGCTAGCATCCACCACTCCTACCGAGCGCACCTGTTTCTCTCGTAGATACAGAGCCACCTGATGCACGCTGGTTTCTTCAGTGACGGAATAAACTTCCTTGCGGGAACCTATAAGATCGCCAACCTTCATTGGACCCTCCCCGGAGGCTCATCTGGCCGGATACTAGGCCTAAACCGTCAGGGATGCAAGATGCGTTCCAAATTACTGCGGTCCGTAGCGAAAGCCCCAAAAAACGGGAAAAAACTGCCTTTGAACTCACCCGCGGGATACAGACCTGTTCGAAAGAGGTTGCCTCACGCCCGGGCTGCTTCTCCTCGGACAATATCGTACCGGTCAATCACCGCAGCAACGCCCATTCGGGCATTGCCGTCCTCCACTCGCGACTCCACGCGGATAACCTTTCCCTGAGCGCGGACAAACACCTCTGAACCGTGCGTTACCTCTGCCGGCAGTGTCAGCGTTAAATCAAGTTCCGATCCGGCTTGTAGGTCTTGATCCATTACGAAATAAAGACCGCGTGTCGAGATGTCGCGGGTCTTGCCCTCTTGTGATTCCAACGACATCCCCATTGGGACTCGAATGATGATCGGTAAGGATAGATCATACCGTCGAGTAGTGCGACGTTCCGTTATTCCCCCCATTCTCCAATTCACGCCGCGGATATTCGCTCTTCCCCGCGTTCCCTTCTTCGAATTGAATTTACAAACGATGGATCCCGCGTGTCGCCCAGGCTGGCTCTCGAACCGATTTCTTGCCTGCTCATTTGCTACCCAACTCATTGCGGGTTTTGTCCGGGACAAAGTAACTCAATTTTCCGAAAATGCGCTATCGTTTTCTTTATACGTTGACGAAGTTACTTATCTCCAAGTCCCCATAGCCCTTTCGTGAACCCGCCAACCGTCGGAAATAAGGGAGAGGCTGGCAATGCTAGTCTTGTCGCGTCCCCACCGGCGAAGGGTTTGCCTCAGTGCCTACTGCCGCTGATTTCCGGGTGCGAGGCGTATCCAGGTTGAATTGCCGCATCTTGTAGAGCAGTGCCTTGTAGCTGATCCCCAGCATCTTGGCGGCGTCCTTCCGGCACCAGCGTGTCTTCTCAAGAGCGTCTGCAATCGCCTCCATTTCGGCCTCGTCTTTCAACCCGCGAACCAGCGCTTTGAGCCCCTGCTCCTTGGGTGCTACCGGCTCATCACGCGGCGAAGTTCGTTGGCGTGTGGAGGACATCTCCACCAGTTCGCGCAAGCTCCCTTCGTCATCCTCCAGGATCACATAACGCTTTACGAAGTTCTCCAGCTCCCGCAAATTTCCCGGCCACGGATAACTCAATGCCGCATCCAGCAGATGCTTGGAGGGTGGCTGCCCCGGCTTGCCGTATTTCTCGCTGTATTTCAGCAGGAAATGTTGGAAGAGAAGGGGAATCTCCGTCGTCCGCTCTCGCAGCGGCGGCACATTGATCGACAAAACGTTGAGTCGGTAATAGAGATCTTCACGAAAGCGCCCTGACTTCATGGCTTCGTGAACATCTACGTTTGTTGCGGCCAGCACGCGCACATCGGTTTCTACCATGTGTCGCCCGCCGAGTCGCGAGTACTGATGGTCCTGCAAGACGTGCAGCAGTTTTGCCTGCAAGTGCGTGGTCATTTCCGCGATTTCATCCAGGAAAATCGTGCCTTTGTTGGCCAGTTCAAACTTGCCCGGCTTGCTCCGCACTGCTCCTGTGAAAGCGCCCTGATCGAATCCAAAGAGCTCCGATTCCAGAAGCTCTCCCGGTAACGCCGCGCAATTCACCTTCACGAAGGGCTGGTTCCGCCGCTTCGAACGCAGGTGAATCATCCGCGCGACAACCTCCTTGCCCACCCCGCTCTCACCGCAGATGAACACCGGCACATCCACCGGCGCTATCTGCAGGATCTGCTGCCGGATTCGCACCATTTGCGGGCTGGCCGCCAAAAAGCTCAAATCTTCCGTCACTTGGTCGCAATAATCCCGCAGCGCCTGGTTTTCCGTCGCCAGCTGCTTCTTCTGGCGCGATTTCAGCATGGCCGCGTCCAGTTCGGTTTTCTCGAAGGGCTTGGTCAAGTAATCGTGCGCTCCGATGCGGATGGCCTCGACTACCGTCCCTACCTCATTCGAACAAGACAGCATGATCACGTTAAGGCTCCGGTCAACCTGCATGAGTTCTTTCAGAGTCTCGATACCATTCATCTCCGGCATGAGCACATCGAGAATGATGAAATCAGGCCGCTCGCCCTTCTTCACCTTTTCCAAGGCCTCTTTACCGGAACTGACCGCCTCGACTTCGAATCCATCCACCTCCAACAGTGTGTGAAGGTACTTTCGAATGCTCGGCTCATCATCCACTACCAGTATTCGTTCTTTCGGAACCATTGGCTCTTCCTTTTCAAAAATCGTCGACGTCAACTCTGATCCATCGGCAATAAAAATGTAAATCTGCTTCCACTGCTTGGCTCGCTCTCCACCCAGATCTTTCCCCGGTGCGCCTGGATCAGTCGCTTCGCGATCGCCAGCCCCAGGCCCATCCCGGAAGTATTACGGTCCACGCGCACGAAGTCTTCAAAAATCTCTTGGTGATGTTCCGCTGGGATGCCAGAGCCCGAATCCGCCACGCTTACCTCCACGCTGTTTGGCCGTGGCAAGCGGAACCTTCGTCGCTCCTGCAAAGGAGCCATGGCTGCTACTCGCCGTTCCCAGAAATGCGGCGCCGCTAGGAGCGTTACCGTGCCGCCGCTTGGCGTGTGCTTCAGCGCATTATCCAGCAGGTTCGCCGCCACTTGCTGCACCTTTTGGTAATCGAATCGGAACGTAGTTATTGAAGGGTCGATGTTCGCATCCAGCCGCACGCCCTTACGCTGAAATGCTTCCGACCAGCGCTTGGAAAGTTCATCCAGGCAATCTCGCAGGTCGTTTTCGCGCAGTTGCAGAACCAGCTTGCCGCTTTCCAGTGCGGAGTAATTCAGAAACATGGAAACCAGTCGCACCAGTCGTTCGCAACTGTCTTTCGATTCTTCGAGTATGTCGCGCTGTTTATCCGTCAATCGGCCTAGGGATCCTGCAAGCAGTAGATCGTAATATCCCTTGATCACCGCCAGCGGCGTTTTCAATTCATGTGCTGCTGACGCCAAAAACACAGTTTTCTGCCGGTTCACTTCCTGCAGTTTCAGGTATGCGGCGAGAAGATTTCGGTACGTGATCTCGCGTTCCTGAAGCAATTCTTGCACCGTGAGCTGTGTCGTAGGGTCAGCCTCAGTTTGTGCTTCTACCGTGTTTTCGATTTCCACTACCAGCCAGTCTGGTTCTGGCATCCATTGAATCCGCGCAACCGTTTTCTTTTCCGCCGGCCCGATTTGCACTTTAACTTCGTGCTCCCCCCTTTCGATCTCACAAAAGATCTTCCGTGAATCCATCTTCAGAAAATCACTGAAAAGATTCGGCTCTTCCGTTTCTTTAGATCCCTGGTTTTCTAGGCACTGGCGGGCGCGCGCGTTCACTAGCAGCAGACTTCCACTGCGTTCTGCAACGATCAGAGGTTTTTCCAAGGTATCCAGAAGCCGGTTGACCGCTCCTACGGAAAGCGACAAGCGATTCTGCTCTTCCGCCGCTGGAGGCATAGTTGTCCGTCCGGCCATTGACTAACCTTGTCCTTCGAGAATTGTGGTAAATATTTTCCCGAGCCGACCGCTCATAGTTGCAGAGGGGCTTCCAAGAGTCAATGGTAAAAGCGTTCCATTTGCACATATGAGGAAAGGAAGTGGATTTCTCAGGCAATCCTTGCATCTCACAAAGTCTCTCTGTTTGAGATACGTTCTAAATGGTTCTTTCCAAAAGATTTAATTTGAGTTCAAAACAATTTCTCTGGCATTCAAGATGCTGGCATCCGTACTAGGTCGATGGTACTAAACTGGGGAGTCTCCGTGCTTCGCGACGTGATGGGGGAGAAGAGAGGCTTGGAGGTACGCTCGACAAGACGCTCGCCTCGCATCCGTTTGCAAGTCCCCGTCTTTGTGCGAGGGACGGACGCTTTCGGGTCGGAATTCATCGAGCTAACTAAGACGCTTAATATCAGTGCGATAGGTGCCTGCATAGCTTCGCAGCACGTCCTTCGGCTGGATCAGACCGTCCACCTGACGATTCCGACTCCTTCTGCTGCCACCTCTGGCCTCGTCCCTAGCGAAACTCCACCAATCGTCGCTAAAGTTTTGCGCCAGGACCTTGTCGGTGAAACCCGCCTCTTCGGTTTAGAGTTCCTCCGTCCCCTCGAGTAATTTGTCTCCTCAACTCTTCCCTTAACCACAGCTGTTGGGTAATTTTGTTACACTCGCTCCGCTACGCAGGCATTTTCCTCTACTTTTCGCTCCTTTTGGGCCCTATCCTGTAATACGATGCCCGAACCCTCGGAGGACCTGTTGGTTCAGAGAAGGACCAGGGTCCAGTACGAATGGACTCTTGGTTGCTTCATAGATCTGTAGAAAACTCGTTATGCTTTCCCCAAACCCGCGGGGATAGGCAGAGGTTAGGTTTATACCGGTCATGCCCAGCCCCGGCGCCCCTGCGCCCCCGCGCTTGCCGATCGAGGATACGTATCTCGAGCTGCTTGCGGATACCCTCGAGAGTCTCGATCTGCCTGCGCGCGGACAATTCCTCCAGCGCTTTCTTCGCGCAATCACTCACCTCGATTTGCGCGAAACTCAGTGTGTACAAGTTTGGGATGAGATGCTCACTCGGCGGCGTGAGCTGACCGATTTGGCGGGCCGTCAGGTTTCCTTGAAAACCGCTCTCATGGACGTGCTCACAAGCTCCGCTCTTCTTCGTGTCCCCATCATCATCGAATATGAAGAACTGAAAAAACTCGAACTGAATGCCGTTACTGATCCCTTGACCGGTCTGTACAACCGCCGGCTTTTCGGTGAATCCTTCGAAAAGGAATTGAATCGCGCTCGCCGCTACGGCCAGCCACTCGGTTTGGTGATCCTGGATCTTCACCGCTTCAAGGAAGTGAACGACCAGCACGGCCACCCTCGCGGCGATGATGTCTTGCGCGCCACAGCTGCCACTCTTAAGAAAGCGCTGCGCACTTCGGACTCTGCATTCCGAATCGGCGGCGATGAATTCGCTCTGCTCTTGCCACAAACGGATTCTGCTCAGGCCCTCGCTCTCAGCCGCCGTGTTGAAACCGTCTTTGCCGAAATGATTCAGCCTCTCCAGCTTGCCGTCGGCGTCGGCATGGATCATGGCGTTGCCGTCTTTCCCCAGGACGCGGAACAGGCCGATCAACTCGTTCGCATTGCTGACGAACGCCTCTACCGCCAGAAACACGCCAATCACAAGAAACCCGCCAACGGCGCGCGCCCCATCGAGGTACAACCCTCGCCCGAAGCTGCTCCTGAACCTCCTGCATCCACGGAACACCCCGTTTCGGCACCTCAACCCATTTCCATCGAGACCAAGCGCCCTCCGGAAAAAACCGAGATCACCATCGAGGCTGCTGCTTCCGCAAGCTCCGCCGCGATTTCCGCGGATTTAAGGCCGGTTCCTCCTCCGCGCGTCTTCGCGGTGCAGCGCAAGGCCGAGCGCGTCTCCATGGCCGGCACAAACGCTTACGCCGTTCTCGCTGAGCAAGGCGCAAAGCGCGCCCGCGTGCTTGATCTTGGCTTCGGTGGCGTTGCCATCGAGCTGGATTCACTGCAAGATCTTCCGGAGAACCTGCTCGCCGTCTTGCACGTCCCGATTCTCCCGCCTGTTCGCGTGAATCTGAAGCCCGTGTGGAAACAGCAAACCGCGCAAGGTGGCTTCCGCGTCGGCTGCGCCTTTGTTTCCTGAAATTTCATTTCTGAGTTTTTTCCGTCTCAGTTCCGCGCGAGCTTCGCGGATTTCCGCCAACCGCTCGCCACACACCCCGTCCGAATGCGGATTACTTCTCCCTCTCGCCTTGCAGCCTGCTACAATTTCGCCCCATCTTCGGACTCGGAGAGGTCTCGCTATGCTCGGACCAGAAGTCAGTCGGCCCTACTGGCCCGACGCTCTGCAAAAACCATCCAAAGATAAGGCAGGCCTTAAGCCTTGGTCCTGGGCCCTCGAGCGCCTCGAAAAGTCCCACAATTATTGGATCGCCACTTCACGTCCCGAATCTCGTCCGCATCTCATGCTGGTTTGGGGCATCTGGTGGCAGGATGCTTTCTGGTTCAGCACCGGCCCGCGCACGCGCAAGGCAAAAAACATCGCCGCTCATCCCTACGTCGTTATCGGAACCGAAAAAGCGGACGAAGCCGTAATCCTCGAAGGCGTCGTGGAAGAAATCTCAGATCGAGCCGTCTGGAAAAAACTGGCTCAGGTCTACAATCGCAAATACGGCGGCGATGTCGAGCCCCTATTGATGAGTTCGGGGGGCTGCGTCTTTCGCGTCCAGCCCCGTGTTGTTTTTGCCCAGGACGAACACGCGGAGAATTTCGCCGACGCCGTCACCCGCTGGCATTTCTTAGAAGACTAGCTTCGACAACTCCGCCTCACCCGAAATGGAATCCGAACTAAAATGCACCCATTTTGCGAAATTTGACTCTTCGCGTATGATTGAGAATTGCCTCGCGACCTAGCGACGCGGCTGTACCTCACCCCTCCAGGGGTGAGGCTCTTCTCCGCAATACGGAACGCCGTGCAGACCGGACGCGACGAAATGGAGCCTCATGAAACCTGGTATTCATCCCGACTATCATCCCGTCACGGTGCACTGTGCCTGCGGCCACACGTTTCAGACTCGTTCGACCATCAAGGGCGACATGCTTCGCGTGGAAATCTGCTCGAACTGCCATCCCTTCTTCACCGGAAAGCAGAAGCTCGTTGACACCGCCGGCCGCGTCGAGCGCTTCACCAAGAAGTACGCCGACGCCGCTGCCAAAGCCGGCGCCGCCAAAAAATAATCATTGTAGGGCGCAACATGTTGCGCCCCTTTTCTACATTTCTTATCCCTATCGATTTTCTCTGTGCTCTCTGTGTCCTCTGCGCGCTCTGTGTTAGATTCTTCATCGTGGCTACTCAATCCCGCATGTTCGATGGCGCGCGCCCCGGCGAATTCGTCGAAACCGCTCCGCCTCGCGTCACTCTTCGCAACTACTTCTCGCACCCCTTCGATTCCGCCATTGCCGCCGCACGCACCTGCTACGCGCCTCGCCTGATCACTCCTGAAGAGATCACCGACAAGCAACGCCTCAACATCGGCGCGGCTACTTTCTACAGCGGCCATCACACCGTCTACCAGCACGCCCATTTTGAATTCGGCCTTGAAAACGTTAGCCGCCAGTTCGTTTGGTCTTTTCTCCACGCTCATCCCTTCTACAATTCTGAACAGCAGAGCCAGCGCTACGTCCGCCTCGACCGCGCTCAAGCCTACATCCCGCTCGTCTCGCTCTTCTTCGACGAAGTTTCGCGCCAAATTTATGAAGCCGCCATCGCCCGCGCGTGGCATTGCTATCGCGAGCTTTCCGCACTCTTGATCGGCGACGCCCGCAATATTCTCAATGACATTTGGCACGTTGGCCCCATGTCCCACCCCAAGCGCCTGCAAAAAATCGAGCGCGCCGCCGAAAAGCGCGCCATCGAAATCGCTCGTTACGTTTTACCCATCGCCGCCTTCACCACCATGGTGCACACGCTCTCCGGCATTGTCCTTCACCGCCTCTGGCGCATGTGCTCCGCTTCCGACACGCCCAGCGAAGCCCGCAGCGTCATCGGCGCCATGGTCGCCCAGGTCAAGGAAATCGACGCTCAATTCTTCGATCGCTTCGGAACGGAGCCTCTCGAAGAATTGCCCGAATGGAAGGGAGCGCCTGCCAACGTTTCGAATGGCGAATCCTTCGCCCGCGAATTCGACGCCAAGCTCGCCGGCAAAACTTCCCGCCTTGTCGATTACTCGCCCAATGCCGTCCGCGTCATGGCCGAATCCTATCGTGCCGTCGCGGGCCTCATCGCCTCACAATGCTCCGACGCCGAGGCCCTCGACCGCCTGCTCAACCCCGCGCGCAATCTCTACCGCCTCGAAACGCTCAACGTCGGGGTCCACGCTCCCATGATGCGCGCTCTCCAGCACGTCAACTACACCTTCGCCAAAAAAATCAGCCACACCGCCGACAGTCAGGACCAGCGCCATCGCATGGTCCCTGGCTCGCGTCCTCTGCTCACCCTCGCCGACACGCGCGAACCCGACTACATCACGCCCGCGCTTCTCGCCGCCAACCCTCGCGCCAAAGAAGTCTACGATTGCGCCATGCACGACGCCTGGTCCGCCAAAAACGCGCTCCTCGACCGCGGCGTGCCCCTTGAAATCGCTCTCTACGTTCTCCCCAACGCCAAGTCCATCCGCCTCTACGAATCCGGCTCGCTCCTCCATCTTCTCCACAAATGGACCATGCGCACGTGCTTCAACGCTCAGGAAGAAATCTATCAGGCCTCCATGGATGAAATCGCTCAGCTTCGTGAAGTCCATCCCGAGCTTACCCGCTACATCGGCCCGCCCTGCCATCTCCGCGCCGGCATCACCACGCCCATCTGCACCGAGGGCTCGCACTTCTGCGGCGTCAAAGTCTGGCTCGACTTCCCCAACATCTCCCGCCGCATCTAGTTTGGTCGCGAGAACGGAACCGCCTCCCAAAAACGCATTTGATTTCATAACGATGTCGGCTCCCTCGACCCTAGTAGACTGTGGTTGTTCAACGACCAGAGTTCGGGAGGAAGGAGCCGAACATGTTGATTATAGGCGTAGATTATCATCCGAGCTTTCAGCAAATCGCGTTTATGGATCAAGGAACTAGGGAGTGCGACGAACGGCGACTGTGCCACAGTGATGGAAGCAGAGAAGTTCTATCGGGACCTGAAGCAGAGAGGAGTCAGCGTTCGCGTGGGGATGGAGGCCACCGGATATGCACGCTGGTTCGAGCGGCTCCTGGCAGAACTGGGTTTTGAGCTGTGGATTGGAGATGCGGCGGAGATAAAGACCAAGCGAGTCCGGAAGCAGAAGACCGATCGCCAGGATGCCCAACTTCTGCTGAAGCTGCTGTGGGAAGATCGCTTTCCTCGAATCTGGGTACCCAGTCCGGCGAATCGTGATCTGCGGCAATTGCTTTGGCATCGGCATCGACTGGTGCAGATGAGGATGCGCATCATGAATCAGCTGCAGGCCGCAGCCATGAACGAAGGGCTGAGACGCAAACCAGGACTGTGGAGTGAGCGGGACGGACCCAGTTAGTGTCGTTGCTGTTAGCTCCGTGGGCCACACGGCGCCGGCAAGATTTGTTGGAGCTGCTGGACCGCTTGGACCCCACCATCAAGGAGTTAACCGCAGCCGTCGAGCAAGAAGCCAAGAAACCGCCCGAAGCATTGCGGCTGATGACGCTCCCTGGCGTGGGCCCACTCACAGCGCTGGCCTTCCTGCTAATCAAAAAGAGTTTGACAGAGCCGACATTGTTAGAGATGTCCGGTAACCCCCAATACTTGCCAAACCTTTCTAAAGTCCGCTCCAAATCACGTGCCAGCGGTTAGTACCGGGTTTACACCTCTAGCCAGATTGGGGGTTTTTCCGTATTGCAGGCCTACTGTTCCCGTGTGAGCCTGCGTGCCCAAGGGGTTCGCCGATGCGGGAAAATGACTCTTTTGCGGTCAGCCCCGGGTCTACAGGTGGAGGACCGGGGAGAATCTTGGTCATTGCGGAAGATCCCTGGGCACGCGACACCATACGTGTCTTCTTGAGCAGCATGGGCTGTCACTGTGTCATGGCGTCTAGCATAGAGCACGCTCTGGCCAAACTTGGCCAAGAAAACCCTGACGCCGCCATTGCGGATACGCATCGCACAACCGCCGCAACTTCGCCGAGACTTTCCGGGCTTGATGAAATTTGTCGTCGCCTGCGTGGCCGCATCATTATCGTCACAGGTGAGGGTCACGACCCGGAAGTGGCTGCCTTGATTCAGAAATACTCTCTCCCTCGAATTTGGCGGGAACGCTTGCTTCAGGACCTCTGGGACACCCTCAATTCCTTGCCCCAGCCGAGTTCGGTAGTTCGCCGGGTCATCTACTCTGCCCGCCTCATCTTTGACAGCTTTCTGCAACCCGCGCCCGCCGGCATCCGGATTTCGCAGCCTGCCGGCCGACGGTTTGTGTACCAGGCATATAGCCTGATGGTTGATCTCGCCCTCGAGCCGTCCCAGACCGACTCCCGTCGCATCTCACTTGTTGGCCAGCTCTTGGATTCCGCCGAGCCGGAACGTCAGTTGGATGCTCTTTCGGTCGCGCTCCAGGGCCCCAAGGGGCCAATCGCCGTCGCGTCCACCAACAAGTTCGGGGAATTCCATTTCGAGCTCGACTTGGAGCAGAACGTCAAACTGGAGATCGAAACCGCTGCAAACCAGTGGATATCCCTCGTTTTGCCGCGTCAGGAGTGGTTCCAACGAGGTGTTGCGGGAGCTGCATAGCGCACCCCGGGAGGTTTTCTTAAACGGTCGCAAATCCTCAGTTCCGAAGGCTTACGAAATGAGGCGAGGAGCAGCACATGAAATGTAGGATTTTGTACCTCTTCCTATTCGCCTGTCTGTTATCGGCGACGAGAGCCGCGCCGCAGACCTTATCGGTAGTTTCCACTACAACCACCAGCCTCTCAGCGACGGCCCCGGCCACCACCTACACCCGTTTCATCGTCCGGAATCCCGCCGGGCTCGCTCCTCTCCAGCAACTCTGCCTCACGCTTGGTTGCAATGTGGCTGGCGGTATCGATGGCAGCCTCGGCAAGGTTTTTCTGGTCACCGCCCCATCCGGGATCGATCCCAACGCCTTCCTGCAAACGCTTCGCAGCCAGCCAGGAGTCACAAACGCGGAACTCGACGCCCTGCTGAAAGTTATGCAGTCCACTACTCCCGCCGCGCCTGGCGGGCTCTGGGACTCCACCCCGGTGAATTATTTCGGCACTACCGTGTGGCACGGCTACGTCGCGCAGCCCGCCGGCACAATCGTCCGGCTCCCCGACACACAATCTGCCTTCAACGTAACCGGCGTCGGCATCGTTGCAGACATCGACACAGGAGTGGATCCCAATCATCCGGTTCTGCAACCCGTTTTGCTGCCCGGTTACGATTTCACCCGGAATCAGCCTGTTGGTTCGGAGATGAATGACTTCACTGGAGCGCCCCCACCGCCCAACTCGACGAACATCGCCAATGTGAACCAATCCACTGCCGCGGTGTTGGACCAATCTACGGCCGCGGTCCTCGATGGAGGCCAGCAATATGCCGCATTCGGTCATGGGACTATGGTCGCTGGTATCATCCATCTCGTGGCGCCTACAGCGCAGATCATGCCTCTGAAGGCATTCCAGGCCGACGGCACCGGCTACTTGTCAAACATCCTGCGTGCCATTTATTTTGCCGTGCAAAATGGCGCCAAAGTTATCAACATGAGTTTCAGCCTCCCAACCTATTCTTGGGAAATGGCCCAAGCCGCGAAGTATGCCGTTCGCCATCAGGTGATCTGCGTCGCTTCCGCGGGCAACGACGGGAAGGAAGAGATGGTCTTTCCGGCCGGGCTGGCCAGTGTCATAGGTGTAGCCTCCACCGCCAACGATGATACACGCTCGACATTCTCTAATTACGGTGAGGACCTTGTTTGGGTCGCGGCCCCAGGCGAAGGCGTGATCACCACGTATCCCTTCGGCACTTACGCGGCCGGCTGGGGAACATCGTTCAGCACGCCCATGGTTTCAGGCGCGGCCGCCCTTTTGTTAAGTGTCAGCGCCAACTGTAACGAGTCCTGCGCCGAAAAGTCTGTGGCCAACGCCGTGCCCCTTTCCTCCGATTTGAGCAACGGCCGCCTCGATCTCTACCAGGCCGTCTCCTACATCCGAAGCTCCCCCAGTTCACACTGAGCGTATTCGAAGACGTGCCCCAGGCCCGCCAGGTTGTCCTAAAACAAATGGGCCCCCAGACAAGAAGGAGATTGTGGATGAGCGACGGGATACTCGGAAATAATCCATATGCCTAATAATGCGCTTATCGGAGAAGTGGAATCGACGTCGAAATCAGCTGAGCAGATCTCCGATAAGCGGGCTTCACGATAAAGCCCTGACAATACCAGTCTTCCGGCAAGTCGGCTAGACAGTGCGAGCAGGAACGTTCTCGAAAACGCGGTGGCTGCGGGGGGCAGTTATAAAGTCGGATAGAGGTGCGTCGGGTGGAACGGAAAAGGTGCGCGGGAGAACGAACCCGCGTAGCGGCAATGCCTGGCGAGGGCCCAACACCTCTTTGAGCACGGCCCCGGCGCTCTCTGGAGGCAAATCCACAACAGTGATGGGTCGGAGGCTGCTACCCTCGGCTGAGTACGCTTTCACTTCACCGGCCGCACGAAGATTGCGCACCCAATTGGAGCTCTCCTGGCGATGTAGTGGAGACTAGAAAACTGCGACCATTGCGCTCGAATAGGTCTACAGGGAGTGGTGCGAGGCTCTCCTGACTTTCGGCCACGCACGGTGAGCAGCACCATCGGTCCCATGGGGAGGCCGGCGCGCAGAGTCCTTTGAGGATCCAGGTGACGGCAAGAAAGAGTTTGTGGCCCAGAGTCGGACCCTGGTGGGGGGACGCGGCCTGGACGGAGGCTGGCATGGTGCTGATCACCAGATGATACGCCCGGGCGGGCGAGAATCGGAAAGATAAATATCGAAAACAAAGGTTTCCAGGGCCTATGTTCGGCGCAGCCATTATGAGATAGTTTCTAGCTAATGAGACGCGCCCACCGGAAACTGTCCCGAGCACCCCTTCTCATCGGCCGTTCGCTTCGCCCCGAAACCGCGCTATCATTCTTACGCGTCTAACAAGTAGGGAGATACCTTCTGTGCCTTCATCTTTCCGCCCCCTCCTCGCGCTCCTCACTGCGGCCATACTACTACCCGCGCCCTGCTCTGCCTTCAACACTCCTTTGTCCGACGAAGCTGTCCGCGAAGCCTACTTCCTTGGCCAGCGCCACGACGACTTCATGGCTCGCCTTCTCAGCCGCTACACCAGATTCCTGCCTCCGCCTTCCACAGGCCCTCACATTTATGCCGTCACGTTTTTCACGCCCTTCGCTCTTCTCGTCCAGCATTCCAGCCGGCAATTGAACTACAGTGCCCAGCAGGCCGCAAAAGATCATCATGCCGACGATGAAATCGTTTCCATCTCGATCGAGATTCTGCTCACCCAATCCTATGGCGCTTTGATTACCAGGCCCACGAGTTCCCGCTCGGGCTCTCCCATCGGCTACCAGTTCCGCTCTTCCAGCTTCTGGCGCACGTTCGAGCTCCGCGTCTTCGATGGTGACGAAGAGATCACCACCGATGACCTCACCGGCGAACCCACTTACCTCTGTGCTTCAGAGGGGGGTTGCCGCCTCACAGGCGCGATCATCCATCTCAAATTACCCGCAACCGCCTTCAGCTCCGACACCGCCAGCATCGACATCACTCCGCCCGAAGGCGATCCCGTCGCCGTCGACTTCGACCTCTCCCGCCTCCGCTAATCCGTCAGCTCTGTGTCTGACGTCCGCGACGGCGTAACGTAGGGTTCCAATTCCATCAATTTTCCTTGATTTTTCTTAGGTACTCGGGTATCATTACTCCCGTTCGGTAGTGCGCCTCGCATCCTTGCGAGGCGTTTCCTTTTTGTGCCGCCGACATCCGCGTCGGCTCTTTTTTTTAGCGAATCCCAAATTCAACTCTTAGGAGAAAAACCATGCCATCTCTCAGTCCAAAGGACCGCGTGTCCCTGTGCCGTTTCACCTTCACTGATGGCCGCCGCTGCCGCACCCCCCGCACCAGCAGCCACCCGCATTTCTGCTACGATCACGCCCAAAAAGAGGCCCGCGCCTGCGCCGCCGAAACACTCGGCAAAGACCTCGCCTTCTTCTTTTCCGGCGACTACCTCTCGGCCAACGATCTCAGTACCGCCCTCGCACGCCTCATTCCCGCCGTCGTCCAGGGCCACGTCAAACCCCGCGCCGCCTCCACCATCGCCTATCTCCTACAAACTCTCGTCCAAGCCATCCGCATCTCTCAGGACGAATACATCAACGCCTTCGGCACCGACGGCTGGCGCAAAGCCATCCGCAGCTCGGTCAACGGCAATCTCGACTACCGCTTCCCACCCGACCCTGAACCCGGCCAGCCCGAATCATCCCAATGCCAGTCGGCGCAGCCGCAAGCTCAAGCCTCCACTCCGGCCTCAACTCCAGTCTCTGCTCCACAACCAACTACTCCCCAGACTGCCCCAGCTTCAGCCCCAGCCGGTTCCCCCACCAACCACACCACGCCACCCCCAGCCCTAGCCTTATCTCCTGCAGCCGAGCCCCCGGCACCTGCCAACCAAGCCGCACCACTCGCATCCCTGGCCGTATCGCCTGCAGCTGAGCCCCCGGCACCCACAAACCAAGCCCCAACAAGAGCATCTCAATCAAAAATTCTACCTCCGGCTACCCAATCTACTCCGCAATCCCAGCCCAACGCCCCCAATAGGGATCCCTACGCTGCGCATTTTGATTCCAACTACCGCCTCCGCGAATCGCCGAAACCCTTTTAGAATCAACACCTACAAACCTACCTCGCAACTGTTGATTCTAAATCACTTACGGTTACCGCTAAATCCTTTAGCTGCAACACTTACGAAAAACCCCAGGGGGAGGGGACAACGGATAACTGAGGATTGTCCGACTTTCTACGACCGCCACCTTAGCGTCACCGGCCCGTCCATCGGATGCACCATCGGCGTCCCGGTCCGCCGCGACTCGAGCAGATTCGCCTTCAGCGCAAAATACCATTTCGCTTGCCGGTCCGCGTCATCGATCAGCATCAGCCGCGGATTGTGCTTCAATCCTTCGGACTGCTGGATCATGGTCTGCTGGTCCTGCCGCAGAAACTTTTTTGCAAACGGTCGAAAGAGGAAAACCGGAAGCGGTAAGTTCCACGCCGCCACAAAATCAATCCGGCAAAGGTCGCGCTGCACCGGCGTCACCGTCGCGCGGCTGGAAAACCATAGCTTCCCGCTTTGATCGATCTCCGTGCGTAAGTTAGGCAAGACGAAATCAATCGTCGTGGTCACCGGCTCGCCCGTAAATTTCTTCAACAACTGGTAGGGGGCGCTGTTTGTGCTCGGCGTATGCGGACTCATGCGGAAACCGTTCGGGATGGGCTCGAACTGCTTGGTCTTCTCGTGAATGCTCGCGCGTTTCCGCCAGAACCACGAGTGATGCACAAACGGCCCGTGCGCCGGGTCCATCAATCCGATGATTCCGTGGTCAATGTGTGATGGCAGCTCGCACGAAAGATGCGTGATCTTGTACTTCTCGCTGAAGACCGCCAGCGCCGGCGCCGGCGAAATTTTCTCCGGCAGCCGCGAGTCTGGAGCATTCATGTACACCCAGACGTACCCGTCGCGCTCCTCGCAGGGATAATGCCCCGCGAAGATGCGCTCCACTTTCAGTTTATCTTGCGACGTCAGCGATGGAATTTCGACGCATTGGCCGCTGCACGCATCAAACCGCCATCCGTGGTAGCGACATTCGACGACCTCGCCCTCCAGGCGGCCGTACGATAGCGGCATTCCCCGGTGCGGGCATGCATCCCGCATCGCAAACACTTTTCCCTCGGCGGTCCGTCCCAGCACGAGTGGCACTTCCAGCAGTAGCGCCTTCGCGAGCTTCTGTCCGCGAAGTTCCGTGCTTCGCGCCGCCGGATACCAGAAGTCCCACAGGAAGCCCGGATCCGCCTCGCGCTCACTCTCGCGCGATGCCTCCCGCGCTGCCTCGGTGCTCCTCTGCAGTAATGTTCGCACCGCTTCACTCATAGTCGTGGATGCATCGTAGTATACCGCTTCGCGCCAGAGCAACAGCGCCACAGGATGGTTTGGAGGGTGGATCAGTTCCCGATTGCCATGGACAACGGGACATTTGCGGCCTGAACCAGTAGAGTAGATGCATCGAGTATTCAATGGATTCGACAATTCACCTTTCGTTCCGATACTCAGAGCTAGACTACGTCCGAGCGATGCGCGCTCACTACGCTTCGCGCCTCAGACTTAAACTCGATGTCGCAGTAGCCGTGGTCACGACCCTGCTAGGTGTCTACTTGTGGCAGTCACGAGATTCACGCTTATGGGGCATCGGTCTAGTTTGCCTTTCGGCCGTATTAGTCCTGATGCTAGTCGCAACATTTGGCGTCATACCTAAGCTGATTTTCCGTCGTGAGCCTAAGTTTCGCGATGAATATTCACTTACGTTTTCACCAGAGGGCATTCATTTCCGCACAGCTCATATCAATTCCCAACTCCAATGGGCCATGTATAGTCGCGCACTCGTCGACCCTCACTCATTCATTCTCTATCACGGAACCCATTCATTTTCGGTAATTCCGAAGCGTGTTTTCGAAACTACCGAAAAGCTAGCTGCATTCGAGCAATTAGTTTCAGAAAAAATTCCAGAGATATCCAAGAAAAATTCATAGGCTCTGACTTGCTCACCGACATCGACGCACTTGGGTGTGCAACGCACAAATCGGAACCTCACACCGATCGGGATTTGCAAGAACTTGAAATCGGCGTTATTCTTAGGGCTGAGCAAAACGATGTACGCCGCGTTCTATTAGCTGACCCGCCTTCCGCTCCCTTTCGGGGAGCCTGCACTCCTCTGCAAACTGGAAACGCTTTTTCATCTAACTTCCTTTTCTCTTACTGAGATCCTGTGAACTGATCACTGAAAACTTTTGAGGTACTGCAATGGCCGTTCTTACACTGAATGAAA
>QHYN01000105.1 GCA_003224145.1 Acidobacteriota bacterium
CTCCAATAACCCTTCAAAGTCGGTCTCCACGTAGGAAAGCGTTATGCATTCCGGCAGGAAAACGATCGGCCGTCCGATGCGTTCCAGCGCGTGAGTTAGGGAATAATCATCGCTGACGGAATTTTTCCATTCCTCCACCACACCGGATTGTTCGAAAATGTTCCGGCGAATGGCCGTGCCTCCGCCCCAGCAAAAATTCCTTTTTTGCTCCCCAAGCATGGTGACAAGCGGTGCGTTCCAAGCCGCGAGAAGCGCGGTCGGAAAATTGGCGCGGTTGGGAATGAACCAACGCATGGTGGTGGTGGCTCCGATGGTGGGGTTTCCCAGCGGCGCCACCAGGCGATGCAGCCAGAATCTCCCGGGGCGGCCGTCCGAATCCGTGAATACCAGCACTTCAAATTCTTCCGGCAGTTGTTCGACGGCAACGCGCAAGTTGTTCACTTTCTCGCCGCAATTTACCGGATTTCCGGCAATCACCACATGTGTTTTCACTCGGGAGTTTTTCGCCACCCGATCGATGATGCTGCGCGCAGGATCTCTGTCCGAAGTGAGGACGAAAAAAAGTTCGTAGTTCTGCCGCTCGAACTCCGTCAGCGAAATCAGGTTGCGCTCGAGCCCGGGCTCAATCCCTTTGCACGGACAAAGTACGGCCACGCGCGGCGCATAGAAACCCGGATCGGTATGAAGCCGACGGCGCACATAGCCGAGCCACTGCAATCCTTGCCAAACCAGATACGCACCCAGCAGGATCTGAGAAACCGCCAGGAGATAGAAAAGTGTTTCCACGCTCTCAGAGAATAGCAGAGGAAGATTGTTCGCACGGTGCCCGTCAAGCGGTTAGAATCGCACCGGTAAACGTCTGTTCCATTCCTCCAAGGAGAAGCAGAATGACAAGAGTAGACGCGGGGATGGTCACTTCGGGGGTCGAGCTGCCTGGGTACCGCATTGTCAGAAATTTTGGGATTGTTCGCGGCATCGTGGTGCGTTCACGCAGCGTCATCGGAAATCTCGGTGCGGCACTGCAAACCATTGTCGGCGGCAACATCACCATACTTACGGATCTTTGTGAGAAAACACGGGAAGATGCGTTTGAGCTTCTCTTGCAACACGCCGGAGAGCATGGTGCCAACGCCGTGATTGGCATGCGTTACGACGCGACGGAAGTGATGCAAGGCGTCACCGAAGTGCTCGCCTACGGCACCGCCGTGCAGGTCGAGCGCCTCTCCTGATTTACTTTGCGTCTCGAAAATTAGGTGGGAGCCGCCTGCGCACTGCTCATCGGGTCCGGAAACTGTTTTCCTTTGGGTCCGCAGAGTGAACAATCTGCACTGCCAGTTCCTCCAGGCTGGCCAGCGTTTTGCTCGCGGCCAATCGTGCCTTCTCCATAAAGGACGAATCCAGCAGAAACGCGCAGCGGTCGACGAATGGATGGTTCGCCGCTTCGAACGGCTTGCGGCTCCGGCGGGGGAAGTTGGCGCGCTCGATCAACTGTTCGTACATCTGCAAGTCGGACTGAAACTCGAGAGCGTCGCCCGCAGTCCAGCCCTGCTGGCGGGTCAGCGCCGCCAGAAACTTCCTTCGAAAAATCGCAGCATCCCGGCGCAGCATGGGTCGTGGCTTCGATCGGCCGGCAGGCTGCGGCTCGCTACAAACGAGCTCCAACGCGCGCGCAGCAAGCGCCAGTAACGCCTCGCGCTGCAGCAGCGTTAGCAGGTCCCGGTAATTCGAAGCGTGCACTTGCAGTGCATGCCGCCCATTCTCGATGACGTACGAATCCACAAAGCGCGGCACAATGCGCTCGCGCAGCAGCGCCTCCGTAATGCCTCGCGCCAGCGTCGCTGATGCGTCCGCCAAATTTTTCTTTTCCTGCGCCATGCTCGCAGCACCATGGTAGCAGGAGTTCCTTGCCACTCTGCCGCCTGTCGTCCAAAAGAAAAACCCGGCAAACTTCACCGGGTTTGCAGGATGTTTTTTGGGAGGGGCACAGTACGCTGCGCCCCTGCCATTGATTCGGATCGGCTCTTAGTGAATTGCTCTCGGAATTTCCGGGCCAGCGCGCTTTGGCTTCGGTTCTGGCTGCGGCACGATGGGCGGCGCCACCGCATCTTTTTGCAGCGCATGTTCCAACACTTCGTCCAGCGTGCGCACATACGTGATTTTGATGTCGCCGAGCGTTTCTGGAGGTAAATCTGCGACGACGTTTGGTTCATTGTCTGCCGGCAGCAGCACTTCCTTGATTCCCGCGCGTTTCGCGCCCAGAACCTTTTCCTTCACTCCGCCGATGGGAAGCACGACTCCCGAAAGCGTCATCTCGCCGGTCATTGCCAGGCGGTCCTTCACCGGCCGCCCGCTGAGCAGGCCGACCAGCGCCGTAACCATCGCCGCGCCCGCTGACGGGCCGTCTTTCGGCACCGCGCCTGACGGCACGTGGATGTGAATGTCTTGCTTGCGGAAAAAGTCCGGGTCGATCCCGTAACGCTCGCCGTTCGCTCGCGTCCACGTCAGCGCTGCGGTCATCGACTCCTGCATCACTTCGCCGAGGTGCCCGGTCATGGTGAACTGCTTTCCACCACGCATCCGCGTCGCTTCGATGAAGATGATGTCGCCGCCCACTGGCGTCCACACCAAGCCCACCGCGACGCCCGGCCTCTTCACGCGCTCCTCGACTTCCTTCTCCGTGCGGAATTTCGGCACGCCTAGAAACTCGCGCACCACTTCCGGCGTCACGATCATCTTTTCCGTCTTGCCTTCCGCGATTTTGCGCGCCTGCTTGCGTATGATCGTGGCGCTCTCGCGCTCCAGGTTGCGCACGCCCGCTTCCCGCGTGTAGCTGTGGATGATTTCCTGTAACCCTTCGTCGCTGAATTCAATCTGCTCGCCGACCTTCAAACCGTGCTCGGCGGCTTGCTTGGGAATCAGGTACTTGTGCGCGATGTGCAGTTTCTCTTCACTCGTGTAGCCGGGCAGTTCGATAATTTCCATGCGGTCGCGCAGCGGTTCCGGAATGGGATCCATCCAGTTCGCTGTGGCGATGAACAGCACCTTCGACAAATCGAACGGCACGTCCAGATAGTGATCGCGGAACGAATTGTTCTGTTCCGGATCCAGCACTTCCATCAGCGCCGAGGAGGGATCGCCGCGGAAGTCGCGTCCCAGCTTGTCCACTTCGTCGAGCATCATCACCGGGTCGTTGGTTTCCGCGCGCTTCAGCCCTTGAATAATCTGCCCCGGCAGCGCGCCGATATACGTTCTCCGGTGCCCGCGAATTTCCGCTTCGTCGTGCATGCCGCCCAACGAGATGCGCACGAATTTGCGTCCCAGCGACCGGGCAATGGACTTGCCCAGCGAAGTTTTCCCCACGCCCGGAGGTCCGACGAAGCACAGGATCGGTCCCTTCATCCCCGGCTGCAGCTTCTTCACTGCCAGGTAGTCCAAAATGCGCTCTTTTACCTTCTCAAGGTCGTAGTGATCCTCATCCAGAATCGCGTGCGCCTTCGCAATGTCGATCTCCGTGCTACCCGAGGATTTGCTCCACGGCAGCGAGGTCATCCATTCCAGGTACGTCCGCGAAACCATGTACTCCGCCGAAGCGGGCGTCATCTTAGCCAAGCGCTTCAGCTCGCGTTCGCATTCCTTCTTGGCTTCCGCCGGCATTCCGGCTTCTTCCACTTTCTTCCGTAGCTCGTCGATTTCCTGTGTCGAATCGTCGGATTCGCCCAGCTCCTTCTGAATCGCCTTCATCTGCTCTCGCAGCAGGTATTCACGCTGGTTCTGGCTGACCTGTTCCTGCACCTGTTCGTGAATTTTCGAACGCAGCTCGAGAACTTCCAGCTCCTTCGACAATTCGCGGATCAGCATTTCCAGCCGCTTGCGCACATTGGGCGTCTCGATCAACTCCTGCCGCAGCAGCGTCGAGAGCGAGGGCAGCGTGCCGGCAATGAAATCCGCCAGCCGGCCGGGATCGTCGATGTTTGCGACCACCGCCTGCAAATCGTCGGAAAGTTGCGGCGAGTGGCTCACCACGTCGCGGAAAAGATCCTGCGCATTCCGTTGCAGCGCTTCCAGTTCATTGTCCGGTTCTCCGGTAATGTCCGGTTCCGGTTTCACCTGCGCCCGCAAGAACGGCCGCAGGTTTATCAGTTCCACGATCTGAATCCGCTGCAACCCTTCCAGGAAGACCACCACATTGCCATTGGGCATCTTCACGGTTTTGTGCACGCGCGCCAGCGTGCCCACTTTGTGGAGGTCGGCGACAGCGGGATCCTCAATTCGAGGATCGAGTTGCGCCACCACCCCCAGCAGTTTGTCGTCGCCCTGTAAACTGTTTACCAGTGCCAGGGAGCTCTCTCGTCCCACCGTCAAAGGCAGGACTGCGCCCGGAAATAGCACGGTGTCCCGAACCGGCAGGATCGCAAGAACCTCCGGTGTCACAAACTTTTTCTCAGCCATAGTGTCCCCATATACCCCAAAAATGGCTCCCGAGGAGCCACGCTACACTAGCTTAGATGCAAACCTCGTCCAAAGGGTGCGCAAGAATGCAAAAGTCGCTAGCAGAAAACCTTAGCATATTACACTCACATGCCGTCATTTTCCGTGCTTTTCTGCAAGTAGAATATAACCCGTTCTATTTGTGTTTATTACGGACATTAGTCGGGTCGTGCCTGCCTGCGGATCACCACTGGGCTTGACCCTCGATCGCCCCTGGCTACCTCGATCGGCCCACTTTCTCCGTCCTGGCAAACCTCCTAAGAACATGCTCCCTAGCCTCCTCCGTCGTACGGATGAGCCCTTCCAGTTGGTAGTCTTCCACCTCTCGCATAATCTGAGCAAACTGCGGGCCGGGGGGATACCCCATTTCCAGCAGATCGTCTCCCCCGAGCAACCGCTTCGGCCGCACCTGCTCCGGTGGCGTCTCCGTCAGGAACTGCTGCACAAACTCATACGAGTCTAAATTGCCGTGGCTGGAAACGCAGTCCAGCCGGTGTAACGCCATGTGCTCGTCAAATTTCGGGATCCTTACAAACCTCTTCAGCGTCGCCTTCTTCATCCCTTCCACGGCGCTGAATTTCATGTGGTTTGCCACCAGGGCCACAATCTGTTCCGTGTCTTCATTCGAAAAACGCAACCGCCGGCAGATGGCTTCCGCCACGCGCATACCCACGTCCACGTGATGGTTGAACCGGATACGGTCCCCGGTCTCCGCTGCGGATTGAAAGGTGGGCGGCTTGCCCACGTCGTGCAATAGCACTCCCCATGCCAGTGTCGGTGATGCGTCCTTGGGAAGTTGTTCCAGCATCATGCGCGTGTGAATCCAGACGTCGCCTTCCGGATGGAATTGCGGCGGCTGCGCCACGCCCTTCATGGCAGCAATTTCCGGCAAGACTTCTTCGAGCAACCCGCTTTCCTCCAACAGCTCGAACGCGCGCCGCGTGGCTCCCTCGATGAGCATCTTGGTGAGTTCTTCCCGAACGCGCTCGGGTGAAACCTGATGAATCTCCTTTGCGTGGCGGTGGATCGCCCGGAAGGTCTCCGCTTCAATCGCAAAGCCGAAGCGCGCCGCAAATCGCACTGCTCGCATCATGCGAAGTTTATCTTCCGCGAAGCGCCGGTCTGGCTCGCCGATAGCGCGGATGATTCCAGCCTTCAAATCCTGCTGCCCGCCCACGAAATCCAACACTTCGCCGCTGTCGTGCCGCATCAGCAGGCCGTTGATGGTGAAGTCCCGGCGCCCTACATCTTCTTCAGCCGTCTTCGCATACACCACGCTGTCCGGATGCCGGCCGTCTTTGTAGCCGACATCCGAGCGGAATGTGGCTACCTCCACTTTCAAGCCACTCCTGGGGATCAGGATCACGCCGAATTGCGCGCCCACGGCAATGCTATCCGGAAAAAGTCCAACGACTTGATCCGGCGTGGCATCGGTGGCCACGTCGTAATCGGCAGGCTCGCGGCCGAGGAGCAAGTCGCGCACGCATCCGCCCACCAGCAGCGCCTGATACCCGTTGCGCTGCAGCGTCTGGCAAATCTCGTTGGCGAGTTCCCGGGGCTTCATAGCCTGATTATGCGACACTTTCAACGGCAAAAGCAGATTACGATTTTCTGTTTGTCGGAGCGGGCTACTTGCAGCGGAACACCATGCAGGTGATGTCGTCCGATTGTCGCGTGGTACCCACGAATTCATCGACGCGCCCCATCAGAAACTGGAGGGTTTGCTGAGCATCCCAATCCGGCAGATTGCGGATGGCGCTGAGCCAGCGTTCATTTCCGAATTCTTCTCCCGATTCATTGAAGGCCTCGACGACGCCATCGGTGAAGAAAATCAAAGCGTCCCCCGGCTTAAGCTCCAGGGACGCGGTCTCGAAATCAGCGGCAGTCCGAATTCCGAGAGGCAGGCCGCCGACTTCCAGCGTTTCAATCGCACCATTTGCATGGCGGAGAATGGGTGCATTGTGTCCGGCATTGACGTAGGTCAGCTTCCGCGAGACTGGGTTGTATTCAGAGAGCACCGCGGTGGTGAAGCGCAGGCCATTCAAGCTGTGCGCGCAGGCATAGCGATTCAGCCGCGCCACGAGATCGGCGAGCGGAGCATTTTCTCCGGCGATGGTCCGCAGGCCTGCTTGCAGGGTCGCCATGAGGAGCGCCGCCGGAACACTTTTGCCGGCGACATCGGCGATGACGACCATCAGCTTCTCGCGATCCTCTGGGTTCGGATAGAACGCATCGTAGTAATCGCCGGCCACGGAATTCTGCGGGCGCGTCGCGAAAGCGATGTTCGCGGTCGCAACTTCTGGCGGTTGCGAAGGCACCAGCCAGGTTTGAATCTCCCTCGCGATTTCCAGGTCGCGCTTCATCGTGACTTTGTCCGCCAGTTCCAGCGAAAGCAGCAGGACGAAGAGCATCACGGCAATTCCCGTGAGGTTCATCTGCTCGTTGATTACAGACAACGCCAGCAGGACGAAAGCGATGAGCAGAAGGACGCGGCGCGCAGGGGACATTTTCATAAGCAGCGCCCAGAAAAATTGCCTGGCTACATGAAGCGGCCGGCGCCAGCCCGGCAGCTTGTGAATCTCTTCCCAGTCGACGTCGCGGTCATAAAAGCCATACGTGGCGCGCGCGTCGGCTACGAACTGCGACCAGAGATCGTCGATCTGCCGGCCCTCGCTGACGCGCTGCCAGAAATGGCGCAAGCGATCCATCAGGCTCGCAGGCGGGGCCGGAGTAGAGACACCGGGAGTTGGAGGCGCGCTCATGGGAAATCTCTGACGAACGTTAGAGTATAGGATATTCGGCGCGGTTACGCTCAGAGACGTAATCCTTTGGGATTCTGCCGCTATTCGTCGTGGCTCTGCTCGGGTCCCTCGGAGCCCAGCGATCCGCCGAATTGCACTTTGCCAAAACCGAACCGGTCCCGCAAGCGGTCCGCAGCGCTGGTAAGCTTTTCGAGTCTCGCGCGGCGTTCCGCTTCCAGCAAATCGAGTTGTTCGTTGCCGTGCGTCAGTCCGCTCAAGCTTACCCCTAGCAGCCGGACCTTCCTTTTTGGGTCGCGATGCGTTCGAAAGAGCTGGTGAAACACTCTGTAAATATCGGAATCCAGCCGCGTTGGTTCCGCAAGCGATTTTGAACGTGTGTGCGTTTCGAACCCGGCGTAACGGATGGTCAGCGTGAGCGTCCGCGCGGCGAGCCCCGCTTCGCGCAGCCGCTTGCACGCTTTCTGCGAAAGATGGCTGAGCAAGGAGGCCATCACATTGGAATCGCTCGTATCCTCTCCAAACGTGTGGTTGTGGGAAATCGATTTCGGCTCGGCGTCAATCACGAATTCGTAGGAATCGCCGCCGCGCGCTTTGCGATACAGCGCCGTGCCCCACTGCCCGAAAATTTGCTCCAATTTCTCCAGCGGTACCGCCGCGATCTGCTCGACCGTTTCAATGCCCAGCGCGCGCAGCGCTCTCTCTGTTACTTCGCCGATTCCCGGAATCTTTCGAACGGGTAGCGGCGCCAGAAATCTCTGTTCTTGTCCCGGAGCGACCCAAACCAGCCCGCGCGGCTTGGCTTGATCAGAAGCCACTTTGGCGACGAGTCTTGTGGTTGCTAGTCCGCCGGAGCAGGGAAGTGAGGTTTCGCGCGTGATGGTGCGCAGCAATTTGTCCGCAGCCGCGAGAGGTGGTCCATGCAATCTCTCGGTTCCCTCAAGATCCAGGTACGCTTCGTCAATCGAAACCATTTCCACGACGGGAGAGAATTTTCCGAGAATGGTAGCGACACGGTCACTCCACTCTCCATATTTTTCGTGATGGCCATCCAAGAAAATCGCGTGCGGGCAGAGCTGGCCTGCCGTTCGAAGCGGCATCGCGGAATGAATCCCATATTTTCGCGCTTCGTAGCTCGCTGCGGAAACGACTCCGCGCTGATCCGGCTTTCCTCCGACCACCACCGGTTTTCCGCGCAGTTCCGGCCGTTCGAGCAACTCCACGGAGACGAAGAACGCGTCCATGTCCACGTGCAAGATGGAGGAGATCGCGTTCGGGTTCGCTTCTTCGAACGCTCCATGCTTTGCTCGAAACCGTGCGAGCTCCGGCATGCGAGTAGCCTACGCCCTTTTCGGACAGGCATTCAATTGCTACGCGGAAATATGCCTTAGCGTGGCTGCGCTGCAAGAACGGTTAGGAATTGCTGCGGACGAACGATGCGAACTTCGTGAAACCGGGCTGGAAAATGACGGACGTTGCCCGTCACGACGTAGTCCGCTCGCGCTTCCAGTGCGCACTCCATAACCTTGTTGTCCTCGGAGTCGATCGTAACCTTGAGTCTCCTTCGAGGAACTACAACAATAGCCATCTTTCTTACCCTGAGCATGAATTTGGCGATTCGGCGCTGGTCCAGCCCGAACCGCGCTCTTGCCAGCACTTCGCCATATTCTTCCAGAAGTAGCTCGGAGACGTACCATCGAAAAAGTCTCGTGGTTGCCACATCCAGAATGAGTGCTGGTGGCCCCTCTGGAGTCAAGAGAGCGGAAACAACGACGTTGGTGTCCAGGACAGCTCTAACCATTCTTTTTGCGGCGCTCGCGACGGTAGCGCTTGATTTCCTGGTTTATCGCTCGCAACGTCATTCGGTCGAGAGCTTTGCCTTTGGCTTCTTGTCGAATTTGTTTGACTATAGGGATTGGCCGGGAAAAATTCCTCAAATACTCTTCGACACTGAGGATGACCGCCTGCGGCTCGCCGCGTTTATCGACCACGAATCGTTCCTTATTTTCCCGAACACGCTTGAGGATTTGTCCGAGCTGCGTGCGTGCGGTCAGCGCCGGAACAATTCTCAAGACTCGCCCTGCCTTCGACGTTTTCATGGTTTCTGTCGATCCTCCAATGCCGTGAACTAACTAATTAGTTCGCATCACATTCTAAGCCTTTTCGGCGTGTGCTTTCAAGATCTTTCGGCGGAAAGGACGCGGGGGATGCCGGCGAGATCATTGGTCACGTTGACCTTGGTCCAAGTAGATGCGTCGAGCAGAGGTTGAACGGCGGGCAAGCTGTTGTGACCGAGTTCGAGGACCAGAATGCCGCCCGGCAGGAGATACTTTGCCGATTGCGCGATGAGATCGGCATAGAGTTCGTAGCCCTCTTCACCGCCGTAGAGCGCGATTTCAGGTTCGTGTTCGCGAACTTCGCGCATCAGTGTTGCGGCTTCGCGGCGGCCAACGTAGGGCGGATTGCTTGCGATCAGATCGAAGCGAAACGGAGAGTGACCCGTGGCAGGTTGAGGAACGCCGAAAGATAGCGGATTTCCATGAGGGAGCGCGTCGCACCGATAGATTGCAGTGGGGGAAGGATTAGGAAGGGCGTTGGCGGCATGTGGTCTCGGAACGGAAAGATCTTCCAGTAAATTCGATTGAAAGAAAAGCATACGATCACAGACGCCGTGGCGTTCGGCGTTGCGCCGCGCAACCGCAAGGGCGGCCTCGGAAATGTCCATGGCGAAAAGTGTTGCACGGGGGAGTGCTTTCGCCAGGGCAATGGCGATGCAACCGGAGCCAGTGCCCACATCCGCGATGCGCAGTCCTTCACCGCTAAGCGGTTGACGGCGTCCTGCACGAATTTCACGAACCGCAAGGCGGTCCAGCGCGACTTCGATGACGTGTTCGGTTTCCGGGCGAGGAATCAACACATCCGGGGTGACCTCAAACTCAAGGCCCCAGAATTCCTGCTTGCCGGTGAGGTGCTGCGTCGGTTCGCCTGCAGCACGGCGGGAGATCAACCCGAAAAAACGCTCGGCGTTCGGAGCAGAAATTTCTTCTTCCGGATGCGCATAAATCCATGTGCGATCGCGGGCGAGCGCATGCATGAGAAGAAGCTCAGCGGCGAGCGTGTGGGACGGGACGCCAGCAGCGCGCAACTGCGCGAAGGCTTCACGAAGAACAGAACGGACGACGAGCGGCGCCGCCTGTGGCTTCATTCCAAGAGTTTCTCCTTCTGACGGCCGGATGCTTCGTGATAGCCGTAGGCTACGCCGTTTCCAGCGTAGGCGTAGTCACCGAAGGCCAGACCGCCGAAAGCGTAACGTCCCGCAGCGCCTCCACCTATGGCCCACCAGCCGAGCGCGCCACCTCCGAGAGCAAAAATCGCCGCTGACAATCCGCCGAGAGCGATGCCGCCAAAAGCCAGACCGCCAATGGCCACCACACCGACGGCAACGCCTCCGATGGCAATCAACCCGGTAGGACGTCCGCCAATGGCGATCACCGCACTGGGATGGGCTCCGACAGCCATCAGCGGCATCCCGGCAATTCGCATTCGGGATTGGTATTCCCGCGTGCCGTTCAAATTTACGGAGGACCACGGCCGCGTCAAAGGCACGAGGACGAGCATAAGAAAAAGATAAAAGCCCCAAAACCAGCGAAACCACGGGTTCGGTGTTTCCGGCGGAACGCTTGGCTTGGGCAAACTTTCCTGTAACCCCTTCATCCAGGAGCATCCGGGGCCTGCATCGGGACGGGTCAGCATGGGGCGCCTCCTTAAGAAGATTATGCTCCCGCCAGCTCCTGCTGGAGACGCTCGGCTTCGTAGTGGGAAACAAGCGCATCGACCAGCGGTGCGAGCTTGCCATCAACGACGTCGGTGAGCTGGTGTAACGTCAGGCCGATGCGGTGATCGGTCACACGGTTCTGCGGGAAATTATAGGTGCGGATTTTTTCGGACCGGTCGCCGGTTTTGATCTGACCGCG
>QHYN01000128.1 GCA_003224145.1 Acidobacteriota bacterium
CGGCGCCCCGGTCGTGTTGCGCAACGAGGGTGGCAATCAACACAGTTGGATGGGCATCGACCTGAAGGCCCTGAACGACAACAAGAGCGGCATCGGGACGAAGGTCGAGCTGTACGCGGGCTTGCTTTATCAAAAGTGGGAGGTTGCCGGAGCATCCGGTTATTTAGGACAGAACGCCGCGCCGATTCTTGCTGGCCTGGGTTCCGAGGTAAACGCCGAGATGGTGCGGCTGCTCTGGCCAACCGGCGTGCCACAGGATGAAATCAATCTTGCCGCGAAGAAAGTTCAATTGATTGCGGAACTGGATCGTCGCGGTAGCTCGTGCCCGATTTTGTTTTCCTGGAACGGCCACGAATACGAATTCATTGCCGACATGATCGGACCAGGCGTGGTAGGCCATTGGATTGCCCCGGGAGAGCGGGATGTTCCCGACCCCGACGAGTACCTGAAAGTACCCGCGCGCAGCGTGAAACCGCGCAACGGAATGTTGAGTTTCCGTTTCCTGGAGCCGATGGAAGAAACGGTCTATCTCGACCAGGTGCGATTGCTGGCGATCGATCATCCGGCGGCTTACGAAGTTTTCCCGAATGAACGTTTCGTGAGTTCGCCGCCCTTCCCGGAATTCCGCGTGATCGCTAGTCAGAATACGCGTGCGCCTGCGGATGCCTGGGACGATCAGGGGCATGACGTGCTTTCGCTGATTTCGAAAGCAGACCGCAAATACGTCACAGATTTCGAAGATTTGCCCTTCATTGGGTTCGCCAAACTGCACTGGCTTGAACTGGATCTCGGGGAGTGGGATGCGAAGAAGCCTTTGCGGCTGATCATCGATGGTTACACGGACTATTTCACGGCGACATCGATGTATGCCGCGGACCAGGCGGGCGTCAAGGTGGTTGCTCCATACGTGGAAGCGCAAGATAAGCAGGGAAGGTGGATACGCGTCGTCGAGGACATGGGTTTTCCGGCAGGTCTTGAACGGACGATGATTGCGAACCTGAGCGGCAAGCTTCCTGTCGGGACGCGGCGCATTCGAATTGTCACCAACCTAAAGATTTATTGGGACGCGATTCGAATCGACCAGACGCCCGGTACAGGCGAGATTCATGTTGCGCAAGTGCCGCTGGCCAAGGCGGCTTTGGATTTTCTCGGCTATCCGCGCGAGATTCGTTTGCAGCCGGCGAGCGACACGACGTATTCCTACTCACATCGCAGCATGACCGGACCGTACGCGCGCGCTGCCGGAAATTACACGCGCTACGGCGATGTCCGTGAACTGCTGCGTGCTTCCGATGATCGCTTTGTGGTGTTTGGTTCAGGCGAAGGGCTGAAGCTCGATTTCGATTCCAAGTCGCTTCCAGCGCTGCCCGCGGGCTGGGTGCGTGATTACTTTTTCTATGCGGATGGTTTTGAGAAGGATCTGGATTTTTACGCGGCCCACGCGTTCACCGTAGAGCCGCTGCCGCGTCATTCGCTGCTACCTTACCCGTATCCCGAGGGGAAGGAGTATCCCGGCGACGCAGAGCATCTGAAGTATCAACTTGAATACAACACGCGCACGCGCTCCGACCGCATGCCGCCCAGCCTCCGCTATCAATATTCCACTTCCCCGCGCTGAAGTTGCGGCATCAGTCCCAGAGAACAGGGATCCATGCGCGGCCGCGCGCGCTTTTCGCGATGGCTTCACAGAGAACCAACTCGTGGTTCCCGTTGGCGAAGGTAGGGAAGTGGGGCCGCGCCTCGAAATCTCCCGCATCGAGGTAGGCGTAAAAATCGCGGAAGAGCTGGACGAACGTATCAGGATAGCCTTCGGCGTGGCCACCGGGATAAGCAGCGAAGCCGCGCGCTGCGGGACTCAGCAGCGCAGGATCTTTCGGTAGCTCCTCACTCGCACGGTCGCGCCGCCCAATCCACAGCGTATTCGGCGATTCGGAGTTCCAGGCCAGCGAGCCTTTGCTGCCGTCAATTTCGAACCACAGCCGCGCCTTGCGCCCGGCACTGACTTGGGAAACGGTCATGACGCCGCGAAGCTCTTCCTCGAAGTGCAGCAGAACCGAGGCGTAATCATCGGTGGTGATGGGAACGTCGTCGTACTCAACGGCGGCTGCTTTCTGGAACGTTTCGACGCGCCCACGCGGCCGGTGGCGAATCGGTAGAACGGTGGCCAGGTCCGCGCAGACTTCCGTGATTTTGCGCCCGGTAATCCACATCGTCAGATCGAGCCAGTGTGTGCCAATGTCGGAAACGGCGCGGAGTTCGCCGCCGAGCTTTGGATCGAGACGCCAGTTCCAATCGCTCGGAAAAAGGAGCCAGTCCTGAAGAAAACTTCCGTGGACCAGCCGAGGCTGGCCAATCACGCCGCCGGCGACCTCGGCTTTGGCTTCCTGACAAAGCGGATAGTAGCGCAGGTTGTAAGCCACGCCGCCGACGCGGCGGCATTGCGCGGCAAGCTTTACGAGCATTTCCGACTCGCGGGAATCCATGGCCAGCGGCTTTTCGCAAAGGACATGCTTGCCGGCGCGGAGCAGCATGCTGGCCTGCTCGAAATGGACGTGATTCGGTGTGCAGATGTGCACGACGGTGACGGATGGGTCCCCCGCCAATTCCTCGAGGGAGGTGTAAGCGCGCTCGAGACCGAGCGAAGCGCGAACCTCTTCGCCGCGCACGCGCGAACTGCCGAGCATGCCGCGCACCGGGATGCCAATGCGTCGCAGGGCTTCGAGATGCGCACGGCCCACGAATCCCAGGCCAATTACCGCGGCCGTTTGCTTCATGGTTGAAGGTTCCTCCTGCGCATGCAATTTCAGCGTACTCCTAACCTTCCGGGCAAGAGGCAAGGTACCAGTTTTTCGAAGAAATGGGATGGAAAATCAGGACCCGGCACGTCCGTCGACAAAGGCATTGGGCGCGCGCAGCCTGAAGGCTGTGACATGAGGACGGCTGGCGATTAATCTTTTTGTGCGAGGAGGGAGGCGCGGACGGCGGCAAGCTCCTTGCGCTTGGATTTTTCGACGTCGGGGAAGGCGAGGTGGAGATCGTCAAGGGCTTCGAGAATGGCGCCAGCGACGACGAGGCGCGTGAACCACTTGTTGTCGGCGGGAACGACGTACCAGGGCGCGTGTTTGGTGGCGGTCTGCTGAATCATTTCCTCATAGGCTTCCTGATAGTCCTTCCAGAAGGTGCGTTCCTGCACGTCGGCCATGGAGAATTTCCAATTCTTTTTTGAATCTTCGAGGCGCTCGAGGAAGCGCTTCTTTTGTTCCTCTTTGGAGACATTAAGGAAGAATTTGCGGATGATGATGCCGTTGCGGGTGAGATAGCGCTCGAACGCGTTGATGTCGTCGTAGCGTTCCTGCCAGATATGTTTGGTGATGAGGCGGTCGGCGAGTCTTTGCGCGCGGAGAAAGGTGGGGTGAACGCGCACGACGAGCACTTCTTCGTAGTAGGAGCGATTGAAGATGCCGATTTTGCCGCGCTCAGGAACGACCTTGTGGTTGCGCCAGAGATAGTCATGATTCAGCTCTTCGTTGCTGGGCGATTTGAAGGAGTGGACTTCGCAGCCCTGGGGGTTCACGCCGGACATGACATGCTTGATGACGCCGTCTTTGCCGGCAGCGTCCATGGCTTGAAAAATGAGCAGAAGGGCCCAGCGATCCTGCGCGTAAAGCATTTCCTGAAAGTGGCTGAGACAGGCGATGCCGTCTTCGAGAAGGCTTTGCGCCTGGCGCTTGTCCTTGAGGCCGTTGGTGTCGGCGGGGTCGTGGTCCTTGAGGCGGAATTTTTCACCTTTGGTGACGCCGTAGGGCTCGATAATGCGCGAACCTTCCTTCAACAATTTATCGTGTTTCATGACGCAGGGAGTGTAATACAGGCGCGCGGCTCAGAACAGCGAGCCGAGCCCCCAGCCGAAAGCGCCGAATCGATTGTGCGCATGCAGGAGAGACTTGTCCGAGAGAGGGATCAGCCGGTCCAGGCGGAGGACATTGAGTGCGTAGTAGGAGCGCAGCGGAACCTGGACGCCGGGTATCGTCCAACGTAACTCAAGACCCGTGGAAGCGTGGAGAACGCCGTTCGTGGTGTTGAGCAGGGTGGGTCTTGTTGGTCCGAGCCAATTCGGGAGGAGCCAGCCGGAGGCGAGATCGAAGAAGCCGGCGGCCTCCATCCCGCCCCCCAGGGGAATGCGATATTCCGTATTCGCGGCGGTGACGAGATTTGCGCCAGCGGGAGAAGGGGAAAACGTGGCGGCGCCGGATGCGACACTCTTTTCTGTCATCGCAAGGGGGCCAAGCTCGCCGTTGCGAAGGCCGCGAACGAATTCATCTCCGGAGAAGAACCGGGAGTAAACCGGCATGTTGCCGCGATAGCTTCCCGCAGCGCTGAAGGTGGTTCGAAAGGCCCAGGCATTTTTTGGCGTGAAGAGCGGGTCGCGGAAGATGCGCGCGTATTCGCCGGAAGAGCGAACCATGTTCTCGTCGCCGCCAAGAAGTCCACCGGAGGCCGAGTTCGAGAAGAGAAGGCGTTCGTTGCCGGAGTCGTGAGCCCAAGTCGTTCCCACCGAACGGGTAGAGATGCGCGAGCGAAGGTCGAGCGGCGGCAGATCGGTCAAACCGGGCGGAGTGCCAAGCGCGTAGTCGGACGTCGTGCGAGACAGAGTGTAATTGACACCGATAGAATCGGCGTTGGTTAACTCGTAGGTCCAGGGAACGTTGATACCCAGGCTGCGGGACGTGAAGAAAGGTCCTTGCGCGCCGTGCGTGAATCGCGGCCGGAGAACGTTATCAAAAACCGAGAGCGCGAGGGAACCGCGCGTGCCGAAGATTCCTTCTTTGGCGATGCCCAAGATAATTTGCAGGCTTTCCGGCCCTCCCTCGAATTTCGCGGAAAGCAACTCTTCGCGGTTGAGCAGATCGAAGACCGTATAAGCTATGCCCAGTGTACTTCCGAACTGGGCATGGCCTCCCGAGAAGGCGGCGCGCTGTTGGCCAATTTCTTCGAGGCGAATGGTGATGTCGGCGGTACGGCGGGCGTCGTCGAGTTGGATATGAATGTCTTGCTTACGAATTGGCTTGAAATAGCCTGTCCGCGCCAGCCTCGTGAGACCTGATTCCAGTGCACGGTCGTCCACCGGCTGCCCTTCACGCAAAGGAATGCGGCGGCGCACGTAACGATCACTGAACTTGTGCAGGCCCTGGAATTCGAGGCGACGCACGAGATAAGGGGGCGAATCGCTGAGATCGAGCTTGAGGCGCACGGAATGTTTTTCGGAGTCGAAGATGGGAGTGGCATCCACGGATTGAAAGGAAAAGGTATCCGATTTCGAATTCCGAGGCCGAAGGTACGCGGAATAAAAGCGGCGAAGTTTGTCGACATCCTGTTGGGAAAAGGCGCGTCCTTGCTGGGTCACGGGAAGGAGGAATGCTTTGCCGGTCTGGGCTTCTACTGCCTGTTGCAAAGTGTCAGTCGCTCCGACGGACGCCAAACGGTAGAAAGGACCGGCTTCGATTGGAATGGAGAGCAAGAGACCCGGCCGTGCTGCGTGGTGCGGCAAGGGAAACGGCTTCCAGGATTGTTCTCTGAGTCGGGTCACTCGCGCGTTGCCGACTCGCGCTTCGGGGTATCCGTGATCCTGGTAATACGCTAGGAGTCGTTGACGATCTACTTCGAAGGCTTCCTTGGAGTACGCGTTTTTGTTCCGAAGCGACGCGAACGGTTTCCACGGGGCGATGCTTTGCATTTGCGCTCGCAATAATTTTTCAGAAATGCCCGGAACCCCATCGAAGCGGACCCGACGGACAGGGAGATAAGGACCATCCTCAATTTCGAAACGAACCGTGACCGTGTAGTTTGTTTGTTCCTGGCGATGCACCTGAACAAAAGCCTCAGGGTGCCCTAACTCATTCAGGCTGGATCGAATCATTACTGCGATTCGTTGAAGTGCCGCGGGATCCGCGGGTTTGCCGAGGCCTGGCACGAGCTTTCTCTCTTCGAGCATCTTTTCGATCTGCTGTGGAGAAAGCAGGCGGGAGCCCGAGTACCCCACTTTGGAAAGGAAAGGGAGTTCGTGCACACGAAATAGGAGTGCGGCGCATTGCGGGCCCGCCCGAGATTGCGGGGAAAGAGGATTCGAAGCGATTTGCACAACTTCGATCGAATCGAACCAGCCGAGACGGGCGAGAAGGCGAACATCCTGCTCCACCTGATCGGCGTCAAATCGATCGCCGGCACGTGACTTTATGTGCGCTGCGACTGCTTCTGGGGCGATGTAGCGCAATCCCACGAAACTGACCTCGTCGAGTAGGGGTGGTTCACTGCTTATGGATAGATTGGAATGTGCCTCAGCCGCCAAGTCGTGACTTTGAGGCATCGCGACGGATGCGGTCGGCAAAACCGAACCGAAACAGATCGCCGGAATGAGCCAACGCACGAGCATCGCTCCTTGCACCGAGGAGGACGATTGAACAGATGATGAAGGCGGCGGCAGGGTTGTCTCCTTTGACTTTCGCCATGGCGGGAAACTAAGATGCGCAAACCATGCCTCCAACCGGGCGGAGGTTTCGCCTGCCCCACCCCCAGCCCACCGACGCGCTGACTTACGCGCGGTTCACGGGCATCCCCACCTTCATGCGCTTGCCGCATATCACCGAGCCCGGGGAACTTGAGGTTGCACTGATCGGCGTGCCGTTCGACGGCGGAACGACGTACCGGCCGG
>QHYN01000129.1 GCA_003224145.1 Acidobacteriota bacterium
ATCTCTCCTGACGGCCGTCTCCTCGCCGTCGTGGTCCCCGGCAAGCGCAGTCTCCTCGTCTTCCCTCTCCCCCTACGCTGACGTGGCGGCAATTCCCTCATTCCGAGCTATAGCTCAGGCCTTCAGGCCTGGGGAATCCCTCTTCACCTCTTCTCTGTGACCTCCGTGTTCTCTGCGAACTCTGTGTTAATCCTTTGTCTTTCACCGGGGACTCGCCCGGGAACACAAACGCCCGCGCAGCATCGCCACGCGGGCCTTCCATCTCGCGCTGTCCGGCAATCTACTTTCGCAGGCCTGCCGCTCTCTTTTTATGCTCAATCAACATGCACGCATCTTCCACCACGAACAGTCCCGCCGCCCTTGCCTGCTCCGCCGCGTCTTCATTCTCAATGCCCAGTTGCATCCACACTACTTTCGCGCCCACGTGAATCGCGCTTTCCACCACGGGCGGCACAAACTCCGCGCGCCGGAAAATATCCACAACGTCGATTCCTTCCGGCACGTCTTCCAGCCGCGCGTAGCTCTTCTCTCCCAGCACTTCTGTTTCATTCGGATTCACCGGAATGATACGGTACCCCGCGCCCTGCAAATATTCCGACACACCATGGCTCGGCCGCATCGGATTCGACGACAATCCGACCACCGCAATGGTCTTGAACTTGCTCAAGATTTCTGTAATGGGATCTGCGCTGCCCTTGGTGACAAATTCCGAGCCTTCGGGAAAAAGCACCCTCATCGCGGCGTCAGCTCAGGCTTGCCTTTGCGTTTCGCCAATACCCGGCCCAACGCTTCAAACAACTTGTCATTTTCCTGCGCCGTGCCCACGGAGATTCGAATCGCTTCCGGGAAGCCCATCCATCCCAGTGGCCGCACAATTACTCCCAGGTGCAGCAAATCGTCGCTTATCGCTTTCGCTCCCGGGCCCACGGGGAGGAACACAAAATTCGTCTCGCTCGGCACCGGCCGCAGGCCCAGCTTCGCCAACCCCTCGCACAACCGCTTCCGCTCGGCCGCGTTCGTTTCGATGCAGCGCCTGACGTGTTCTTTGTCGTCCAGGGACGCCAGCGCCGCCGCCTGCGCCACTCCGGACGTATTGAATGGCGTCTTCAATTTGTTCATGGCGGAAAGCAGCTCCGGCCGCCCGATGGCGTATCCGATGCGCAGGCCAGCCAATCCATACACTTTCGAAAACGTTCTCAGGATCAGCAGATTTTTTCTCCGGCGATAGGCTTCCACCGAATCTCTCAGCCCCATGCTCGCCGCGTAGTGGATGTACGCTTCATCCAGCACCACCAGCACGCCATCCGGAACGCTCTCGACGAATTCCCGGAATTCGTCTCCCGTGAAAGCCGTTCCCGTCGGATTGTTAGGGTTCGCCAGATAAATCACGCCGGTCCTCGGCGTGATCGCCTTCGCGATGGCCTGCAAATCAAACGCAAAACGAAGTTGCGGCACCAGCACCAGCTTCGCGCCGCTGGCGCGAATGGCAATTGAAAAAGGCGCGTAGCTCCCTTCCGATGTAATCCCTTCGAGCCCCTGTCGCAACAGCACCCGCGATGCCAGGTCGATCAGTTCGCTGGACCCCAGCGCCACAAAAATTTCCTCCGGCGAGACCCCGTGCATCGCCGCAACCTTTTCCCGCAGCCGCAGCGTTCCTCCGTCCGGATACCGGTGTGAATCCCCCAACACCGCTCGCGCGGCTTCCATCGCTTTTGGCGAAGGCCCCAGCGGATTCTCGTTCGAAGCCAGCTTCACCGCGTGAATCTTCAGCTCCCGCTCCACCTCTTCAATGGGCCTCCCGGGAACGTAAACGGGCAGCCCGCGCAGGTACTCCGGTATCAGCTCCTCAATCGTTTTCGTCATAGTCCCCAATCTCTTCTCTGCGCCCTCTGTGCTCTCTGTGTCCTCTGTGTTAATTCTTGATTTCTGTTCCTCCCGTATTCTCCCACCTTCAAACATTTTCCGCTCGTGGGAACGGGCGCGCTTGCTCCAGCCGTCAAGCCCATATTGGTTGCCTTAGTACGTACGTGTTGTAGGCGCGCGCTTTAGCGCGTCCCCGCCTTCTCATTGTACGGACGCGCTTTTCTTCCCTTACGCCCTTTGCCTCATTCTCCGTCTGCTGCTCGCTTCAACCCCTTCACTTCCCTCCCCGTCAACTCGCGAAATTTTCCCGGCTCCACATCCAGCACCAGCGGTCCTATTCTCACGCGCTTGATTTTCTCCACGCGATGCCCTACGCGCTCAAACATCCGCCGGATTTGCCGGTTCCGTCCTTCGATCAGAATCACCTCGTACCACGGATTCGCGCCATCTTCTGCCAACCGCATTTTCGCCGGAGAAGTCTTCACGCGCCGCCCGTCTTCCAGTTCAATTGAAATACCCGCTCGCAAACGCTCGATATCTTTCTCTTCGGGCTTTCCGCTGATCTTCACCAGATATGTCTTCGGCACATGCGAACCCGCTTTCATCAACTTGTGCGCCAGCGCGCCGTCATTCGTCAGAAAGAGCAATCCTTCGCTTGCATAATCCAGCCGCCCCACCGGGTAGACGCGCTCCCCGCGCTTGGGCAGCAAATCCATCACCGTCGGCCGTCCCTCCGGATCGCTGACCGTGGTCACATAACCTTTCGGCTTGTTCAGCACGAAATACACGAGCCGCTCCGGCCTCTTCAACGGCTTCCCATCCACGCAAATCACGTCCCGTTCCGGATCGGCCTTCGTACCCTGTTCCACGACTACTCTTCCGTTGAGCGTCACTCGCCCCGCCGCAATGATTTCTTCCGCCTTGCGCCGCGACGCAATACCGCGCGCCGCCATAATTTTCTGCAATCGTTCTGAAGCCATCACTCACCGGTTTCTCTTCTCTTTGCCCTCTGCGTTCTCTGTGACCTCTGTGTTAAATCTTTCCCTTCTGCCTTTTCGTTTCTTATTTCCTTACTTCGCCTCATCCTTTTCTGCAGCTCGGCCACCTCGGGCTCCCGCAAAAGCCGATACCTCCCGTCTGGCACTCCCTCCAGCGTTAGCGGCCCGAGCCCCACGCGCTTCAGTTTCTCTACCGGATGCTGCTCGCGAAACAAAACGTTCCTCATCTCTTCTTTCTTCGTATCCCGCATCTGCACTTCGTACCAGTAATTCGCCGCGCGTCTCCGTGTCGCGTCCGGCTGCCGCACTGTTTTCATCTTCATGCCAATCTCTTTTCCCAGTCGCTCCAGTTCCTCCAGCGTCAGCATGCCCTTCACTTTGATGAGGTACACCTGTTCCAGTTCGCTCCAGTGTTTCAGAATCTCCGCGGCCAAGTCGCCGTCATTCGTCAAAAACACCAGCCCCGACGCCGCATATTCCAAATTCCCGACCGGGTACACTCTTTCCGGAAAGCCGCGCAGGCAATTCTTCAGCGTCTTCCGCCCTTCCGGGTCCGCCATCGCCGATACCACTTCCGGCGGCTTGTGCAGCACCAAGTACACACGCCGCTCTTCCGCCTTCACCACGCGTCCCGCCGCTTCAATTCGGTCCCGCGCCGCATCCGCTTTCGTTCCCAGCTCCCGCACCACGCGCCCGTTCACGCGCACCTGCCCGCTCAAAATTAACTGCTCCGCGTGCCGCCGCGAAGCAATCCCCGCCCGCGCAATAATCTTCTGCAATCTCTCCTGCATTGTCTGGATTCGTCTTTCTGGAATATTCGTTCCGCAACGAACTTATTGTGTTTTATGCGCGATTTTATACAGCGTCATTCCGAACGAAGCAGGCCGACTTTTCTTTCGCTTTCGCTCGAAAGCGTCGGCCTGAGGATGTGAGGAATCTCTCCTCGATCTCCTCTGCTCTCTTTGGCCTCCGTGTTTGGCAGCGTCCCATACTAACCAAATTTGGCCTTTCTCTTCTCCGTGACCTCTGTGCGCCGACCTCTGTGATCTCTGTGTTAAATTTTCTTCTTCACTCTCCAACCGTCGCCGCCTTCTGCGAATCCTTGCTCTCCCCTTCCGGCATTCCCTCGTTATTTGCCGCCGTCTCTTCCAGCAATTCCTCGCGCGCCTCCATCTCCGCGCTCGCGCGATTCTCAACCGCGGGCGCACTGATGCTCGCTTCGCTTGTCAGACTCTCATCCGTCGGCGCCAATCCTTCATCGCTTCCGAGCGCTTCCCTTGCCAGCGCCTCAAACTCCTTCAAGCTCGGCAACTCCTCCAGGTCGCTCAAGCCAAATCGCAGCAAGAATTCCTTCGACGTTTTGTACAAAATCGGCCGCCCAATCACTTCTTTCCGCCCCGCCGTCGTGATCAAGCGCTTATCCAGCAGCGTGCTGATCACCCCCGCCGTATTCACGCCGCGAATCTCCGAAATCTCCGGCGACGTCACTGGCTGTTTGTAGGCAATCACCGCCAGCGTCTCCAGCGCTGGCATCGAGAGCCGCAGCGGCGGCCGCAAACTCTTGATGAACCGCCGCACCACGTCGTGTTGCTGCGGCTTCGTGTACATCTTGTACCCGCCTGCCACCGCGCGGATCTCGATTCCACGCTCTTCCGTGGCATAGCTCGCCACCAGCTCATCCAGCGACGCCTGCACCGCCAGTTTCTCCTCGCCCAGCGCCTTCGTCAGTTGCTCGATCGTCGCCGGCTCATCCGCCGCGTAAATAATCGCTTCCAACGCCGCTCTTCGTTCTTCATTCGTCATTCGTACTCTCTCTTCGCGGAAATTCCTGCCACCGTGTTTTCGTCAAGCCCTCAAGCACTCTGGGTTGCCGTGCTATCATTCCGAGCGTAGCGAGAAACCTGCTTTCCCTCTTTTGCCTTGCTCTTCTCTGCGCACTCTGTGCTCTCAGTGTCCTCTGTGTTAAATTCTTCGTCTTTTCCTTCAACCTTCAACTGTTGATCGAAGATCCCGACCCTATCGGGACTGTCACCTATTTGTATTCTTCATCGATCTGCTTGATCCCGCCACTCTCATCAAACATCACATCAAACGCCTTGCCCTTCTTCACCGAAATCTCTCCAAACTGCTTCTCCTGCACCAGCGCCACCGCTTGCAGCTTCACCATCTCCAACACCGCCAGGAACGCCACGATCATCGCGTGCCGCGAAGGGCAAGCCTCAAAAAACTGAATCAGGCTCACCACATTCTCCGCGCTCGCGATGATCTGCGCCCGCAACTGCGCGATCATTTGCGCCACGCTGAACAGTTCGTGTTGCAGCTCGATTCGCGAAACTTCTTTGCGCCGCTCCAGCACCTGCTGGAACACTTTCACCAAATCCACCAGCGATACAACGATGTGCCCTTCTGTCCCTTCGTCGTGGTACAGCGACTTGTCCGGCTTCGACCACACGTTCTCTTCAATCTGTTGCTTCTGGTATAGAAGCTGCGCCGCGTTTTTGAATTTTTCGTGCTCCACGAGCCGTTGCACAAGTTCCGCGCGCGGGTCCGCGGCCTGCTCTTCCGGGCCCGCCAGCGGGTCCGGCGGCAGCAGCATTTTGCTCTTGATGTAGATCAGCGTCGCCGCCATGTAAATGAATTCCGCCGACACATCCACGTCCAATTCTTCCAGCTTGTGCAAATAATCGAGATATTGCGCAGTGATCAGCGAAATCTGAATGTCGTGGATGCTCATCTTCTGCTGTTTGATCAAGTCCAGCAACAGGTCCAGCGGCCCCTCATACATCGGGATGTGGATCTTGTAGCCGCTTTCTGAGGCGGTCCGCTCCGCGCTCTTCTCCCAGTTCGCTTCCTCGGCCTTTTTCACGCCTTTTCCTGTCAATTTGCTCTCCGGCGTCACCATTCGTCTTTCTTCTCTCGCAGGGACACGATACATCGTGCCCTTCCTCTCTTCCTTCTCTCTCATGTAGCGGCGAGTTTACCTCGCCGTCTTCCGTTCTTATCTTGCCGTTGTAGTGGCCGGTATTTAGACCGGTTCTCTTCTCTTTCTTCTCTGTGTCCTCTGTGCTCTCTGTGTCCTCTGCGTTAAATCCTTTTCTTCACGCCTTCGCGCTCCCGGCCGAGCCGTCAATCTCTTTCCTCTTCTTCTCCCACCCAAATACAGCTTCTCTCACCCGCTCCATCGTGCCTTGCGCCACTTTCCGTGCCTTCTTCGACCCTTCGTCCAAAATCTCCAACACGCGCTTGGGATGCTTTTCGTAATCCACGCGCCGCTCGCGCACCGGCGTAATCCACTCAATCAAATGGTCCGCCATCTTCGCCTTGCACTCGAT